>CAZVOR010000019.1:0-21323 GCA_964628745.1 uncultured Halobacteriales archaeon
GTCGCGCATGCGCCCCCCTGTCGGTCCGCGGACAAGACTGTTCGCGTCCGGGCCGCCGGAAGCCGCAGGACTTTATTCGCCGCCGCGCCGTTGGGGCCACATGGCGGGGGCGTCGGGCATCGTCGGCGAGTACCTTGAGCTCCGGGCCGAGGCCGACGCCGACCTGCTGGCGATGCAGCTCGGCGACTTCTACGAGTTCTTCTGCGCCGACGCGGAGACCGTCGCCGACGAGCTCGACCTGAAGCTCACCGAGAAGCGCTCGGGCGGCGAGCGCTACCCGATGGCCGGCGTCCCGGTCGCCGAGCTGACGGCGTACCTGAAGGCGCTGGTCGAGCGAGGCTACCGCGTCGCCGTCGCCGACCAGCGCGAGACGGACGACGGCCACGTCCGGGCGGTCGACCGCGTCGTCACGCCGGGCACGCTGCTCGAGGCCGACGGGGCCGAGGCGCGCTACCTCGCGGCGGTGGTCAGGCACGCGGGCGGCTACGGCGTCGCTTTCGCCGACGTGACGACCGGCCGGTTCCACGTGACGACCGTCGCGACGGCCGACGACGTGCTCGCCGAGGTCTACCGGTTCGACCCGGTGGAGCTGCTGGCCGGACCGACCGTTCGGGACGACGCCGACCTCGTGGCCAGCCTCGGCGCGGACGGCGAGCGGCGGGTCACCGAGCACGACGCCGACGCGTTCGCGCCCGGGCAGGCCGCCCACGCCGTCCGCGAGCAGTTCGGCGAGGCCGCCGCCGAGAGCCTCGGGCTCGACGAGGCGGCCGTCCGCGCCGCCGGCGCCGTGCTGGACTACGTCGCCGAGGCCGGACTCGGGGTCCGCCGGTCGATGACCCGGCTGTCCCCGTACCGGGCCGACGACCACGTCGCCCTCGACGCGACGACCCAGCGCAACCTGGAGCTCGCGGAGACCATGACCGGCGGCGACGGCGGCGCGCTGCTCGACGTCATCGACCACACCGTCACCAGCGCCGGCTCGCGGCGGCTGTCGGCCTGGCTGACCCGACCCCGACGGGACGTCGCGCTGCTCGAACGCCGGCAGGCGGCCATCGGGGCGCTCGTCGACGCGCCGCTGCCGCGGGAGGCGGTCCGGGAGACGCTCGAGGGCGCCTCGGACCTCGAGCGGCTGGCGGGCCGCGCCGTCCACGGCAGCGCGTCGGCCCGCGACCTGCTCGCAGTGCGCGCCACGCTCGAGCTCGTCCCGGCGCTCGCGGACCGCATCGACGGCGCCCCGGCGCTGGCCGACTCGCCGCTGGCCGCGACGTTCGACGGCCTCGACCCGGACGCGGCGGCGACCCTGCGCGACCGCCTCGAGGCGGCGCTCGCGGACGACCCCGACGCGGGGCTGTTCCGCCGGGGCTACCACGACGAGCTCGACGCCGTCGTCGGCCGGTACGAGGAGGCCCGCGAGTGGGTCGACACGCTCGCCGAGCGAGAGCGCGCGAGACACGGCCTCTCGCACCTGTCGGTGGACCGGAACCGCACCGACGGCTACTACCTCCAGGTCGGCAAGTCGGAGGCCGGGGCCGTCCCGGACGGCTACCGGGAGATAAAGACCCTGAAGAACGCCAAGCGGTTCACCACCGACGCGCTCGAGGAGCGCGAGCGGGAGATCCTCCGGCTCGAGGAGCGGCGGGACGCCCTCGAGCGCGAACTGTTCGACGCCCTCCGGGAGCGCGTCGCCGACCGCGCGGACCTGCTGCGGGCCGTGGGCCGGGCGCTGGCCGGGCTCGACGTCCGCGCCGCGCTGGCCGAGCACGCCGCGGCCAACGGCTGGGTCCGCCCGTCGCTGGACGGCGACGGCGTCGAGGTCGAGGCCGGCCGGCACCCCGTCGTCGAGCAGACGACGGAGTTCGTGCCGAACGACCTCCGACTGTCGGCCGACCGACGGTTCCTGGTCGTCACCGGCCCGAACATGAGCGGCAAGTCGACCTACCTCCGGCAGGCGGCGCTCGTCGTCCTGCTCGCGCAGGTCGGCTCGTTCGTCCCCGCGGACCGCGCCCGGGTCTCGCCGGTCGACGCCATCTTCACCCGCGTCGGCGCGCTCGACGAGCTCGCCGAGGGGCGCTCGACGTTCATGGTCGAGATGGGCGAGCTGTCGAACATCCTCCACGCCGCCACCGAGGACTCGCTGGTCGTACTCGACGAGGTGGGCCGGGGCACCGCGACCTACGACGGCATCTCCATCGCCTGGGCGGCCACGGAGTACCTCCACAACGAGGTCCGGTCGCTCGCGCTGTTCGCCACGCACTACCACGAGCTGACCGCGCTGGCCGACCACCTCGACCGCGTCGCCAACGTCCACGTCGCCGCCGCCGAGCGAGACGGGTCGGTCACGTTCCTCCGGACGGTCCGCGAGGGCGCGACCGACCGCTCCTACGGCATCCACGTCGCCGAGCTCGCCGGCGTGCCCGCGCCCGTGGTCGAGCGCGCTCGCGAGGTCCTCGACCGGCTGCGCCGCGAGCGGGCCGTCGAGGCCCGCGGCGCGGCCGGCGGTACCCGGCAGGTCGTCTTCGACCTCGACTCGGGGACGATGGCACCGGGCGAGGGCGGCCAGGACGCCGAGGCGCCGGCCGCTGACGGCGCGGCCCGCGACCCGGACGCCGACGACGTCCTCGCCGACCTCCGCGAGGTCGACCTGGCGAACCTGACGCCGGCGGAGCTGCTGGCGACGGTCGAGGGGTGGCAGCGCCGGCTCGAGGACGAGTAGGGCGTCCGGCGGACGGGCGGGAGGATGCCCTCAGTCCGGGTACGCGTCGCGCCACGGTCGCTCGCGCTCGACGGCCGCGCTGGCGGCCAGCACGTCGGCCTCGGCGTGGCGCCGGCCGACGACCTGCAGCCCGACGGGCAGGCCGTCGTCGGTGAGCCCCGCGGGGACGGACGCGACCGGGTGGCCCGAGAAGTTGAACGGCTGGGTGAGGACCCACCCCCGTAGCGGGTCGACCGGGACCCCGTCGACCTCGGCGGGGTGCTCGCCGTGGGCGAACGGCGGGACGGCGAGCGTCGGGGTCAGGAGGAGGTCGTACTCCGCGAGGAGCCCGACGATCCCGTCGTACACGGCGGTCCGGGTCACGTCCGCCCGCCGGACGTCGCCGGCCGTGACCTCGTCCGCCTCGAGGATGGTCTCGACGGTGACGGGGCGGAGTCGCTCGCGGTCGGCGCCGTCGAGGTCGAAGCCGTGGACCGCCTCGAGGGTCTCGAACAGGGACCGCCACCGCACCCGGGCGAACGTGTAGAACGCCTCGAGCACCGCGTCGCCCTCGCGCCCGAGGTCGGGGTCGGCGCGCTCGACGGTCGCGCCGGCGTCCGCGAAGGCGCCGACAGCCTCCCCCACGACCTCCCGGACGACGGGCTCGACCGGGTAGGTCCCCAGGTCGGGGCTGTACGCGACGGACAGGTCGTCGACGTCCCGGCGGGTGGCCGCCACGAAGTCGACGTCCTCGTCGGGGAGGCTGAACGGGTCGTCCGGGTGGGGCCCCGCCATCACGTCGAGCATCAGCGCCGCGTCCTCGACGGTGCGGGCCATCGGCCCGGTGTGCGAGAAGGGCGTGTGGTCCGCGAACGCGTTGGGCCGGTTCGAGCGCGGGACACGGCCGAACGAGGGTTTGAGGCCGTAGACGCCGCAGAACGACGACGGCGTGCGGATGGAGCCGCCCGTGTCGGAACCCTGCGCGAGCGGCACCAGCCGGTCGGCCAGCGCCGCCCCGGCGCCCCCCGACGACCCGCCGGCGTTCCTCGAGGGGTCGAACGGCGTCCCCGTGGGACCCACCACGAGGTTGTCGGTGGTGCAGCCCAGCCCGAACTCCGGCGTGTTGGTCTTCCCGACCACGATGGCGCCGGCCCGCTCGAGTCGCGTCACGAACGGCTCGTCGTCCTCGGCCACGTTGTCCGCGAACAGCCGCGACCCGTGCGTCGTCCGGACGCCGGTCACGTCCTCGAGGTCCTTGATGGCCACGGGGACGCCGTGAAGCGGTCCGAGGTCGTCACCGTCGGCCGCGGCCCGCTCTGCCGCCTCCGCGGCCGACCGTGCCCGGTCCGACGTGACCGTCACGAAGGCGTTCGTGCGGTCGTTCCTCGCCTCGATGCGGTCGAGCAGCGCCTCGACGACCTCGACCGGCGACAGGCTGCCCTCGCGGATTTCGGACGCCAGCTGCGCCGCGGACCGTTCGTGGATAGCTCCCATGCCGCCCCACAACAGCCAGCGGGGCCAAAACCCTTCGCGCCCGCCGGATGCCCCGAAGCCACGCGCCCGCCGGGATCTACCGGATGGTCACGTACTCGGAGTCCTCGTCGAGCGCGAGGTTCGCCGCGATCTCCACGTTCCGCATCGCGTAGCCCGCGGTCTGCTGGAGGTCCACGAGCACCTCGCGGATCTTCAGCAGCTCCACGTTGTCCAGCTCCGGGAGGTCGTCGAGGATCTCCTGCTCGCGGTTGCCGACCTCCCGGAACAGCCGCCGGGCCTCGATGGTGAGCTCGAAGTCCCGCTCGACCGCGGCGCGGACGGCCATCGCCGTCAGCTCGTCGACCTGGTCCGTGAACTCGCGGATGCGCCGGATGACCGACCCGTCGACCGAGAGCGCGTGGCCCTCGGTCTCGAGGACGGTCTCGGCGATGTCCTGGGCGTTGTCGGCCGTCAGCTCGAGGTTCTTGGCGATGGACCGGTAGCCGATGAGCGCGAAGGTCGAGTCCAGCCCGACCGCGCGGGCGAGCGTCGGGTTCTGGTAGGCCGTGAAGATCAGCCGCAGCACGAGCACGAAGATCTTGTTCGCCTGCCGCTCCCGGTTCAGCGCGCGCTGGGCGAGGTCGGGGTTCCCGTGCGCCAGCGCCTTGACGGCCTCGCCGCGCATGGTCGAGCCGGTGTTCTCCAGCCGCTCGAGCAGGTTGTCGAGGGTGAAGTCCGCCGGGTCGACCGAGCACCGGATGGCGATCCGGTCCGGCGTCTCCTCGACGACGCCGAGGCCCATCAGCTGGGCCTCCGCCCGGTAGACGGCGTTGATGGTCTCGTTGTCGAGCGTGTCGTCGCTCTCCACGTAGATGATGCGCCGGCCGAGGACGTACTGGGCGACGATGGCGCGTTCGACCGAGTCCGCGTCGAGGTGCGCCGCGTGGATGGTGGCCTCGGACTCGCCGGTCTGCGCCGACTGCGGCATCACCGTGAGCGTGCCCTTCCCGCCCATCCGGATGGACACCTCGTCCCCCTTCTCGACCGCGTGTTCCTTGGTCCAGTCCGCCGGTAGCGTCATGGCCAGCGTGGACGGGCCGAGCCGCTGGACCTTCCTGGTTTCCATATCCCTTCTATACTGGCTGTCGACCTTAACCTTGACCATATGGCACTTAATACCACGAAATTGCGGTCGGCCGCCCGCCGGCGGGGAGAGCCGCGGGCGGTCGGCATCCTTCAGACGACCTTCAGTAGCCTGCGCTCGAACCGTCCCGTCCGGACCCTCGTCCAGCCGCGCAGCGATTCGTCGACGGCCTCGTCGCCCGTGTCCACGCGAAGCACGCCGACGTCGTCGAGCTTCCTCGCGGAGGCGACCACCCGGACCTCGCTCCGGCGGAGCACCGCCGGCGAGAGCTGCTGATTGCCGCGACCGAAGACGAAGCCCTGCCCCCCGATGGGCGAGACGACGACGACGTTCCGCTCGCCCAGCGCCGCCAGGATGTCGGCCTCGGCGCCGTCCTCGACCAGGAGCTCGCCGTCCCGCCAGACGTCGACGCCGAGCGGCGAGCCCGCGAACCCGAGCTCGCGCTTTATCGCCCGGAGGGTGCTCCCCGGCCCGAGGACGTACGTCACCCCGGGCTCGACGTCGTCGGCCACCCCGCGGGCGACCCCCTCGACCGTGCCCCCGCCGAGCTGCTTGGCGGACTGGACGTCCTCGGCGACGGGGACCCGCGCGATGGCCCGCAGGCGCGTCCGGACCTCGCCGTCGCGGTAGGCCGCCTCGTCGAGGTCGACGACCTCGCGCTCCTCGACCCCGCCGAACGAGGCGGCGATCCGGCCGGCGGCGGCGGGCGTGACGCCGAAGGTCGACGAGTAGACCTTCACGCCGGCCGGCACGCCGAGCATCGGCACGTCGGCGCCGAGGGCCTCGAGGCGCTCGGCGACGTCGACCGCGGTCCCGTCGCCACCGACGAACAGCACGAGGTCGGCGCCGCGCTCGACGAACGCGTCGACGGCGTCGCGGGTGTCCGCCGCGGTGGTCTCGGCCGTCGCGGCGTCGTCGGCCCGGCCCGCCGGCTCGCCGACGACGACGGGCTCGAAGCCGGCCTCGCGTGCCTCGTCGGCGCCCATGACGCCGCCGTAGGCGAGCAGGTCGAGGTCGAGCGCGAGCGCGAGGAGCGCCGCCAACGCCTCGACCGCCCGGTCGGGGGCGCGGGGCTCGGCGCCGCGCTCGCGGGCCGCCTCGACCTTCCCGTCGGTCCCCTTCAGGCCGACCCGGCCGCCCATCCCGGCGATGGGGTTGACGACGAGGCCCACGCGCATGCCCCCGGTACGCGCGTGACGCGTGAAAGCCGTTCGGACCCGGCGGGTCGGGCGGACGCGTCGGGTCCCGCGGGCCAACACCTATGTCGCGGCGGCGAGCCTCGGTCGACATGGAGGACCTCGAGTACGCCCCCGTCGCCCGCGACGTGGTCGAGCGCATCGGCCGGGTCGGCGAGGGGACGGAGGCCGTGTTCGTCACCGACCCGCTGCGCGTCGACATCGCTCGGGCACTGGCCACGGTCGCCCGGGGCGCGGGCGCGACGGCGACCGTCGCGGTGAAGCCCCGGCTCGATGGCCACGGCGCCGAGCTGCCGGCGGCCGTCGAGGGCGCGATGCTCGAGGCTGACGTCGTCTTCGACGTGAACACGCACGCCATCACCCACACGGACGCCCGCCGGCGAGCGGCCGAGGCGGGCGTCGAGTTCGTCATCATGCGCGGGGTCACCGAGGATATCATGCTCGACCAGCTGGACTCGGACTACGGCGAGATCCGCCGGGTCACCCGGGCCGTCGCGGCGGTCCAGTCCGCCGCGTCGACCGCGCGCCTGACGGGGCCGCGGGGGACCGACCTCTCCGTCGACCTCGCCGGCCGCGAGGGCCACGCCGTCACCGACGAGCTGGGCTCGGGCGACCTCGTCGCGCTGCCGGTGGGCAAGTCGGCGGTCGCGCCCGTCGAGGGGTCGGCGGCGGGGACGGTCGTCGTCGACTACTCCATCGACGGCATCGGCACCCTCGAGCAGCCCGTGACGCTGACCGTCGAGGGTGGCGCGGTGCGAACGGTCGAGGGGGGCCAGCAGGCCCGCGACCTCGAGCGCCGCATCGAACGGGTCGGCGACTGCGCCCGGAACGTCGCGGAGGCGCCGTCGCTGGGGACGAACCCGGACGTCGTCCTCTGTGGCAACCAGGCGGCGGACAAGAAAAAGCGCGGGACCGCGCACGTGGCCATCGGCGACAACGTCTCGCTGGGCGGCGACGTCCCCTGTGACCTCCACTTCGACATGACGCTCTCGGCGCCGACGGTGGTCTTCGACGGCGAGCTCGTCGCGGTCGAGGAGGGGCGGTTCCGGACCGACGCGGTGCTCGAGCACGCGGCCGGGCTTGACGAGTCGCTCGCGACCGGCCTCGACTAGCCGCCGTCCGTCCCGTTCGCCCCGTCGGGCTCCTTCGGTTCGACGCGCTGGCGGAGCCACTCGGCGGCCGACCGGACGGCGTCGCCGTCCTCGCCCGAGAGCTTCACGCGCACGCCGTCGGCGCCCGGGTACGAGCCGACGGCCACGGTCGCAAAGCGCTCCTGGAGCTCGGCGAACCGCTCGATGAGGGCGCTCTCGGGCTCGCCGGTCTCGACGAAGGCGCGCTCGCGGCGGCGGCCGTCGAACTCCTCGGCGATCCCCGCGAACATCGCCTCCATCTCCGCGGGGACCCCGGGGAGCACGTAGACGGGGACGCCGTCCTCCCCCGTGCAGACCGCCCCGGGCGCGACCCCCTCGGGGTTCGGGAGCAGCCGGGCGCCGCGCGGGAGGACCGTCGTCCCCTCGGCGAGGTCGTCGCGGGCGTAGCGGGGGTGGTCGTCGAACCAGGCCGCTGCGGCCTCGCTCTCCTCGACGGGGACGCCGAGCGCGGCGGCCACGCCCTCGAGGGTCAGGTCGTCGTGGGTCGGGCCGAGCCCGCCGGTGACGACGACGGCGTCGTACGCGGCCCGGGCGCGGTTGACCTCGGCGGCGATGTCGGTCACCCGGTCGGGGACCGTCACGATTCGCTCCACCCGGGCGCCGCGCTCGGCGAGCTCCCGGCCCAGCCACGCGGCGTTGGTGTTCACCGTGTCGCCGGCGAGCAGCTCGTCGCCGACCGTGACGACCGCGACGCGCATGGGCGGGGGTGGGTGCCGGGGAGCCTAAAGTCCGTGGTCGGGGGCCACCGTCCGTCGGCGGGCCGGCTCCCGCCCGCGGTCGAAGCGGCCGGCGACCGTGGCCGGACCGGCACCGACGGCCGCGGTCAGGGCGCGCCGGGGCCCTCCTCCCACGCGACCGACTCCCGGCGGTCGCGCAGGGTGCGGAGCTGCAGCCAGAAGTAGGCCAGCCCGCCGACGAGCGCCACGCTCCCCACCGACACCACGGCGGCGAAGATGAGCAGGTCGCGCTCGAGGTAGTACTCGACGACCACCCGGTCCCGCGTGACCGCGTCCCACAGCAGGTGGACCCGGCCGGCGTCGTCGACGAGGCGTTCGTCGGCGCTCGGGACGACCCGGCCGAGCAGGAAGTACCGGACCCGGGCGTTCTCGGGGAGGACGACCTCGTACGACCCCTCGACGACGGTGGGCG
This sequence comes from uncultured Halobacteriales archaeon, assembly GCA_964628745.1. Classification (GTDB taxonomy): domain Archaea; phylum Halobacteriota; class Halobacteria; order Halobacteriales; family Hikarchaeaceae; genus CAZVOR01. The sequence goes on from CAZVOR010000019.1 coordinate 8,806, forward strand.
TCCGGACGGTCTTGCCGTGCTTGGGCAGGCGCACCGCGAACTGGCCCTCGTCGGCCGGCAGCTCGACGACGGTCCGGGAGCGGGTCTTCGAGAATTCCATCGCCTCCGGACCGACGACGGTGCCGTTCGGGTACCGGAACTGGACCGCAGCCGGGTCGAGCGGCCGCTCGTTGTTGAAGCGCTCGAACCGGTAGAGCTCGACGCTCGAGCGGTTCTCGATCCGGTAGACCGCGAGGACGGCGTCGCGCTGGACGGTCAGCGTCGCGTCCGCCGTCGTGTTCCAGTCGTATGACGCCGGCTCCGAGAGGGCCTCCTCGTCCACCTCGCCGGGGCCGAACACGCCCGCGCAGCCGGCCGAGCCGGCCAGCAGGAGCAGCGTCGCTGCCGCGAGGAGGCGCCGGCTCATGACGGCACGACGCACAACAGCTCGGCGCGGAGGTGGCGCCCGATGGCCGCGAGCAGCCCGGGCGGGTCGGTGCCCTCGGCGCAGACGACCGACTGCTCGAGCAGGCCGAGCCGCTCGACGGTCACGATGTCGCGGGCGTGACCGGCCCGGTTGACCGTCGCGCGCACCTCGCTGCGCGTCGCGCTGTTGACGTTGACGCGGCCGGCGCCGCGCTGCCAGCCGAACAGGCGGTCGCGCTCGTCGTCGGCCAGCCGCGGCGGGTCGCCCTCGACGAACCGGAGCGGGAGGTGCTGGACGAGCCCGAACCGCTCGCGGACCTGGGCGGGCGTCCCGGGGCCGAGGCCGAGCTGGTCGGCGGGCACGTCCACCGGCTCGCCGGCGTCGAGGACGACCCCCTCGTCGTCCCACGACTCGAGCGTGCCGACGTACGTCTCGCCGGCCCGCCGTGACGGCGTGACCTCGCCCCACGCCTCCCGCAGGAGGTTCCGCGCGGCCTCGGCGTCCGGGCCCTCGAGGGTCACGGACGGGAACTCGTCGCGGCGAAGGCCGACCTCGTAGGTCACCTCGAGCCCGCCGACGGCGTCGTCGACCAGCGACCCGAGGCCGTCGAGGGCGCGGTCGCGAGCGCCGCCCTCGACGTACACCTTCGTCGCGAGCACCACCATCCTCAGTCGTCCGCCGGCGTGCCGAGCTCCGCGACGTTGAGCTCATCGCGCAGCGAGGCGATGCGCGCCTCCATCGCGTCGACGAGGTGGGTGTTCGAGAGCGCCGACAGCGGCGAGCCGCACTCGGGGCACTCGAAGCCCTGGTCCATCGCCTCGCCGAACTCGAACCGGAGCGAGCAGACCTCGCAGAGGTAGAACTCGTGGTCGTGCTCGTAGTCGAGCCGCTCCTCGAGGGCGGTGAGCAGCCGGTACATCTCCGCCTCGAGGTTCTCCGGGATGTTCCCGTACTCGAACGTCCAGAGGTAGGTCAGCCAGCCGGAGTCCTCGTCGCGGACCCGCCGGTAGGTCGCCAGGTCGTTCTCGTACAGGATGAACAGCGACCGCCGGACGTCGTTGAGCTCGAGGTCGAGCTCCTCGGCGAGCTCCTCGTCGGTCACCTCGCCGTCCGGCGGCGCGGCGGCGACCGGCATGCCGCGCGGCCCGACGAGCTCGTGGAGGTACTTCTGGATGACCGGGTCGGAGAGCAGCTCCTCAAAAGCCATTAGTCGTAATTCGGAGGGCTGACGGCTTTAAAGGTTGTGACGACCGGCGGCCGTTGCGACTCGACGGGGAACGGAGCGTCCTCCGACCGCTCACTCCACGTCCTCCACCCGCTTGCCCTCGGGTCGGGGCACCACCACCCGGTCGGCGTCCGCCCACGCCCGGTCGAGCTCCCGGCCCTCGAACAGCCGGTCGAGGAACACCGCGAGGGCCGCGACCTCCGAGTGCGGCTGGTTCGTCACCGCGACGTTCCAGTCGGCCCGCTCGTAGACGTCGAACGGCACCTTCGCGGCCCCGACGACGACGAGCAGCGGTCGGTCGGCCCGGGCGTCGCGGACCTCGGCACCGACGTCCTGGACCGGCTCGCCGTACATGGTCAGGTGGACCACCAGGTCCTCCCACTCGCGGAGGAACGAGGCGGGCGACGACCGCGTCTCGACGGCGAAGGGGCCGCCGAACCGCCGGGTGACCGTCGCGACCGTCTCCCGCGCCTGGCCCGCGGCCTCGGGCAGGACCGCGCGGTCGGCCCCCAGCGCGCGGGCCGTCAGGCCCACGTGGGTCGTCATCCGGTCGTCCCGGCCCGGCCGGTGGCCCAGCCGGAGGACGCAGACCTCGGGCTCCCCCTCCATGACCGGGGCGAGGAGGCCGGGCGGGTAACGCGTTTCGGAACGCGGCGCCCCGACGGGGCCGGTGGCCAGTGCGACCCGCGTCGCCGGCCGGGAGACCGCTCAGCCTGACGGGGCCGAGCCCGGTCGGACGGGAGACCGAGCCCCGTCGGCGGGAGCCCGGTCCCAGTCGGAACCAACTTACCGGAGCGCCGGGACTACCTACCATGGACCTCGAGGGGCGCCGCGTGCTCGTCACCGGCGGCGCGGGCTTCGTCGGCTCGCACCTGGTCGAGCGGCTCGTTCCCGAAAACGAGGTGGTCGTCGTCGACGACCTCTCGAACAGCCGCCGGGAGTGGGTCCCGGCCGCCGCCGAGCTCGTCGAGGGGGACCTGACGGAGCCGTCGGTCGCGGCCGAGGCCATCACCGGGGACCTCGACCTCGTCGTGCACTGCGCGGCGGACAAGGCCGCCGAGCGCGACGACGTCGCGCAGTTCCGGCTGAACAACCGGCTCACCGAGAACGTCGTCGAGCGGATGGACGAGGTCGGCGTCCGGCGGCTCGCGTTCACGTCGTCGTCGACGGTCTACGGCGAGGCGCCCCGGCCCACGCCAGAGGCGCATCCGGCGGCCCCGATCAGCATCTACGGGGCGAGCAAGGCCGCCGAGGAGGCGCTGCTGTCGGTGTACGCCCGCAGCCACGGCTTCACCGTCTGGACGTTCCGCTTCGCCAACGTCGTCGGCCCGCGGCTGCAGCCGGGTTCGGTGCTCGTCGATTTCATCGAGAAGCTCGAGCGCGACCCCGAGCGCCTGGAGGTGCTCGGCGACGGGAGCCAGGAGAAGTCGTACCTGCACGTCGACGACTGCGTGGCGGCCATGCTGACGGTCGTCGAGCGGACCTCGGAGCCCGTGAACACGTTCAACCTCGGCACGAACGACGCGACGACCGTCGACGGAATCGCGGCCATCGTCTCCGACGAGATGGGTCTGGACCCCGTTCTCGAGCACACGGGCGGCGACCGCGGGTGGGTGGGCGACGTCCCCCGGATGCAGCTCGACGTCGGCAGGCTCGAGGCGCTGGGCTGGGCGCCCGAGCTCGACTCCGACGCGGCGGTCAGGCGGGCCGTCCGCGAGCTGCTCGCCGAGCGGGCGTGACTGGGGGCCCCGTCTTCGGCGGCCCGCTCGGGGGAACGGCCGCACGCCTGCACCCGATTCCCGGCGCCTCGAAAGACCTTTAACGCCTCGTTACGACGCCGGACGGTACGCCCGACGCGGGCGGCGAGCGTGGAATGATCGGCGCACTCGACCCCGGGCTGCTCGCCTCGCTGGCGGTCGTCTTCGGGACGGTCGGCCTCCTCTTTCCCGCGACCGTCTCGCGGACGACGCTTCGCGCCGAGACGCGACTGCTCGCGTACGCCCGCGACCGGTCGGCGGGCGGCGCGGCGCTAGAGCCGTCGCCGTCCCGCGTCCAGCTGACGCGGCTGCTCGCCGGGTGGGGCGTCCTCGTCGGCCTCGGGGGGCTGCTGGCGCCGTCGGCCTACTTCCAGCTCGTGGTCGTCGGCTACACCCTGGTGTTCCTCGCCGGGCTCTGGTACGTGGTCCTCCGGTCCGTCGCCGAGGGCAGAGAGGACATCGCCGTCCGGTGAGCCGCCGCCGTCCGTCGTCGGGGGCGCCGCGGGCCGGGCCCGACGCGGCCGGTCGCCACGGTTTTTATCGGCGACCCCCTACGCCGCGGCGTGCAGGTCGTCGGCTACGACAGCGGGCTCTCCGGCCTGGCGTACGACCCCGTCGAGGGCGTCGTCGGCGAGCCGGGCGAGCCGGCGCTCCTGCTCGCCGACGGCGGCCGGGTCAGCCGCCAGCCGCTCGCCCCCGGCAGCGAGCTGGCGTTCACCCTCGGCGAGCGACACTGTGCGGGCGAGCGCGACGGCGACGCCCACGCCGCCTGCGGGGCGGCCGCCGCGCCGTACTGCCCCGACCACGCCGACGACTGGCCCTGCGCCCGGTGTACCGGGAACTGCGAGAAGCCCCTGCCGTCCTGCGAGGCGGAGCACGCCGTCTACCTGGCGGCGTTCGCGCCGGCCGTCCTGAAGGTCGGGGTCACGCGCCTCTCCCGGCTGCCAGCGCGGCTGCGCGAGCAGGGCGCCGACCGGGGCGCGCACCTCCACGCCGTCTCCGACGGCCGCATCGCGCGCCGGATCGAGCGCGAGCTGGCCGAATCCGTCCCCGATCGCGTGACCACGCCGACGAAGATCGCCGGGCTCGCCGACGACGTGGACGAGGCGACCTGGGCCGAGGCGCTCGAGCGCTACGACGTCGTCGACGCGTTCGCCTTCGACTACGGGCTCGACCTCGACGACCGGCCCGTCGCCGAGACGCTCGCGTCGGGCACCGTCGTCGGGACGAAGGGCCGGCTGCTGGTGCTCGCCCGCGGCGGGGGCACCTACGCGGTCGACCTCCGCGACCTCGTCGGCTACGACCTCGAGCCGGGCCCCTCGGACCGCGACCTCCAGGCGAGCCTCGGCGCGTTCGGCTGACCGCGGGCGAGGGCTGCACGGAGGGGCACACCGTGCGCGCTCGGGCGGGTCGGAGCCCGTCCGGAGACGACCGGAACGCCCTGCCGGACACGGCGGCCGTATTCGTCGACGGGAAGCGAAACGGCGGCGGCACCCCGGCGTCGCCGGGGGAATCACCGAAACGCGGACTCGCTCGCTGGGCGGGCGTATCGTCCGCCGCGAGCGGGTGCCTCAGTCCTCGCGCCGCTGCTCGTGCTCTTCGTCCTCGGGCCGCTCGGGTTGCTCCTCGGATTGTCGACCCTGGTCCTCTTCTCGCTGCTGCTCGTCGGCGGAATCTCGACGTTCGTCCGGGTTTTCTGCCATAGGGTTTGTCACCCTGGTGATGACTAGCGCCTGGACACTGGTCAAGCCGATGCCTGCAGATGCTGGCCGGGCTTCTCGTTCGCGCGACTCGGGCGCGACACTCGCCGGGCCGCAGGAGCCCGTCCGCCAGTGGACTACACCGGCGAACATCGCCCCGACGACCAGCTCCGCTCCCGAAAATCGACAAACGTTCAGCGACGAGACCGTTCCCTCGACGGTCGGTCTCGGTACGGCTCGCTTCGTCGTCGCTGGGCCGACGAGTCCGTCCCCCGCGCGCCACCGCCGACGAGTCGGTCACCGGCACGCCATCGACATGTCGGCCAGACGGCCCGAATGCCAACCCTTTTCCGGAGCCAGGGCCGATGCCGAACATGGCCGACGACGAGGAGGCACCCGACGACGAAGCGGCATCCGGCGGCGAGGAAGCACCCGTCGACGAGGAGTCGCCCGGCGACGAGGCCGACGAGGAGCAATCCTTCCGCGAGCGCGTCGAGGAGCTGCGCGAGCAGCGGGCGGAGGGGAGCGAGGGCGACGACCCGCGCGAGGCGATGATGGGCGGCGGACCCGGCGGCATGGGCGGCGGACCCGGCGGCATGGGCGGCGGCGGGAACCCGTTCGCCGCGATGATGGGCGGCATGATGGGCGGCGGCGGACCCGGCGCGATGGGCGGCGGGCCCGGCGCGGAGGGCGGCACCGACACCGAAGCCGTCGCCCGCGAGCTCGAGCGCCTCCGCGACGAGGTCCGGGACGCGACCCGCGAGCTCCGGCGCATCGCCGACGCGCTCGAGGACGACTAGCGCCCCCGGCAGGATCGACCTGACCGCAGCCTGGCTGGACCTCCCTTCCGTACGGGTTCGAGCAACGTCGCCGCGACCGACCCGCTACGCCACCGACGCGTACAGCTCGGCGAGCTGGTCGACCGCCCGGTCGACGCCGATGGACTCGCGCCGGTCGAGGCAGCGCGCGGACAGCGTCTCCCGCTCGGCGAGCGCCCGCTCGACGGACGCGACCAGGTCGTCGACGTCGCCGGCCGAGAAGTGGTAGCCGGTCTCGCCGTCCTCGACGGTCTCGGCCAGCGCGCCGCGGTCCGCCGCGACCACCGGGGTCCCGCAGGCGATGGCCTCGAGGGCGACGATGCCCTGGGTCTCCACCGGGCTCGGGAACGCGAAGACGTCGAGGGCGGCGTAGAACGCCGGCAGCGTCTCGCGGTCGAGAAAGCCCGTGAATCTGACGTCCCCGCCGACCTCGGCCGCCCGGCGCTCGAGCGCCTCCCGGGCCGGCCCGTCGCCCCCGAACACCACCGTCGCGTCCAGGTCGGCGGCGGCGTCGACCAGCACCTCGAGGCGTTTCTCGTGGCCGTGCCGTCCGGTGTACCCCACCAGCGGCCGGTCGCCATCGAGGCCGTGTCGGGCCCGGAACCCGTCCGTCTCCACCGGCCGGAACCGGCCCGTGTCGACGCCGTTCGGCAGCACCTCGACGCGGGCGTCCACCCCGATGGACGCCAGGAGGTGCTCGCGGGTGGCCTCGCTCGGCACCGTCACCACCGCGGCGCGGTCGAAGAACCGCCGCTCCCAGCCCTCGCTGAGCGCCGTCAGCCGCCGCAGGACGACGGGACGGGAGGTGAGGTAGCCGACGTACTCGGTGGTCGGGGTGTGGTAGGAGGCGACCAGCGGGACGTCGCGGCGGCGGGCCAGCCGTCGACCGGCGATCCCGAGCGAGAAGGGCGTGTGGGCGTGGACGACGTCGACGTCGCCCAGGCCGCGGGGCACGCGCGGGAGCCCGAGCCGGAACCCCTCGTAGAAGGGAAACGGGAGGCTCGCGACCGGGTGCTCGCCGTCGTCGGGCACGTGGCCGTCGGCGCGCGGGTAGACGACGGCCATCTCGCCGCCCCGGGCCCGCCAGCGCTCGCGCCACGTCGACACCGTGTAGGTGACGCCGTTGACCGTCGGCAGGTAGGTGTCCGTGAACGCCGCGACGGCCTCCATCAGCGGCGGCATCGTCCGCCGCCGGTTAAGCGGTTCCGACTTCCGCCCGGGCGCGCTCGTAGCACGCCGAGAGCCGCCGGCCGACGCGGTCGAGGCCGTGGGCGGCGGCCGTCTCCCGGGCGTTCGCCCCCAGCCGCTCGCGCAGTTCCGGGTCCCCGGCGAGCCGTTCCAGCGCGTCGCGGTACTCGTCGAAGCCGTCGCAGAGCAGGCAGTCGACGCCGTCCTCGTAGTACTCGCGGAAGACGGGGATGTCGCTGAGCACCGCCGGCTTGCCGCAGGCCATCGCCTCGAGGACGGCGATGCCCTGGTTCTCGGCCGTCGACGGGAACAGGAAGACGTCGCCGGCGGCGAACGCGCCGCGCTTGTCCTCGACCCAGCCCGTGAACGTCACGTTCTTCGGCGGGTCCCGGGTCCACCGGCGGACCGCCCGGCTGGCCTGCGGGCCGGTGTCGTACGGCCCGAACCACGCGAACGCGTGGTCGGTCGCCTCGGCCAGCCGGCAGAACGTCGACAGCCCCTTGCGCTCGAAGACGTTCCCCACGGCGAACGCGACCAGGCCGTCGAGGTCGTAGCGCTCCCGGTACTCCGCCCGGAGCGCCTCGAACCCCGACAGCGAGTCGAGGTCGACGCCGTTCGAGACGGGCTCCACCGGCGCCGCGACGGGGTAGCCGGCGAGCACCCTTGCCGTGTACTCGCTCGGGCAGAGCACGAGGTCAGCCCGCGAGTAGAACCACCGGAGGTAGCGCCGGAGCGGCCCGGCGGCCAGGTCCGAGCCGCGGAAGCTGCCGGCGAAGTCCTCGGCGGTGACGTGGGCGTGGGCCACCAGCGGCACCCCGCGCCGGCGGGCCGCCCGCGCGACGGCCAGCGAGCCGGGCCCGAACAGGTTGACGTGCGCGAGGTCGAACTCGCGGACCGGCCCGCGGCGCAGCAGGTCGGTCCCCGACCGCCAGGGGGTCGTGACCACCTCGTGGTCTGTCGCGGCGAGCGCGGCCCGCTGCTGGTCGGCGGCGGTGCCGATGCCGCTGCGGTCGAGCCGGCCCTCGAGCTCGAGGTAGTTCAGGACCCGCACGCGCCGACCGAGGCGGGGTCGTCAGGTAAGCGTACCGGGAGTCCGGAGCTCGGCCGACCGGCCGCCGGCCCCGGAGGACAACCCTTTAGCCCGCCCGCCGCGGCCGTTCGGGCAGTGGCCCCCTCGAGCGGTTCCGACGCGTCCACCATCGCCGCCGAGCGCGTCGAGCGACTGACCGAGCTCGCCCGCGAGGCCGCCCTCGCGGGCCGGGAGGAGCGGGCGCGCACCTACGTCCGCCGGGCCCGCCGGGTCGCCGAACGTCACCGGCTACGCCGCCCCCCGTCCCTGTCGCGGCACGCGTGCGACGCGTGCGACCGCTACCTCGTCTCCGGGCGCACCGCCCGGCACCGGACGCAGGACGGCCACGTCGTCGTCACCTGCGACTGCGGGCACCAGAAGCGGTACCCGTACGGCTGAGCCGGACCGGACCGTCGTCGCGACGCCCCGGCGAACGAACTTCGACAGGCGTTTTACCCGCCCGGTCGGAACGGTCGGCCAGCCATGGACCGACAGGAGCTGCGCAAGCGCGCCCACGACCTCGACGTGACCGTCTGGGTCGGGAAGGGCGGCGTCGACGCGGTGGTCGAGGAGCTCCGGGGGCAGCTCGACGAGCGGGACCTCGTGAAGGTGAAGTTCCTCTCGGCGCGGCGGGCCGGCGTGTCGACCGACGCACAGGCCGAGGCGCTCGCCGACCGTGTCGACGCGACGCTCGTCGAGACCCGGGGGCACACGGCCGTCTTCCACTGATGGTCGAGCCGTTGCCGGTCCTCGCCGACAACCTCCCCGCAGGGTACGCGCTGGCCATCACCCAGGCGCTCTACTTCGCCGTGGCGTTCGCCGCGGTCTGGCTGGTCGGCCGGCTCGCCGTCCGACCGCTGGCGGAGCGGGCGATGGACCGCCGGGACCTCGACCTCCACGCGCGCAAGCCGCTCTCGCGGCTGCTCACGCTTCTGATTGGCTTCGTCGCCGTGGCCGTCGCCTTCGGCTTCGCGGGGTTCGGGAGCTTCCTGACCTCGCTGGCCACCATCGCGGCGGCCGCGACGCTCGCGGTCGGCTTCGCGATGCAGGACGTCATCGCGAACTTCGTCGCCGGGGTCTTCATCTTCACCGAGCGGCCCTTCCGCATCGGCGACTGGATCGAGTGGGACGACTACTCGGGCATCGTCGAGGACATCAGCCTGCGGGTCACCCGCGTCCGGACGTTCGACAACGAGCTGTTGACGGTGCCGAACTCGCACGTCACCGACGGCGTCATCAAGAACCCCGTCGCCAAGGACCGGCTCCGGCTGAAGTTCCTGTTCGGCATCGGCTACGACGACGACGTCGCCGAGGCCACGAGCCTCATCCTCGAGGCGGCCGAGGCCCACGACGAGATCCTCGCGGAACCGGCGCCGGCCGTCCGCCTCACCGAGCTGGGCGACTCCGCCGTCGGCCTGCAGTCGCGCATCTGGATCGCCGACCCGAGCCGGGCGGACTTCGTCCGCATCCGCAGCGAGTTCGTCGAGGACGTCAAGGCGCGGTTCGACGCCGCGGACGTCACCATCCCCTTCCCGCAGCGGGACCTCTCGGGCCACGTGGCGCTGGATGGCGGGCCCGGCGACGCCGGCGCTGTCTGAGCGGGGCGCCGGGGCCAGCGGCTCGACCGGGGCGTCGCCCGCCCCCGGCGATGGTAAACACTCAAGGCCCCAACGGCCCCGGGGGCGCCATGGACGAGTCGAACGGCACCAAGGCCCTGATGGACGCCGGCGAGCCGACGTTCGGCGCCTGGCTGGCCTCGATGAGCCCGCGGGTGGCCGAGGTGCTGGCCGCGACCGGCGTCGACTGGGTCGGCATCGACATGGAGCACACGCCCATCTCCGCCCGGCGGGCCGAGGCGTGCATCCGCGCGGTCGAGCGCCACGCCACGCCCATCGTCCGGCTGCCCTCGCCGGAGCAGGCGGCCGCGAACGGCATCAAGCACGCGCTCGACTCCGGCGCGGGCGGCGTGATGGTACCCGGCGTCGAGTCCGCCGAGACCGCCGAGCGCGTCGTCAGCGCGGCGAAGTTCCCGCCCGACGGGACGCGCGGCGTCGCCGGGACGACCCGTGCGAACGGCTACGGGACGGACTTCGACGGCTACGTCTCGTCGGCCAACGACGAGACGTTCGTCGTCGTCCAGGTCGAGTCGGCGGCCGCCGTCGAGCGGTGCGAGGAGATACTCGCCGTCGACGGCATCGACGTCGCGTTCGTCGGCGAGAACGACCTCTCCTCGACGTACGGCCACCCCGGCGAGAAGGACCGCCCCGAGGTCCGGGAGGCGGTCGACCGGGTCTTCGCCGCCGCCGAGGCCGCCGACGTCCACAACGGCATCGCCGGCCGGACGCCGGCCGACATGGCCGACCGCATCGACCGGGGCTACCGGTTCTTCCTGCTCGGCGCCGACGTGAAGTTCATGCGGACGGCGCTGGCCGAGTTCCTGCCCGACTGAGCTGGGTCGGCCCCATCGAGCTGGGTCGTACCGTGCCCGACGCTGCCGGCGACGCCGCGGCCGTCGAGCGCCTCGCCGGTTTCGCCGGCCTGCCGTTCGACGACCTCCCCGACGCCGTGGCAGATCGCGAGCGCTGGCACCGCCCCGACAGGCTCTGCTGCGCGCTGTACGGCTCGACGACGCCCTGGGTCGGCCAGGTGCGGGCCGTCGACGAGCGCGACGACGTCCGCGAGCTGGGCGCGCTGCTGGCGGCGCAGGCCTCGCACCGGTACGGGGCCGCGTCCGCTCAGGGCGCGACCAGCGAGTCGACCAGCTCGACGACGGAGCCCTCCGCCGGCAGCGCCTCGAGCCGGTCGAGCGACTCGTCGACCTGGTCCGCCGGCAGCGCCGCCCCGGCGCAGCGGCGGTACTTGGCGTGACGCTCGTCGTCGGACAGCGGCCGCTCGGCCGAGCCGCGGGGCGCGTCCTCGGCGTGCTCGACGGTCCGGCCGTCGGCCGTCTCGACGACGACCCGGGCGGCCCACTCCGGCATCGCCGCGTCGCGCTCGACGGTCACGCGGTCGAGCAGCCGTCCCACGGCGGGGTCCGTCACCGCGTCGTCCTCGAAGGCGTCCAGCCAGAGCTCGCCGTCGGCGAGCGCCCTGGCGACGACGTACTGGACGCTGAACTTGGCGGCGAGGCCGTCGTCCGGGTCGGGGTCGTCGGTGTGCGGGAGCCGGCGGGGGTGCTCGACGACGGCGACGGCCGCCACCTCGTCGGGGTCGAACCCGGTCTCGCCGGCGAGGGCCAGCGCGCAGTCGGCGGCGGTGTGGGTGCTGCCACAGCAGGGGTAGGGCTTGAGCCCGACGGGCGGGTCGAGCAGGCCCCAGGGGTCGCCGAGCCGGTCGAGGTGGTCCCCGACGTCGTGGGGCGGGTCGCCCTCGAACAGGGAGAGGAAGCCACCGAACGGCCGCTCCAGGGAGTCCTCGGCCGCGGTGAACCCGTCGGCGGCCAGCCGGGCGGCCTCGACGCCGGCGCGGCCCGCCCGCCCGACGTGGTAGGGCTTCGTCATCGTCCCGAAGTTCGCCTTCGTGCCGCCGGCCTGCGAGACCGCGATGCCGATCGCCCGGCGGAGCTCGGCCTCGTCCAGGTCGCACAGTGCGCCGGCCGCGGCGGCCGCGCCGAGGTGGCCGAGCGCCGCCGTCGGGTGCCAGCCGACCTCGTAGTGGCCGGGGTTGACGACGTCGGCGACGGAGAGCACCACCTCCGTGCCGACGAGGAACGCCCGGAACAGCTCCGCGCCGGAGGCGTCGACGGCCTCGGCGAGCGGCAGCGCCGCGGCCAGCACCGGCACGGTCGGGTGCCCGCCCATCCGGTGGTGGACGTCGTCGAAGTCGAGCGCGTGCATCGCGACGCCGTCGACGAGCGCCACGTCGGTCGCGCGGCCGCGCTCGCCCCGACCCAGCGCGCGGGCGGGGCCGTCCGCCACCCCGTCGAGCGCGACCCGGCGGGTCTTCTCGACGACCGGCTCGTCGACCGCGGCCAGCGCCACGCCGACGGCGTCGACGAGCATCGCCCTCGCGTGGTCGACGGCGGGTTCGGGCACGTCGGCCAGGTCGGTCCCGCGGACGAACGAGGCCAGCCGCTCCGTCGCGCCGGCGGTCGTCGTGGGCTCTGTTTCGGCCATGGGCGACGTTGGTCCGTCCCCGGCATCCCTCTTGTGGTGGCCCCAGCGTCCGCGGCGGCCCGCGTCGCGCGAGGACGCGGCGGCCCAGGTTCCAGGACAGCGAGCGGCCCCGGTCCCCGGGACCGGGTGGACACCGTTAAGGCGCGGGCGCCGAAGCCGGAGGCATGACCCGACGACACGACGCGGACGTGGCGGTCGTCGGCCACGGCATCTCCGGGCTGGCAGCGGCGCTGGCCGCGG
>CAZVOR010000019.1:21423-23331 GCA_964628745.1 uncultured Halobacteriales archaeon
GACGTGGCGGTCGTCGGCCACGGCATCTCCGGGCTGGCAGCGGCGCTGGCCGCGGACGAGGCCGGGGCCGAGGCCGTCGTCGTAGAGAAGAGCCCGCGCGAGGACCGCGGCGGGCACTCGCGGTTCGCCGGCGGGCTGTTCCGGTTCCCCATGGAGGACCCCGAGGCGGTCGCCGACGCGCTCGACCTCGACCGGTCGCCCGAGCGGTACACCCGGGAGGACTTCTACGACGACCTGATGGCCGTCTCCGACGGGCGCGCGGACCCCGAGCTCTGCCGGACCCTCGTCGAGGAGGCGTACGAGGCCGTCGAGTGGATCACGGGCCACGGCGTCACGTGGCACGTCTTCGACACCGCCGACGAGGTGGGCTACGGCCAGCACGTCGGCGCGGTCCAGTGCGACGGCGAGGGGGCCGGCGCAGTCGACGCGCTCTCGGCCGCCGTCGAGGACCGCGGCATCGACGTCCACTACGACACCGAGTTCCGCGAGCTGCGCCGCGACGGCGCGGGCCGCGTCGCCGGCGCCGTCGCGGCGGGCGACGAGGGCGTCGTCGAGTACGACGCGCCGGCGGTGGTCGTCTGCGCCGGCTCGTACGTCTCGAGCCCCGAGAGGCGGGTGCGCTACTTCGGCCGCGACGGCGACGCGTACGTCGTCCGCGGGAGCCGGTACAACACGGGCGAGGCGCTCGAGGCGGCCATCGACGCCGGCGCCGCGACCGGCGGGCAGTGGGGCGGCGCCCACCAGGTGATGCTCGACGCCCGGGCCCCGCAGGTCGAGGGCGGGCGCACCCGCATCAACGGCTACCAGTACGGCCTGGTGCTCGACGAGCGGGGCGAGCGGTTCGTCGACGAGGGCGAGGACTTCCTGCTGAAGACGTACGCGAAGCTCGGGCAGGCGGTCTTCGACGCGCCCGGCCACCGCGCCTTCGTCGTCTACGACGACCGCGTCGCCGACCTCGTGATGAGCCAGATGGGGACGGATCCGCTCACCGCCGAGACGCTCGAGGGCCTGTTCGAGGCGGCTGGCCTCGACCGGCCCGACCGCGCGCTCGAGACCGTCCGCGAGTTCAACGACGCCTGCGAGCCGGCCGCCGTCGACGAGTTCGACCCCGAGGCGCTCGACGGCAACCGGACACGCGGCCTCGACCCGGAGAAGACCAACTGGGCCGTGCCGCTCGCGGACGGCCCGTTCCACTGCTTCCCGGTGCGAAGCGGCATCACGTTCGCCTTCGGCGGGCTGCAGATCACGACCGGAAGCGAGGTGCTCGACACGCGCGGCCGCCCCATCCCGGGGCTGTGGGCGGTCGGCAACTCGACCTCGGAGTTCTTCTACGGCAACTACCCCGGCGGCTCGGCGCTGACCCGCGGGACGACGTTCGGCCGCCGGGCGGGCACGCGGGCCGCCGAGTACGCGGCGTCGCGGGAGTGACGACCGGGGCGACGGCGCGCGCCGGCGCGACGGTGGGGACGGCGGCGTCCGTGACCGCGGGGTGCGGCCCGCTGGGCCCGGTCGGTCCCGTCGGTGGTCGTTCGGGCCACGGGGAGCGGGAGTTACCGACCGGTCTCCGGCGACAGCCGGCGAGGACGTCGGACGGACGGCGAGGGGTTGCTAACCGACGGGGAGCGCGCCGACCCGTTCCGTGGCGGCGCGCTCCCCCTCCCCCAGCCACGTCCACCGGGTGCCGACCGGGTTCCGACGCCCCCGGTCGAACCGGAATCCGCCGTGGAGTCGAGCCGACCGTCGCCGGATACTGATGGCCTCCGAGCCGGGCCCGTCCGATGGTTGGGCGCCGACCCGTTTGGGCGTTTCGTCGCACTGGCCCCAGCTTTAAGCCCTCCCCGGGCCGCCCACCGCCATGTCAGGCTCCTCCCGGCCGGCCGACCCCGACCGCGCCGCCGAGGCGTTCGG
>CAZVOR010000020.1:0-17935 GCA_964628745.1 uncultured Halobacteriales archaeon
CGACGTCGAGCGGATCCTCGCCGACCAGCCGCGGGGCGTACTTCTCCTCGACGATGCGCTCGACGATGTACGGCTCGGGCCCGACGCCCTCCCCGATGCCCGTGAGTCCCGCGTCCGTCTCGACGACGACGAACGCCGCGCTCCGCGCGTCGATCTCCCGGCCTCGCGAGAGGCCCCTGGGCTCGCCGGACTCGTAGCGCACCTGCACCGTGTCGACGTCGGTGATCTCCATCCCGCCTCGGACGTGGCCGGTGACGCCAATAAAGGCGCGGGCGGGCGTCGGCTGCGCGGGCGGACGGCGGCCGTGACCCTGCCGGGACCGTCGACGGCCGGGCGGCGGCCGACGGCCGCTAGAACCCGACCGCCAGCCCGTCCCGACGGGGGTCCGACCCGCCGACGAGGGTGCCGTCGGCGCCACGGTAGACGAACTGGCCCCCGCCGAAGTGGCCGCCGTCGGCGAAGAACTCCGGCTCCGGGACGACCTCGTGGCCGCGGTCGCGGAGCTCGGCGACCGTCCGCCCGGGCAGCCGCTCGGTCTCCAGGGCCACCCGGCGGCCGTCGAGCCAGCGGAACCGCGGGACGTCGAGCGCGGCCTGCGGGTTCAGGCCGGAGTCGACCAGCGCTGCGAGGACCTGGAGGTGACCCTGCGGCTGCATCGAGCCGCCCATCACGCCCCACGAGGCGCGGAACTCGCCGTCCTCGCGCAGCATGGCCGGGATGATGGTGTGGAACGGCCGCTTGCCCGGCGCGAGCGCGTTGGCGTGGTCGGGGTCGAGGCTGAACGAGTGCCCGCGGTTGTGCAGCGCGAAGCCCCGCGTCGCGACCGCGCTGCCGAAGCCCATGTAGAGGCTGTTGATGAGCGAGACGGCTCTGCCGTCGCCGTCGACGACCGTCAGATAGACCGTGTCGTGGCCGTCGCCGCCGGCCCGGGCGCCGTAGGTACCTGCCGACCGGCCGATCTCGCCCGCTCGCCGCTCGGCGTAACCCTTGTCGAGCATGGTGTCGAGCGGGACGTCGACGACCGCCGGGTCGGCGACGTGGGCGTAGCCGTCGGCGAAGGCGAGCTTCGTGGCCTCGACGAGGTGGTGCAGCCGGTCCGGGTCGGCCGGGTCCGCCTCGAGCGCGACCGTCTCGGCGACGTTCAGCGCCTCCAGCGCGACGGCCCCCTGGCCGTTCGGCGGGTGCTCGAGCACCTCGACGCCGCGGTAGGTCGTCGAGATGGGCTCGGTCCACTCGCCGGCGTGCGCCTCGAGGTCGGCGGACGCGAGCGTCCCGCCCGCGTCGCGGACGGCGTCGACGACCGCCTCGCCGAGCTCGCCGCCGTAGAACGCGTCCCGGCCCGCCACGGCCAGCCGCTCGAACGTCTCGGCGAGCTCGGGGTTCCGGAACCGCTCGCCCGGCGCGGGCGCCGAGCCGCCGGGGAGGAACGTCCCGGCCGCGGCGTCGTGCCCGCGGAGCCGGTCCTCGGCGCCGGCCCACTGGCGCGCCACGAACTCCGAGACCGGGAACCCCTCGCGGGCGTACCGGACGGCCGGCCCGAGCGCCTCCGCGAGGTCGAACGTCCCGAACCGGTCGAGCAGGCGCTGCCAGGCGTCGAGCGCGCCCGGGACGGTGACCGGCAGCCCGCCGTCGGCCGGCATGGCCGGCTCGCCGTCGGCGCCCGCGGCGCCGGTGCGCTCGCGGTAGGCCGCGAGGTCGGCCGCCGCCGGCGCCCCGCCGGAGCCGTTCAGCCCGACGACGTCCCCGTCCTGGTGGACGAGGGCGAAGGCGTCGCCGCCGATGCCGGTCATGTGCGGCTCGACGACGTTGAGGACGGCCGCGGCGGTCACGGCGGCGTCGGCCGCGGTCCCGCCGTCCTCGAGCGCACGCAGCCCGGCGCGGGCGGCCAGCGGCTGGCTCGTCGCGACCATCCCCCCGGTCGCCATCGCGGCGGAGCGCCGGCCGGCGAACCGCCAGGGATAGGAGAAGTCCATGGCCGACTCTCGCGTTCGACGGGTCGTAAAGGTACGCGTGCCGGTCGAAACACGTGGGCGCCGGTCGAAACGTATCCGAACCTCCCCGGCCACTCCGGTCGGTCAGCCGCCGTGGCTCCCGGCCGACCGGTCCCGGTCGGCGCTCCGGAGCCGACGCCGGCCGGGAGCCGGGAGCGAAGGCGACCCGGGACGACCGGTCACGGCCAGTCCCCGCCCTGCTCGTACGCCCTGAGCACCCGCTGGATGGCGACGACGTACGCCGCGGTGCGCAGGTTCGGCGTGCCGTGGGCCTCGTGGGCCTCGACGAGCCCGTCGAACGCCTCGGTGATGACCCGCTCGAGCTCGTCGTTGACCCGCCGCTCCGTCCAGTAGAATCGCTGGCGGTTCTGCACCCACTCGAAGTACGAGACCGTCACGCCCCCGGCGTTGGCGAGGATGTCCGGGACGACCGTGACGCCGGAGTCGGTCAGCACGTCGTCGGCGTCGGGCGTCAGCGGCCCGTTGGCGGCCTCGACGATGACGTCGGCCCGCACCTGCTCGGCGAGCTCGGCGTCGATGGCGTTCTCGAGCGCGGCGGGCACGAGCAGGTCGACGTCGAGGGTCAGCAGCTCCTCGTTGGTGAGCGTCTCGGCGCCGCCGTAGCCCACCACGGAGCCGTGCTCGTCCTTGTACTCCTTCGCCTCCCGGGCGTCGAGCCCGTCGGGGTCGTAGGCCACGCCCGAGGAGTCGCTGACGGCCACGACCGACGCGCCGAGCTCCTCGACGAGCTTCGCGGCGACGGAGCCCGCGTTCCCGTAGCCCTGGACGGCGACCGTGGCCCCGTTCATGGCCTTGTCGAGCCAGTCGAACACCTCGCGGGCGGCGAGCACGACGGACCGGCCGGTGGCCTCCACCCGACCCGCCGAGCCGCCGGAGTCGATGGCCTTGCCCGTGACGACGCCCGGCTCGGTGGTGCGCTCGAGCGTCTCGTACGTGTCCTTGATCCAGTTCATCTCGCGCTGGCCGGTGTTGACGTCCGGCGCGGGGATGTCGCGGTCCTCGCCGATGAGCGGCCGGAGCTCGGCGGCGTAGGCCCGGGTGAGCCGCTCCAGTTCGTCCTCGGAGTAGGCCGCCGGGTCGATGGCGATGCCGCCCTTCCCGCCGCCGAACGGGATGTCCACGACGGCACACTTGAACACCATCCAGCCCGACAGCGCCTTCACCTCGTCGCGGTCCACGGCCGGGTGGTAGCGGATGCCGCCCTTGTACGGCCCCCGGTCGCCGTTGTACTGCGAGCGGTAGGCCCGGACGACCTCGACCGTCCCGTCGTCCAGCTCGACCGCCAGGTTCGTCTCGAGCACCCGCTCGGGATGCTCGAGCCGCTCGATGACGTCGGCGGGGGCGTCCAGGTAGGCCGCGGCGTCGTCGATCTGCTCCTGGAGGCTCTCGAACGGATTGACCGACTCGCTCATGAGGCCGCCGACGCCGGGAAGCGGGTTAAATGGCGGTGATACGCCGCGCGGGCGGGTCGGGCGGACGCGGCGCGGTCGGCGACCCGGCCGGCCGCCGGCGAGGGCGTTAAGGGCCTGCTCCGAGCAGGTGACCCCATGGACGTCGGCCTGCGGCTGCCGAACGCGCCGGTCGACCCCGTCGAGCTGGCGACGCGGGCCGAGTCGCTCGGGTACGCCTCGATATGGGCCGGCGAGCTGTGGGGCCGGGACGCGTTCGTGACGCTGGCGGGCGTCGCGGCGGCCACGGAGCGGGTCGCGCTCGGCCCGGCCATCGTGAACGTCTACTCCCGGACGCCCGCGGCGCTGGCGATGGCCGCCGCGACGCTCGAGGAGCGCTCGGCGGGCCGCGCACGGCTGGGCGTCGGCGCGAGCACCGCGACCGCCGTCGAGTCCATCCACGGCCTCGCGTACGACCGGCCCGTCCGGCGGACCCACGAGGCGGTCGCCATCGTCCGGCGCCTGCTCGCCGGGGGCGACGACCGCGTGTCCTACGACGGCGAGGTGCTCTCGGTGACCGACGTGCCGCCGCTGTCCGCCGACGTGCCGGTGTACAACGCCGCGCTCGGACCCGCCAACCGGCGGGCTACCGGCCGGCTGTGCGACGGCTGGATCCCGCACAACGTGCCGTTCGACGCGCTCGAGGACGCCTTCGCGGTCGTCGCCGACGCGGCCCGCGAGGCCGGCCGCGACCCCGACGCGGTCCGCGTGGCGCCGTACGTCCCGACGGCCGTCGCCGACGACGAGGCGACGGCGCGCGAGCACCTCCGCGAGCACGTCGCCTACTACGTCGGCTCGGGCGAGGGCTACCGACGGGCCGTCGCCGCCTCGTTCCCCGACGCGGCAGCGACGGTGGCCGAGCGCTGGGCCGCCGGCGACCGCGAGGCGGCCCGGGCGGCCGTCACCGACGAGATGGTCGACGCGCTCGGCGTCGCCGGGACGCCGGAGACGGCCGGCCAGCGGTTCCGCGAGGTGGCCTCGCTCGACGTCGTCGACGAGCCGCTGCTCGTGTTCGCCGCCCGGCCCGACGCCGAACGCGTCGAGCGGACCGTCGAGGCGGTCGCGCCGGATGGCTGACCGCGGGGGCGGACCGGCCGGTGACGGCCCCGCCGGGAGCGACGACCCCGACGGCGGCCACCGCGCCGTCGCCGTCAACGTCGGCGCCAACACGAACGCACCCGGCTTCCGTGGGCCGGTCTACGCCGACGGCTCGTTCGAGTTCGTCCCCATCCCCGAGTCCGCGTCGACGGCCGTCCCCGTTCCGACCTACGGCGACCTTCCCCTGTCGTTCGAGGTGCCCGAGGCCGTGCGCGAGACGCCCGTCCACCTCGACCCGGCGTTCGCCGGCTACGGCCCGGCCGAGCGGCACACGTACGGCGACCCCTACGGCGTCAAGGCCCGGCCGCTCTCCGCGCTCGCGGCGGGCGACCGCGTCTACTTCTACGCGACCCTGTCGCGGGTCGAGCGCGGCGCGGCGCCGCCGTGGGGGGGCGACGGCTGGGGGGCGTACCTCGTCGGCCGGTTCGTCCTCGACCGCGACCCCGTATCGGGGGAGGAGTACCGCCACCTCCCGGCCGACGAGCGGGCCGCCTTCGCCGGCAACGCCCACGTCAGGCGCGAGACGTTCGACGCGGCCGTGCTGCTCCACGGCGACCCCGACCGCTCCGGCCTGTTCGACGTCGCGGTCCCGCTGTCCCGGCCCGACGCGGGGACGGAGCCCAACCGCGTCGTCACCGGACTGTCCTCGGACTCGGGACGCGGGCCGTGGTGGCGCCGGCCGCTGCGCTTCGACGCCGACGCCGCGGGGCGGCTCGGGACGCTGGTGGCCGACTGGCCGGCGTCGCGCCCGTCGCTCGCGGCGGACGGCTGAGCGCCGGCGACCGTCGCCCTCGGGACCGCGCCGGGTACGCCGCGGTCCCCCGCCGGGGGCGGCGGCAAAGCGTTATGCCCGGGCCCCCGCAGGGGACGCCATGGACCCGACCGACCGGAGGGCCGCGCCGTGACGGCGCCCATCGCCCGCTCCGCGCTGTACACGCCCGCCGACAGCCCCGACATGCTCCGGAAGGCCGCGGACACCGCGGCCGACATGGCCATCCTGGACCTCGAGGACTCGGTGTCCGGCGACGCGAAGGCCGCCGCGCGCGAGCACCTCCGGACCGTCGTCCCGGAGACCGACTTCGGCGACCGGCGGGTCGCCGCGCGCGTCAACGCCGTCGACACGGAGCACTGGCTCGAGGACCTCGAGGCCGCCGTCGCGGCCGGCGTCGACCAGGTGAAGCTGCCGAAGGTCGAGTCCCCGCGCGACGTGACCCTGGTCGTCGAGGCGCTGCGGCACCTCGCCGCCGAGCCGCCGACGGTCGCCCTCGGGCTCGAGACCCCGCGCGGCCTGTACGCCGGCGTCGACATCGCCGAGACGGCCCGCCGGCTGCCGCCCGTGACCGCCATCGGCTACGGCTACGCCGACTACTCGCGGGCCATCGGCGCGCCCGACCTCGTCCCGCGCGTCCGGGACTTCCTCGCCGAGCACGTCATCGGCTTCGCGGCGCTCGGCGGGCTCGACCCCATCGCGTCGACCCACCTCGACATCGAGGACGACGCGGGGCTGCGCGAGGCCGCCGAGTCCGCCGCCGAGCTGGGCTACGTCGGGATGTCGGCCATCCACCCCCGCCAGGTGCCGGTCATCAACGAGGTGTTCACGCCGTCCGAGGAGCGCGTCGCGAGGGCCCGGCGGCTCGTCGAGGCGTTCGACGCGAGCGACCGGGACGCGATGGTCGTCGAGGACGTCTTCCTCGACGTCCCCATCGCGGAGCGCTACCGCGCGCTGCTGGCGCGGGCCGAGCGGCTTGGCGGGGGGTGACGCGATGGACTTCCGGCTCACAGACGAGCAGCGCCTCATCAAGGAGACCGCCCGCGAGCTCGCCGAGGCCGAGTTCGCCGACGCCGCGTTCACCTGGGAGGGCGAGTTCCCGGCGCCGAACGTCGAGCGCCTCGCCGAGCAGGGCCTGCTCGGCATCGCCCTGCCCGAGGCGCACGGCGGCGGGGGGTACACGCCGGTCGAGGTGCTGCTCGCCGCGGAGGCCGTCGGTCGGGTCTGCCCGGACACGGCGCACGTGCTCTCCCGGTCGTCGATGGGGCCGCCGCGGGCCGTCGCCGAGCTCGGCTCCGAGGAACTGAAGGCCCGCTACCTGCCCGGCGTCGCCGCCGGTGAGACCGTCTTCGCCATCGCCATCTCCGAGGCCGGCGCCGGCTCGGACGCCGCCGCGATGACGACGACCGCCGAGCGCGACGGCGACGAGTACGTGATAAACGGCGAGAAGCTCTGGATCACGAAGGCGCATCTCGCCGACGCGTTCCTGGTCTACGCGAAGTTCGACGGCGACGTCGGCGCGGTCGTCGTCGACGCCGACGCCGACGGGCTGACCGTCGTCGACGAGTTCGAGAACATGGCCGGCGGCCGCCAGCCGGCGCTGCGGTTCGACGACTGTGCCGTGCCGGCGGAGCACGCGCTGGCGGTCGGCCGGGACGCGTTCAAGCGGCTGCTCACGGAGTTCAACGTCGAACGGTGCCACAACGCGATGATGTGCGTCGCCTGCGGGTTGAACGCGTTCGACAAGGCCATAGAGCACGTCGAGACCCGCGAGCAGTTCGGCCAGCCCATCGCCGAGTTCCAGGGCGTCGGGTGGAAGCTCGCGGACATGGCGATCCGGCTCGACGCCGCCCGCCTGCTGGTCTACCGGGCCGCCGCCGACGCCGTCCACGACGAGCCGTCGCGGCTCGACACCTCGATGGCGAAGGTGATGGCCAACGAGGTCGGGGGGTACGTCGTCGACGAGGCGCTGCAGCTACACGGCGCGACGGGCTACATGAAGGGCCACCCGCTCGAGTACCTCTACCGGCTCGTCAGGGGCTGGAAGATCGCCGGCGGGACCGTCGAGGTCCAGCGCGACGCCATTGCGGGACAGCTGCGCAAGTACGGGCTCGACTAGCGGGGACCGGACCGTCCGGCCGGCCCGACGACAGCCATATGCTGACCCGGCGCTTACCGCGGGTTAGTGACCGCCGCCATCGACTACGAAGCGCTCTACCGCGACGTGCTCCCCTCCGTGGTCTCCATCTACCGGACGCCCGGCCGGTCCCGGCACCCCGGCGGCTCGGGCTCCGGGTTCGTCTACGACGAGGCCGGACACCTCCTCACCAACCGCCACGTCGTCGACGGGTTCGACGAGGTCGACGTCCGGTTCGCGGACGGGAGCTGGCGGACGGGCCGCGTCGTCGGCGAGGACGCGTACACCGACCTGGCGGTCGTCCGAGTGGCCGACCTCCCGGCGGACGCGCGGCCCCTTCCCGTCGCGGGAACGAACCCCACGCCGGGGCGGCCCGTCGCGGCGCTCGGCAACCCGTTCGGGCTCGACGGGTCCATCTCCGCCGGCATCGTCAGCGGGGCGAACCGGTCGATGGGGGCGGAGGGCCGCTTCGCCATCCCGGACGTGGTCCAGACGGACGCGCCGATCAACCCCGGGAACAGCGGCGGCCCGCTCGTGGCGGTGGCCGACGACGCGAGCGACGACGCCGAGGTCGACGGCGCTGCCGGCGGCCCCCGGTACGAGGTCGTCGGCGTCAACCGGGCGAAGAGCGGCGACAACGTCGGCTTCGCGGTGTCGCCCGAGATCGTCTCGCGGGTCGTCCCAACGCTCGTCGAGACCGGCCGGTACCGCCACTCGTTCCTGCGCGTTCGCACCATCGACGTCACGCCGACGGTCGCCGAGGCGAACGGGCTCGACGAGCCGGCCGGGGTCCTCGTGGTCGACGTCGACCCGAGCCTGGACGGCGCGCTCAGGTCCTGTCACCGCCAGCGACGGGTCCGCGGCCGCACGATTCCCGTCGGCGGGGACGTCATCGTCGGGCTGGACGGGCGCGAGCTCCGGTCCCACGAGGAGCTGGTCCGCCGGCTCATCGGCGAGACCCGCCCCGGGGACGAGGTCGAGCTGTCCGTCGTCCGGGAGGGGCGGCCGGCGACGGTCGCCATCACGCTCGGCGAGCGACCCGAGCCGGGCCGGTCCGTCGCCGTCGGCTGACGGCGGCCGCAGCTCGGGCCTCGCCGACAGCGTCCCGTTCCCCGCCCGCGCCGCGTGTTCCCCGTGGCCCTCAGTCCTCGCCGGGCCCGCCGCCGTACGTCTCGAGGTCGAACGAGTCGGGCGGCTGCCCGGCAGCCTCGACGACGGCGTCGCTGACGCTGATGGGGCAGTCCGCGCGGACGGCGATGGCGATGCCGTCGCTCGGCCGGGCGTCGAAGACGAACCGCTCCCGCTCGCCGTTCTCGTAGCGCTCGGCGTCGATCTTCGCGTAGAAGGTGCCGTCCGCGAGGTCGTCGATGCGGACGCGGTCGACGGCCCCGCCGAGGTCCGTCACCATCTCGAGCAGGAGGTCGTGGGTGAGCGGGCGCTCGGACGGCGTCCCGGTCCGCGCGAGGTGGATGGCCCGGGCCTGGTCCGTGGTCACGTAGATGGGGAGGTACGTCTCGCGGACGTCCAGGATGACGACGGGAGCGCCGTGGCCCTCCTCGTCGACGGAGAGGCCGACGCCGTGGACGGAAGCGGGGTGGTCCATGCCGGAAGGTGATGGCCCGGAGGTGAAAACACTTCCCGCCGCGACGACTCCGTCGCCCGGCGACGGGCCGGCCGTAGGCCGAATTGGGGCAGGTTCCGGCCGGATCGGACCGGTTCGGGGCGGTCCGGGGCCCTCACTCCGCGGCGTCGGCCGCGGCGGCCTCGCCGGCGATGCGGCCGAAGACCGCGGCGTTGGTCAGCCCCGAGCCGCCCGGGTAGTTGTGGTAGAACAGCCCGCCGGTGGCGTTCCCGGCGGCGTACAGCCCCGGGATGACCTCGTCGCGGGTGTCGAGCACCTCGGCGTCGGGCGTGATGGCCACGCCGCCGAATCCGAAGGTGAAGCCGCCGGTGACCGGATAGCCGGTGAACGGCGGCTCCGTGAGGGGAAGCGCCCAGTTGGACTTCGGCGGGGAGACCCCCTCCGTGGCGTTGCCGTCCAGCTCGTTCGGCTCGAACTCGCCGGGGTCGCAGGCCGCGTTGTACGCCTCGACCGTCTCGACGGCCCTCTCGACGTTCTCGATGTCGAGCCGCCGCGCCAGCGCCTCGATGGAGTCGGCCGTGACCGGCCGCGACGGCCCCATGTGGGCCACCTCGTCGACCGTCTGCGCGTCGACGACGATGAACGCCTCGTGGTACGGCTGCTCGAAGATGCGCCGGCCGAACTTCGCGTAGGTGTTCGCCCGGGCGTCCTCGCCCTCGTCGAGGAACCGCTCGCCGTCGTGGTTGATGATGAGGCCGTACTGGTAGCCGTCGATGCGCGTGATGCCGCCCTCGACCGGCGGCGAGCCCGCGTCGATGATGGCCATGTGCGCGCCGCTCCACTCGCCCTCGGCCTTCGCGCCGGCGTCGAGCGCGGCGTCGATGGCCTCGCCGGTGTTGTACCGGCTGCCGCGGACCGTCATGTGCTCGTAGCCGCCGCCGTAGTACTGCACGCGCTTTTCCTTGCTCGAGCCGTAGTCGCCGGCGGCCAGCACGACCGCGCCGGCGTCGAAGACCGTCCGCTCGCCGTCGACGAACGCCTCGACGCCGGCGACGCGACCGTCGTCGTCCCGCCGGAGCTGCCGGGCCTCGGCGTCGTAGACCACCTCGCCGCCGGCGTCCTCGACGAGCCCGACCATGGCCGAGACGAACTGCTCGCCGTCGAGCCAGACCCGGCCCGACGTGTAGCCGGCGTGCGGCGGCTCGGTCTCCCAGTCGAGGCCGTGCTCGGTGAGCCACTCGAGCGTCGGGGTGGCCTCGGTCGTCAGCCGGTCGACCAGGGCCTCGTCGGCGGCGTAGTTCGACAGCCGCATCAGGTCGGAGTAGTACTCGGCCGCGGTGTACTCGACGTCGAACGAGTAGCCCTCGACGTCGAACTCCGCGGTCGGAAAGCGGAACGACTCGCCGAACTGGGTGTGGCCCCCGCGGCGGCGCTCGGGCGCCTTCTCGAGGAGGACCGCGTCGGCGCCGGCCTCCGCCGCGGCCAGCCCCGCCGCCAGGCCCGCCATCCCGCAGCCCACGATCGCCACGTCGCACGACACCCGCGCCGGACCGTCGCTGGTCATGCGCCGACGCGCGTCCCGGCGGGCTTAAAGCTAGCGCCACGGCGGCTCCGCTCGCCGCCGAACGGCGGTGGCGTGGCCCACCGAACACGTTTTCCTCGGCCGGTCCCCAGAGAGCCCATGCGCGGCGGGATTGCCGCACTGCTGCTCGCCGGGCTGGCGGTGCTGACCGGCTGCGGCGGCGCGTTCGGCGACGTCGGGCCGTCGACCGAGCCGGGGCCGGCCACCGCGACGCCCGTCTTCGTCGCCGCGCCGGGCATCACCCACGACGGCGTCGAGGACCCCGCCCGCGTCGCCAGGGCCCACGCGGCGTCGCTCGCCGGGCAGTCGTACACCGTCCGCGCCGAGCTGACCGTCCTCGGCCCCGACAGCGCCGAGCGGGGCGGCTCGGTGACGGTGCTGCGGGCCGCCGCCGGCGGCGACCGCTTCGCCTACGAGTACGACGCCCGCGGGCGGTTCCCGCCGGACACCATCGCCCAGCCCGACGTCGAGGCGTACGCCAACGGCACCCACACCTTCGAGCGGCAGACCCGGCCGAACGAGACGACCTACCGGGCCTACGTGACCGAGAACGTCGGCTACGCCGAGGCCCTCCGCGGTCCGAGCGCCGTCCGTCGCTACCTCGCCATCGGCGGGACGGCGTCCGTCGAGCGCGTCGACCACCGCGGCTGGGTCGCCTACCGCGTCCGCGCGGCCGAACCGGACGGCCGGCGGACCGTCGAGGCCGTCGTCGACACGTTCGGCCTCGTCCACGAGCTCGAGGCAACGCTGCCCGCCTCGGACCTCTACCCGGCGCCGGCCGGCGACACCGTCCGCTACACCGTCACCTACTCGGCGGTCGGGAATACGACCGCCGGACAGCCGGAGTGGCTCGAGGAGGCGCGGCGCGTCACCCGGAACCAGACGTACGTCGGCCAGGGATGACGCGACGCGAGACGGAAGGCGCCGGCTGTCCCTCGCCAACGGCCGCCGCCCGCGGACGGCCCGGCGCACTTATCCCCTGTCGGTCGAGTGCTCGGCCATGGAGTTCGGCGTCATCCCGAACTACGAGTGGCCGGCCGACGGCGACCCCCACGCCCAGTTCCGGCGGACCCTCGAGCAGGCCCGCGCGACCGTCGAGTCGGGCTACGACTGCGTCTGGTTCGGCCAGCACTACCTGAGCGAGGGGTACAACCGGTTCCAGCTGCTGCCGTCGCTCGCGCGCATCGCCGGCGTCGCCGACGGCACGGGCGTGGACCTCGGCACCTCGGTGTTCCTCCTGCCGCTTCACAACCCGGTCGAGCTGGCCGAACACGTCGCGACGCTCGACGCTGGCTTCGACGGCGACCTCCGCTTCGGCGTCGCGCTGGGCTACAAGCCGGCGGAGTTCGAGGCGTTCGGCATCGACCCGGACGACCGCGTCGGCCGACTCGTCGAGGGCGTCCGGCTGCTCCGGTCGCTCTGGACGGAGGACGAGGTTCGCTTCGACGGGCGCCACTTCTCCGTCGACGGCGCGAGCATCGACCCGAAGCCGGCCGGCGGCGAGGGCGTACCCGTCTGGATCGGCGGGAACGCCGACCGGTCGGTGGCGCGCGCCGGCCGGCTCGGCGACGGCTGGATCATCAGCGCCCGGACGGGCGTCGAGGAGGCGGGCCGGCTGGCCGGGGTCTACCGCGACGCCGTCGCCGATTCCGACCGGCCGAGCCGCGGCATCGCGATGAACCGCGAGGTGTTCGTCGCGGACACGACCGAGGCCGCCGTGGAGGCCGTCCGGCCCATGATGAAGACCCGGGCGCAGAAGTGGCTCGACCGGGGCGCGGCCGACACGGCCGCCGAGGTTGCGGACCTCGACGCGCAGGTCGACGCGATGCTCGAGGAGCGGTTCGTCGGCAGCCCCGAGGCCGTCATCGAGCGCGTCGCCCGCTACCGCGAGGAGGCCGGCGTCGACCACGTCATCTGCATGTACAACTGGCGCGACCTGCCGCAGGAGGCCATGGTCGAATCGATCGAGCGGTTCGCCGAGACGGTCGTCCCCTACTTCCGGGACGAGGACGCGGACCTGTAGCCCGCCGTCCGGCCGCGCGACGCCGGGGGCGCCGGCCGCCGTCGAGTCGGCGCGCGAACGCTTTTGCCGACCCGGTGCCTCGCCGCTGCCATGTCGACCCCCGACGTCCCCGCGTCCCTCCGGCGCGCGCCGACCAGCGTCGTCTCCGACGCGCTCGACGACCACGTCCCCGACGACGACCGGGTCGCTTCCGCCGGCAGCGGGGCGCCAGCCGATGGCGGCGAAGACGGACCGGCCGTCGGCGGCGGCGTGCTCGCCGGCCGGCCGCCGGCCCATCCGGACCACCGGGCGGTCGGTCGGGCCCGGCCCATCGCCTTCGAGCGCGCCGACGGCGACGGTCGGACGAACTTCCCGTACGCGATGCTCGAGGCGCTCGCGGCCGGCGAGGTGTTCGTGCTCGACGGCGTCGACGGCGTCTCCTGCTGGGGCGGGATGGCCTCGCGGCTGGCGGCGGGGGCGGAGCTGGCGGGCGCGGTCGTCGCCCGCGGGGGGTACCGCGACGTCCCAGCGGTCCGCGAGGGGTCGTTCCCCGTCTTCGGCGCCGAACCCACGCCGAAGACCGGCCAGTACCGCGTCCGGGTGGCCTCGACCGACGCGCCGGTGACGGTCGACGGCGTGACGGTCGCGCCCGGCGACGTCGTGGTCGCGGACGCGACCGGGGTCGTGGTCGTCCCCCGGGCCGTCGAGGACGACGTCGCCGCGACCGCCGCCGCCCTGCTAGAGGCGGAGGCCGACCTCGAGTCCGCCATCGACGGCGGCGCCACGGCCGCCGACCTCCGGGCGGACGACCGGGAGTTCTGAGCGGGGGCGGTCGTCCGCGGGAGCCGGGCGGGCGTCGGCCGCTCGGCCTTCCCGGCGAGGGACGGGGGTGGCCCCCGGGTGACGCGGCCGCCCAGCCCGCGGTAGGGCGCCGCATGGCAAGGCCTAACTCGCCGGGGGCGGTAGGGCCGGGCATGGCCCAAGCGACCGCGGACCGCCTCGCGTCCATCGAGGAGGTCGACCTCGTCGTCGACACCGACGCCCACGTCACGGAGTCCATCGACGACTTCCTGCCGTACATGGAGGAGCGCGACCGGGGGCTCCGGCGCATCGTCGAGGAGGCCCACCACCCGCTTCACGACATCTACTCGGTGAGCCACCCGCTGCCGCCGTTCATGCACATGCAGCCGTTCGGCGACGTCTACGGCGACGCCTCGACCAACCAGGCCGAGGCCAAGCTCGCCGAAATGGAGGAGTTCGGGCTCGACTACTCCATTCTCAACCCGACGGTGAACCTCTCGCTGACGACGGTGAAGAACACCCGGCTCGCCGTCGCGCTGGCCCGGGCGTACAACTCGTGGATGCTCGACGAGTTCCTGGACGACCACCCGGGCATCCGGTCGACCATCCTCGCCGCGCCACACCGGCCCGACCTCGCCGCCGAGGAGATCGACCGGCTCGCCGGCGAGGACGGGATGGTCGGCGTGCAGATCCCGGCCACGGCGCTGAACCCGCCCGCCGGCAGCCGGCAGTACGACCCCATCTACCGGGCCGCGCAGGACCACGACCTGCCCGTGCTCTTTCACTCCGGGTCGGGGGCGACCCACGAGGCGTTCCCGCTGCAGCGGATGCACGCGGAGACCTACGCCGAGGACCACGCCGTCGTGCACCCGTTCAGCCACATGTGGAACCTCACGACGATGCTGTTCCAGGGGCTGCCCGTCCGGTTCCCGGACCTCGACTGGGTGCTGCAGGAGAGCGGCATCGGCTGGATCCCCTACATGATCTGGCGGCTCGACGACCACTACCTCGAGTGCTCCGACGAGGTCGCCATCCTGGAGCGGCTGCCCTCCGAGTACATCGCCGAGAAGTTCTACTTCAGCACGCAGCCGCTCGGCCACACGGCCCGGGACCCCACGCACCTCGCCTGGGCGCTCGAGATGGCGGGGGCGGAGAACATCATGTACTCCTCCGACCTGCCGCACCCGGACTTCGACCCGCCCGAGGAGCTGTTCGACCGCATCCGCGGGCACTTCGACGCCGGCACGGTGCAGGCGATGATGGGCGGGACCGCCACCGAGGTCTTCGACCTGTAGATGGCGAGGAGCCGCCACCGCATCGCCGCGACGAGCGACCTCGCCGAGGACGGCGACCGCGTCATCGCCGAGGTGGACGGACGGGAGATCGCCGTCTTCCGGTACGACGGCGAGTACCACGCGCTGGCGAACCACTGCGTCCACCAGGGCGGGCCGCTGTGCGAGGGCGAGCTCACCGGCCAGATGGTCGTCGGCGACGACGGCTGGAGCTGGCTGTGGGACGACGACCGGAAGGTCATCACGTGCCCGTGGCACGGCTGGAAGTTCGACGTCACCGACGGCGTCAACATCCGCGACGACCGGTACCGGGCGCCGACGTACGACGTCGAGGTCGACGACGGCGCGGTGTACGTCTACCGGTAGGACGGGCGAGCGACGGAGACGCCCGGACTCATCCGTCCGCGGCGGCCTCGCGGACGAGCCGCTCGAACTCGGCCGAGGCGACGTCGTAGCGGGTGAAGCCCTCGCCCTCGCGGCGCCGGCCGACCGGCGCGACGGGCTCGCCGTCGACGACGAGCTGCCAGTCGCCGCCGACCTGGGGGTTCACGGCGCGGAGCTGCACGTCGACGTCGAGCTCGGCCTCGAGCGCCTCGATGGTGGGGGGCGTCAGCTCGTCGTCGGCGAACCGGGGCGGGCGGTACGGCCGCATGCCGTGGGCGCGGAACTCCTCGACGTTCCGGCGCCACCAGTCCGGATAGGTCGACAGGTCCTCGTCCGCGTACGGGTCCTCCTCGTCGTAGCCCGGCGGGAGGTCGGCCGGCCGCGGCGGGTCCGACACGTCAGGCCACCGGCCGGGGGACCAGCCGCTCGGTCAGCTCGCCGGCGGCGTCAAGGTCGGCGACGCCGAACGCCGCCGCCAGGACCGCCTCGCGCGTCGGCTCGTCGAGCGCCCGGGCGGCGAGGTCGTGGAACTTCTCGCGGAGGGCCGCCTCGGACAGCGGGCGGTCCGGCGAGCCCCGCGGCTCGTCGACGCTCTCGACGTGCTCGCCATCCCCGGCGGTCTCCACGACGAGCCGGCAGGGCCGGCTCTCGGGATAGCGCGCGTCCATCTCGTCGGTCCGCACCACGTCGACGACGTCGAGCAGCCGTCGCACCGCGCCGTCCAGTCGCGGCGGGTCGAACGCCGACAGCCCGGGCGGGCCGTCGAGCAGCGCGACGGCGACGCCGTACGGGATGCTCATCTGGGCGTCGACGAGCGTCTCGACGTCCGTCCGGTCGTGGTGCGCGGCGACGCCGTAGGTCTCGACGCGCACGGCCGCGACGGCGGCCGGGTCGAGCCCGCGCTCCCGGAGCGCGAGCGCGGCGTCGATGGGGCCGTGGACGTGCCGGCAGTTCGGGTACGGCTTGACGTAGCACCGGGTGACCTCGAACGGGTCGCCCAGCCGGTCGAACCCCGAGAGGTCGTACTCGCCGGCGAACGCCCGGGCGAAGCCGTCCGTCCCCTCGACGACCGTGTCCGGCCCGTCGAGTCCCGCGGCGGCGAGGTCGGCGGCGAGCACGCCGGCCATCGCGGCGCGGCCGGCGTGGAAGCGCTTGGCCTCCGAGCCGGTCGCGAGGAACTCGAACAGGCCGCCGGCCTGCGTGCCGGCGAGGCCCAGCGCGTGGGCGGTCTCCGACCCGTCGAGCCCGCAGAGGCGGGCGGCCGCGGCCGCCGCGCCGAGGCAGCCCGTGGTCGCCGTCGCGTGGAAGCCGCGCTCCCGATGGGCCGGCTGCACCGCGGCCGCCGTGACGGCGGTGGCCTCGTAGCCGGCGGCGAGGGCGGCGGCCAGGGCGGCCCCGGTCGCGCCCTCGCGTTCGGCGACGGCGAGCGCGGCCGGGATGACCGCGGCGCCCGGGTGGACCGAGCCGGCCCGGTGGCCGTCGTCGGCGTCGAGCGCGTGGGCGGTCGTCCCGTTGGCCAGCGCGGCGAACAGCGGGGCGGTCCGGCGGTCCGTCCCGACGACCGTGGCCGGGCCGTCCCCGCCCGCCGATTCCACGTACGCGAGCACGGCCTCGCCGGCGGCGGTGTCGACGCCGGCGCAGGCGACGCCGAGGTGGTCGACCAGCGACCGCGCGACGGCGTCCCGGACCGGGGCGTCCAGGTCGTCGACGTCGAGCCCCCGGACGAACGAGGCGAGCCGCCGGGTCTCGTCCATGGCGGTGCTCGCCCGTCGCGCGCCTTGAAGGTTTCCTCGGGCCGTCCCGTCGTCCCGGCCGGGGCGGAATCGAGCCGGCTGGAGCCGGGATATCGGCCCGTACCGCCGCCACGGAGGGGCCGAGCCAGCGTACGCGTACTTTTATACGAGCCTCGCGAGACGGAGACGGTATGACCGACGCGGACCAGGAGGCTGTCACCACCTCCGCCGAGGACATCACCGTCAGGAAGACGGTCGACACGGAGCAGTTCCAGACGCTCGCGGTGGTGATCGAGGTGACGTCGACGCGAGAGGACGCCGCCCGGGTCCAGCTGGTCGACCCGATTCCCGCGGCAGTTCCCATGGACGACGTCGGGTTCCACCCGAAGTTCGGCGCCGAGTTCTGGACGAAGGAGGACGATGCGGTCGTCTTCCTGCAGGACGTAGAGCCCGGCGAGACGGTCGAGACCGTCTACGGTATCCGCGACTACCCGGCCGACGACGTCGACGCCCTGCTGGGCGATCCACGGATCGTGCTGCTCGATGCGGGCCCCGAAAGCATCGAGGAACTGGTCGACGAGCGGCGGTCCGAGGTCGTCCGGAACTTCCTCACGGGCGAGGCCGAGCTGCCCGGGCTCGAGGGCGAAGCGGCGACCGCCGGGGTCGAGGCGGCCGAGCCGGCGGCGGTCGGGGAGCCGGAGCCCGAGCCGGAACCGGCCGGGGCGGCCGAAGAGCCGCCCGGGGAACCGGTCCAGGCGGAGGCCGACGCAGCGGCCGCGTCGGAGGCGGAGACCGACGATGCGCCGGAGGTCGAGGAGCCCGCCGAAGCGGTGGCGGAGGCGGCCGAGCGGGCCGCCGGGGTCGACGAGGCAGCCGGGACCGCCGGAGCCGACGAGGCTGTCGAGCCCATCGAGGTCGACGAGACAGCCGAGCCCGCCGGGGCGGACGAGGCAACCGAGCCTCCGGGGGGCGACGAGGCGGTCGAGGCCGAGCCGGCCGCCGACACCGCGGGGGCCGCCGAGCCGGCCGATGCCGACGACGTCGAGCCGACGTCGGCCGAACCGGAACCGGACGCGGAAATCGACGAGCCGGCCG
>CAZVOR010000020.1:18035-23186 GCA_964628745.1 uncultured Halobacteriales archaeon
GAGGCGGAGGGCGGCGGCCGGCGACGCGAGGTGCGGGTGCCCCTGACCGGTGGGGTGGTCCGCGTGCTCATCAAGGAGCTCCGGGAGGGCGACGTCGACCCCGAGGACCGTCGGCTGCTCCGCGAGGAGCTGGCAGGCGGGGCCGAGGGCGCGAGCAGCGCCGCCGTCGACAGCCGAACGGAGACGCGGCTCGCGCACCTCCAGCAGCGGGTCAGCGACCTCGAGGCCTTCGCCGACGCGCTGGAGTCGTTCATCGACGAGGAGGGCAAGCCCCAGCAGGTGCTCGCCGACCTCCGCGACGACCTCGCCGACCTCCAGGGGGAGGTCGGGGACCTCGACGGGCGGCTCGACGAGGCCGACGGCGCCGTCGAGGACCTCGGGGCGAGCCTCGACTCGCTCGCCGACGAGGTCGACGACGTCGGGGCGAGCGTCGACGAGGCGTCGGCCGAGGTGGCCGCCGTGGACGAGCGCGTCGACGCCGTCGACGAGCAGGTGGCCGCCGTGGACGGTCGGGTCGACGCCGTCGACGAGCGAGTCGCGGGCGCGACGGGGCGCATCGACGCCGTCGACGCCCGCGTCGACGAGGTGGCCGGAGACGTGGGGGCGCTCCGGGACCGGTTCGAGTCGCTCCGGGAGGAGCAGCGCGAGGCGGCCGACGCGCTCCGCGAGGAGCTACGCGGGGACGTCGAGGCGTTCGAGGCGGAGCTCCGCGAGGGGGCCGAGGCGGTCGAGGAGGAACTGCGCGAGGAGGTCCAGGAGCTCCGCGAGGACCAGCGCGAGGCGGTCGAGTCGGTCCGCGACGACCAGCGGGCTGACGTCGAGTCGCTCCGCGACGAACTCGGGACGGAAGTCGAGTCGGTCGAGGCGGGACTCCGCTCGGACGTCGAGTCGCTCCAGGAGGACCTGCGTGCGGACCTCGAGTCGCTCCGGGCGGACCTCGAGGACTTCGCGGCGTTCCGCGACCGGCTCTCCTCGGCGCTCGGGGCCGCCGGCACCGCCCCGGCGGCCGAGGACGACGAGCCGACCGACCAGGAGTGAGACGGCGCGGCTTTCGGCCCCCGCCGTCCGTTCGGCGACCCGGAGCCGTCCGGCTGGCTACCTGAACAGCCGGCCGATCCGTGCCAGGAGCCCGCCGGAGGACTCCTCCGGCTCGTCCTCGAACTGCTCCAGGTACTCGTCGAGGTCCTCCTCCTCGTCGGGCCCGTCGCCGCCGTCGCCCGATGCGTCGGTCGACGCCGCCGCGTCGGCCGCCCGAGCGTCGTCGGTTCCAGCCGCTTCCGCCCCGGACGGCCCGGCCCCGGCGCGCTCCCCGGACAGCTCGGCGTCGTCGGCCGGTTCGGATTCGTTGCCCGGTTCGGGCTCGTCGGCCGGCGCCGCCGCCTGCTCGGGGCTGCCGGCCGACGCGTCCCCGCCGGCCGACGCCGCCGTCCCCCCGCCCGTATCCGACCCGCCGCCACCGCCGGCGGGCGGCATCGCGCTCGTGAGTTCGGAGAGCGGGACGCCCAGGAGCGTCGCGGCGAGCTCGCGGTAGGCGACCGCGGCCGGGCTGTCGGGGGCCTCGCCCTCCAGCGGGCGGCCGCTGGCCGTGCTCTCGCGGACCGCCGGGTCGAACGGGACGACGCCGAGCAGCTCGACGCCGACCTCCCCGGCGACGTGCTTGCCGTCGGTCCCCTGCGTGGCCTGGTTGACCACGAGCCCGAGGACGTCGCCGCCGGCGAGCCCGGCCAGCTCGGCGGTCTTCGCGGTGTCCCCCATGGCCGCCGGGTCGGGCGTGGTCACGAGGACGACGCCGTCGGCCAGCCCGAGCGGGAGGACGTCCTCGTGGCTCATCCCCGCCCCCGTGTCGACGAGGACGAACTCGTAGGCCCCGGCGAGCGTCTCGAGCACGTCGCCGAGCCCCCGCGGGTCGGCGTCGGGGTACTCCATCAGGTCGCGGCTGCCGGGCAGGAGCGCGAACCCCTTCGCCTCCTCGACCAGCGCCTCCTCGACCGTCGACTCGCCGGCGAGGACGTCGTGGAGGGTCGGGTCGCCGTCGACCCCGAGCAGGGCGGCGAGGTTGGCCATTCCCAGGTCGGCGTCGACCAGCGCCACGGAGTGGTTCGCCCGCCGGAGCACCACTCCCAGGTTGACCACCGTCGTGGTCTTCCCGACGCCGCCCTTGCCACTCGCGACCGCGTAGACCTGCCCCGCCATTCGTATCCCCATCCCCGCGGGTCCCTTATAAAAGGTTGTGGCCCGGTTATCAAGCGAGGTGTTCGCGACGGCCCGGGCGGTCCCGTCCGGCCGCCGAACCGGCTCCGTCGAGCAACGTTCAAGGGCGCCCGGGCCGGGCGGGAGCCATGCGCGATGGCGACCGGCCGCCGGCACGGACCCGCCGGACCGTCGACGTCGGGGAACAGGCGTGGGGGTCGGACTTCGTCGCGGACCTGCTGGCCGCCTACGGGTTCGAGTTCGTGGCGTTCACCCCCGGCTCGTCGTTCCGGGGGCTCGAGGAGTCGCTGGTCAACTACCGCGGGGACGACCCGCTGGTCGTCGAGACGCCACACGAGGCGCTCTCGGTGGCCATCGCCCACGGCCACGCGAAGGCGACGGGCGAGCCCGCGGCCTGCGCCCTGCACGACCTGGTCGGGACGCTGCACGGCTCGATGATGCTCTTCAACGCCTACTGCGACCGCGTGCCGCTGCTGGCGCTGGCCGGCGCCGGGCCGGTCCGGACCGACGGCCGGCGCCCCTACTTCGACTGGCTGCACACCGCGCGGCACCAGTCCGAGCTCGTCCGCGGCTACGTGAAGTGGGCCGACCAGCCCGCGGCCGTCGAGGGCATCGGCGAGTCGCTCGCCCGGGGACTGCGCTACGCGACGACGCCGCCCGAGGGGCCCGTCTACGTCGCGCTGGACCACGAACTGCAGGAGGCGGAGCTCGAGGCGCCCATCCCGACCCCGGACTTCGACGCGCTCGGGCCCGCGACGCCGCCCGCGCCGGACCCGGCGGCGGTCGAGGCGGCGGCTGACCGGCTGGTCGCCGCCGACTGCCCCGTCGTCCTCGCCGACACCGTCGGCGACGACCGCGCCGCCGTCGACGCGCTGGTCGACCTGGCCGAGGCGCTCGGCGCGCCGGTCGTCCACGGCCACCGGGTCGGGACGCCCCACCGATACAACTTCCCGAACACCCACCCGCTCGACCTCTCGGGCACCGACGTCGTCCACGAGGCCGACGTCCTGCTCGCGCTCGACGTGTTCAGCCTCGACTTCTCGCTCGTCGACGTCGACGGTGCGACCTACGAGCGCACCGAGCTGGCCCGCGATGACCTCGCCATCGTCGACGTCGGCCTGCGGGACGGTCGGGTCGCCGGGCACGCCGGGGACGCCTTCCGGCTGCGCGAGACGGCGCTCTCGGTCGCCGCCGACACGGCGCTGGCGGTGCCGCTGCTGCGCGACGCCGTCGTCGAGCGGCTGGCCGACGACGCGGCGGCCCGGGAGCGGGCGGCCGACCGGGCGGCGGCGATGGCCGAGCGCCACGACGAGCGGCGGGCCGCCTGGCGGGCGTCGGCCGAGGCCGCCCGGGACGAGGAGCCCGTCTCGCTGCCGCGGCTCGCCGCCGAGTGCTGGTCGGTCCTCGAGGGCGAGCCGTGGGTCCTCGTCAACGGCACGCTCCGCGGCTGGGCCTACCGCCTGTGGGCCATCGACGAGTGGGACGAGTACGTCGGCTCGTACTCCGGCGGCGGCGGCATCGGTCAGGGCATCGGCCAGGCCATCGGCGCGGCGCTGGCGTACGAGGACACCGACCGCGTGCCGGTGAACCTCCAGCCCGACGGCGACCTCATGTTCTACCCGGGCGGGCTCTGGACGGTCGCGCACCTGGACCTGCCGATGCTCACCGTCGTCCACAACAACCGCTCGCTCTATAACTCGACGGCCCACCGGATGACGCTCGCCGAGCACCGCGGGCGCGACGCGAGCGAGGCGTCGGCGCTGGTCGGCACCGGCCTCGTCGACCCGACTCCCGACTACGCGGCGATGGCCGACTCGATGGGCGTGGCGGGGTTCGGGCCGGTCGAGGACCCCGACGAGCTGCCGGCCGCGCTCGAGGCGGCCTGGGAGACGGTGCGGGGGGGCGGGCCGGCCCTGGTCGACGTCGTCTGCCAGCCGCGGTGAACGCGCCAGGGCCGTCGGGCGGTCACTGCAGGCGCGAGTCGAGCCGTCCCGCCTCGCTCCCGCACCGGGGGCAGACGAGCGACCGGCCCTCCCACGGCCCGCCCTCGCCGACCTCGAACGACGTGGTGCGGCCGATGTACCCGCACTCGGGGCACCGGCGGACGGGGAGCTGGATCACGGTCGGGGTACGGGGCGGAGCGGGAAAGGGAGCGCGGTCGGCGGGACGGGCGTCGACGTCCCGGCGTCGGTCGGCCCGTTCCCTCCGGACGGACCCCGCGAGTACGCCGTTCGAACCGCCGGTCACCCAGCCGGCACGAACTTCGCGCCGTAGCGGACCACGCCCCCCTGCTCGTACAGCCGCCTGACGACCGCCCGGACGCGGTCGCCGACGGCCACGTCGTGCGGGTCGCAGTCCGTCAGCATCGCCGGCAGCCGCGCCGCGCCGCCGCCGGGCGCCTCGCACTCGACGATCGCCGTCGCGAACGGCCCGCCCCGGCGCTGGAGGTCGGCGAACTCCGGCGGCGCGCCGCCCTCGCCGATGACCGTCACGGCGGCGACTGTGCCCGTCCGCGAGAGCTCGACCGGCTCGTGTGCGCCGCGCTCGCCGCACGCGGAGCAGGCGCCTCCCGGCGGGAACGCCACCGCGCCGCACGCCGGACACCGGCCGGCCTCGAGCCGGTACCGCTGCGCCAGCGTCCCCCGCCAGTCCGGCAGGCTCACGTGCGCGCCGCCGCCGGCCACGGAGGCGTCGCCGAGCTCCCCTCGCAGCCGGAGCGCCGTCGGGTAGTCGACCTCGACCCCGCCGTCGAGGTCGGCGAGACCGGCGACGTCGAGGCCGCCCGCGAGGAGGAACGCGGCGCCGCCGCCCTCGCTGCCGGCGAACCCGGCGAGCGTCCGGTCGCCCGCCCCGAGGCCGTCGAGCGCGGCGCAGAGGCCCAGCGGGACCCCGGCCGCGCCGGCGTCGCCCACGCGGTCCGCGACCACGCCGCGGTCGACG
>CAZVOR010000021.1:0-22837 GCA_964628745.1 uncultured Halobacteriales archaeon
AGTTGACGTCCGCCTCGTGGACCCCGGCCAGCTCCGCGAGCCGCTCGCCGATGGTCCCCGCGCAGTTGGCGCAGTGCATGTCAGCGACCGCGAAGCGGACGGTGCGACGGTTCATGATGATTGCAGCTACGGTCGCCGGCCTTTCCCCCCTTGCGCTTTAGATTCCAAGGTGCGGCGGCGCTTGGTGCTTCGTTGCGGAAGCGGACCGGCCGGCGCTGCCCGACCCGGCAAGTGTTACGAGCCATCCCCGCGAGCGGCCCCGACCATCACCCGGCGTCGGCGGAGAGCTCCGCGTGGCGCTCCTCGAACCGGGACCGGCAGGACCCACAGCAGAAGTGATAGAGCGCCCCGTCGAGCCGCGAGCTCTCGCCCTCGGCGGTCACCGTGTTCCCGCACTGGGCGCACTCGAGGGCGAAGTCCGTGTCGTCGACCTGCGGCGCCCACTCGACGGCGGTGAGCAGGTCGACCTCGACCCCGCGGACGGCGTCCAGCCCGACCCGGTCGTCGAGGAGCGGGCCGACGTCCCCGTCGGGGACGCTCGCCTGGAAGACCACGCGGGCGTCCGCCGTCGCGAAGACGTGCTCGACGCCGTCGGCGTCCGCAAGCGCCTCTCGCACCCGCTCGACGTCGACCGGCGCGACCGTCACGGTCACCAGCACCGGGACGCCGGCACGCAGCAGCGAGCGGTCGACGTCGACGGTGAACCGACGGATGACGCCGACCTCGCGCAGCCGCTCGATGCGGTCGCGCACCGCCGGGGGCGAGAGGTCGACCGCTCCGGCGATGTCGCTGTACGGCCGGCGGGCGTCCTCGACCAGCAGCCGGAGGATCTCCGCGTCCGTCTCGTCGAGTTCCCGCATGCGAGCTAGTACGCGCTTGTGATAATAAAGTGCTCCGGGTGAATCGCCTTCGTTTCCGAACCGTAATCGCTGCTCGCCCTCGTCGACACCGCTCGCATCGACCCTGCGTCGGCCCGCGACCACCCCCAACGCAGAATGCTCTTGGTACGCCGGCCCGTGTCCCCGGCCATGCTGGACGTCGGCGACGAGGCACCAGGATTCACGCTCGAGAACCAGGACGGCGAGGCGGTCTCGCTTTCGGACCACGCCGGGCGGCCCGTGGTCGTCTACTTCTACCCGCGGGCGGACACGTCCGGCTGTACCACCGAGGCACGCGGCTTCCGCGACGCGTGGGACGAGTACACGGCCGCCGGCGCGGTCGTGCTCGGTATCAGCGACGACCCCGTCGACGACATCGCGGCGTTCCGGGAGAAGTACGACCTCCCGTTCGACCTGCTCAGCGACCCGGACGGGTCGGTCGCCAGCGCCTACGACTCCTACGGGGAGAAGACGATGTACGGGAACTCGTTCGACGGCGTCTTCCGGAACACGTACCTCGTCGGCCCCGACGGCCGCATCGCCGCGGCCTACCCGAAGGTCGACCCCGAGGGCCACGCCGACGAGGTGCTGAAGGACGTGGCGACGCTGGCGTAGCCGGTAGCCGGGGACGTACCGTCCGGGGCGAGGCTACCGCGCGGCGACCCGGGCCGGGCGAGCTCGACGACGGCCGCTCGACCGGGGCCACCAGGAGACGACCACCCGACGAAGGCTATCCGGCGACGGTCATCCCGACGAACCGCCAGCCGTAGACGTGGTTCAACAGCAGGTAGGTGACGACCCCGAGCGACAGCGAGACCGTCCAGGCCGCGACCGCGAGCCGGCCGACCCGCCGGTGGGCCGTCCGCCGGGCCAGCTCGGCGGGCGCGTACGCGAGGCCAGTGACGACCTGGTAGACGACTAGCGGCACCGAGAGCATCGACAGCAGGACGTGCACGGCCAGGAGGGCGAGGTAGACCAGGTACGCGGGGCGAGGGCCGACGAACTCCTTGGTCCCCCCGCCGCCGACCTTCAGCAGGTAGAGGACGAGGAACAGCAGGATGAGCCCGAACGCCGTCAGCATCGCCGCGCGGTGGCGGCGCACCCGCCCGCGCCGGATGGCGACGTAGCCGTAGAGCAGCGAGGCGGTCGCCGCGGCGTTGATGGCGGCGATGGCGTCGGCCAGCCGGTTGACCGTCCACGGCGAGAGGTCGGGGTAGAGGCCGCTGGGGGCGAGGCCCTCGAGCGTCCCCACCAGGACGACGTACCCGACGGTCGTGATGACAGCCGTCGTCGCCCGCGGGTGGGTACGGGCGGTCGCGCCGACCGACGTGGTCGCCATGGCCGCGGCTTCGAGGGCGGCGCTCAAGGCTCTGGTGTTTGCCGGTGGGACTCGGCCCCCACCGCCGGAGTCTCGGCGTCCGGACAGACGGCGACGGGCTGCCGCCGATAGAATGAAACGCGCCGCGCCCGGTAGTGACGGACATGAGCGAAGCCCAGCAGGAGCGGACCATCCGGTGCCTCGTGGCCAAGGTCGGCCTCGACGGTCACGACCGGGGGGCCCACGTCATCTCCCGGGCGTTCCGCGACGCCGGGTTCGAGGTCATCTACTCCGGGCTCCACAACACGCCCGAGGAGATCGTGCAGGCGGCGGTCCAGGAGGACGTGGACGTCCTCGGCATCTCCATCCTCTCCGGCGCCCACAACACGCTCGTCCCGAAGGTCCTCGACGGCCTGGCGTCGTACGGCGCGCTCGAGGACACGCTCGTGCTCGTCGGGGGCACCATCCCCGAGGGGGACCGGGACCATCTCAAGGAGCTCGGGGTCGCCGAGGTGTTCGGCCCCGGCACCCCCATGGGCGAGACCGTCTCGTTCGTCCGCGAGCACGCGCCGCGCCGATGAGCCCGGTCGCGCTGGCCGAGGCCCTGCTGGACGGCGACCACCGGGCGCTCGCCCGGGCCATCTCCGTCATCGAGAACCGCGACCCCGGCTACCGGGAGCTCGTCTCCGAGCTGCACGCCCACCGCGGCGAGGCGGCGGTGGTCGGCGTCACGGGCAGCCCCGGCACCGGCAAATCGACGCTCGTCGACCGGCTCGCGCGGACCTACCGCGAACGGGGGCTGACCGTCGGCGTCATCGCCGTCGACCCCGCCTCGCCGTTCACCGGCGGCGCGGTGCTCGGGGACCGGATCCGGATGGCCTCGAACGCCGGCGACATGGACGTCTTCTTCCGGTCGATGAGCGCACGCGGGAGCCTCGGCGGGCTCGCCGCGGCGACCATCGACGCCGTGACCGCGCTCGCCGCGTTCGGCAAGGACCGCATCCTGATCGAGACCGTCGGCGCCGGGCAGAACGAGGTCGACGTCGTCCGCGCGGCCGACACCATCGCCGTGCTCGTCGCCCCGCAGAGCGGCGACGCCGTCCAGACGCTCAAGGCCGGCATCCTCGAGATCGGCGACGTCTTCGTGGTGAACAAGGCCGACCTCGACGGGGTCGACCGGACGGTCCGCGACCTGCGGGAGATGATCGACCTGGCCGGCGAGCGCGTCGGCAGCCACCGCGCCGACGGCGCCGGCTGGACCCCGCCCGTCGTCGAGACCGTCGCGACCGACGGCGCGGGAATCGACGAACTCGTCGACGTCTTCGACGACCACCGGTCGTACCTCGAGGGCTCCGGGCTCCTCGAGGCGAGGGCTCGCGAGCGCTACGCCGAGGAGATTCGCACGCTGCTACGCGAAGACCTCGCCCGGCTGCTCGAGGCGGAGATCGAGCGCCGCGGGGGCATGGACGCGCAAGTCGACCGGGTGGCGCGCGGGGAGGTCACCCCCCACGACCTCGTCGAGGAGCTGGTCGCCCGGTTCGATGGCCGCTCCGTCGGGGCCGAGTGAGGCGAGACGGCGCTCGTCTCCACGGGCGTGAACTACCTGTTAATATAACATATGATAATGGAAAGGTACGGATTATCGCCTTATTGCTACCATTTCCTCTCTTCGTTTATTTTGTATGATAATTGAAGCCCATACTTTAACTACCGAGCCGCGAACGCTGGGTCAGCAGCCGCGACCGCGCCGGAGGACGAGTGGCGGGACGCGGACAGGAACACGTCGATGGAGCCCAACACCAGAAACCACGGCCGGCCGTCACCGCGCTGGACGTTCCTCGAGGGCGTCGGCGGGAGCGGGGCCGCAAGCGGAATGCCGGCGCCGGCAGCGGCGAGGAGCTCTCCCGGCGGCGGACAGGGGACCCGCCAGCTCGAGGACCGGCCGAGCGCGCTGCGCTACGCCCTCTTCGCCGGGCGCGACGGGATGTACGCCGGCGACGACCGGCCGGGGAACGGGAATGTCGCCGACCCGGTCGACGACTTCGGGTTCCCGTTCTCGCCGGTGGTCGCCGGGTCCGACCGGGCTGGGGCGTTCTTCGATACGACGGCGCCCACGGTCACGCCGGACGGCGGGACGATACACTACTTCCTCCAGTTCGGCGGCCGTCGGACGCCGTACGTCCTGCGCCACGAGGGTGTCGGTACCTACACGTCGCGCGGGGCCGTCGCGAGCTTCGAGTGGACCGACGAGGAACGGTTCCAGCTGCCCTTCCTGGCCGTCGGTCGGCCGTACCGGGCCGTCGTCCGCGACGTGGTCCAGCTGTACGAGCCGGGCGGGCCGTTCGACTGGTCGGTCACGCGCACGGACTTCTTCGACCGGCGGGCGGACGCCCACGCCGCGTCCCTGGTGTACGTCGTCTGGGACCTGGACGGACCGGCCAACGACGCCGACGACGACCGGGGCGACGCCGGCCGGCCGGCGTCCGACCCGGCCGGCCCGGCAGCTCCGAACTTCCCCGACGACGTGTCCCCGACGGTCCACGGGACGGACATCGGCGGGACCGTCTGCGCGCTCATCGAGGCCGGCCTGTCGGACGCCGGCGGCGAGTGACGGCACGCCCGCACGTCCCGCGCCCGTCGCCGCCCGAGCCTACGCCGGCCGCAGCACCAGCGCGCGCTCGCCGGTGGTCTCGGTCGGCTCCACCGAGAGGGCCACGGCCATCCCGACGGCGGCCGCGTCCGTGTCCACGCCCCGGAAGAAGCCGGTGACGCGGACGGGGCCGAACCGCGCGATGGCCGTCACATAGGGGACGTCGTCGGCGAGCTGCGGGGTCGCCACGTGGACCGTGGTGTGCGTCTCGACCTCGCCGACCGCCGGCAGCGGCGACTCGTCGAGGTCGGCGCTTCCGCAGTGCGGACACACCCGCCGCGGGGGCAGGGAGCCGTGGCCGCGCTCGCACTCGAGGTAGTAGCCAGCGCCGGCCTCGATGGCGTCCAGGAACTCGTCGTAGCCGGCGTTGGCGTCGGTCGGCCCGACCATCAGCCGGCCACCCCCGGCCGCGCCCGGCCGCCCATCAGTCCGCCACCTCCACGACGTGGACCACGCAGGAGGCCACGGTGCCGCCGGCGTTGTGCGTGACGCCGGTCGTCGCCCCCGCC
Organism: uncultured Halobacteriales archaeon; assembly: GCA_964628745.1. Lineage (GTDB taxonomy): Archaea > Halobacteriota > Halobacteria > Halobacteriales > Hikarchaeaceae > CAZVOR01. Next base: position 5,356 of record CAZVOR010000021.1, read on the forward strand.
ACGGCGTCGCTGTTCGGGTGGTCCCCGCGCAGCAGTCGCGTCGCCTCGACCAGCTGGCTCGTCCCCGTCGCCCCGACGGGGTGCCCCTTGGCCTTCAGCCCGCCCGAGAGGTTGACCGGCCGCTCGCCGTCGCGGGTCGTCTCGCCGCGGCGGGCCGCCCGGGCGCCCTCGCCGGGCTCGTGGAAGCCGAGCGCCTCGACCGCGAGCACCTCGGCGATGGTGAAGCAGTCGTGGACCTCGGCGAACTCGACGTCGGCCGCTTCGACGTCGGCGTCGGCGTACGCCTCCGCGGCCGCGGCCTCCGCGGCGGGGGTGCGCACGATGTCCTCGCGGTCCTGCAGCGCCAGCTTGTCGCCGCCGTGGCCCGTTCCCGTGACGGCGACGGGGGCGTCGAGGCCGTGGTCGGCCGCGTACGCGTCGCTGACGAGCACGAGCGCGCTGGCGCCGTCCGTGATGGGGCAGGCGTCGTACAGCCCGAGCGGCTCGGCGATGGGCATCGCCTCCAGCGCCGCCTCGACGGTGATCTCGCGCTGGAACTGCGCGTACTCGTTGGGCACCGCGTTGGCGTGGTTCTTCACGGCGATGTGGGCGAGGTCCTCCCGGTCGGCGCCGAACCGCTCGAAGTACGCCCGGGCCATCAGCGCGTAGGCGCCCGGGAAGGTCACCCCCGCGCGAACCTCGTGGAGGTCGTCGGCGGCGATGGCCAGCGCCTCCGTCGCGCCGGCCGTGCCCAGGTTGTTCATCCGCTCGGCGCCGCCGACCAGCAGCACGTCGGCCTCGCCGTTCCGGACGGTCTTGACGGCCTCGCGGGCGGCCACGCCGCTCGAGGCGCAGGCGCTCTCGTAGCGGGTGCTGGGCGCGTCGACGCCGACGGCCTCGGCCATCAGTGGCCCCTGGTGGCCCTGGTGCTCGGCGAGCGCGCCCATGAAGTTGCCGTAGTAGACGCCCTCGACGTCGGCCCGAGCGACGCCGGCGTCGGAGAGCGCGGCGAGCCCGGCCTCCGCGAACAGGTCCCGGCCGGTGCGCTCGGGGTGGACCCCGAAGGGGGTCAGGCCGACGCCGGCGACGCGGACTCCGGTCATACGACCCGCTCGGCGGTGGCCCCCCAAAAGGCGCACGGAAGGGGCGGGTGATGTCGGGACGGGCCGGCGCGCGGGCGCGTTCACTCGGCCCGCTCGACGAGCGCTCGGACGGCCGGGTCCCCGACCTCCTCCGCCTCGACGAAGGAGACGTGGCGCATCGCCTCGCCGGTCCCGTCGAGCAGCCCGTCGGGGTCGTCGGTCGAGGCGCCCCGGAAGAGCCCGAGGTTCACGTGCTCGGCGTACCACGCGACGTAGAACCGGTTCCGGCCGTCGACGACGAACGTCGGTTGACGCCACTTGAGGGTCTCCTCGGCGTCGGGGTGGACCTCGTACAGCAGTTCCCGGATGGCGGTCACGGTCGCCCGGTGCCGCTCGGGGACCGCGTCGTAGTAGGCCTCGAGGGAGTCGGCCACGGTCAGCGCGCGAGCTCCCGCGCGATGGTGTTCCGGAGGACCTCACTGGTCCCCTCGTAGATTTCGTTGAGCTTCGCGTCGCGGTAGAACCGCTCGGCTGGGAAGTCCTCGACGTAGCCGTAGCCGCCGTGGATCTGGACGCCCTCGTTGGCCACCTCGCGGGAGACCTCGCTTGCGTAGAGCTTGGCCTGCGCCGCCGCCTTGACGAACCGCTCGCCGCGTTCCTTCCGGTCCGCCGCGCGGTGCATCAGCAGCCGCGCCGCCTGGACCTTGGTGTCCATGTCGGCGAGCTTGTGCTGGATGGCCTGGAACTCGCCGATGGGCTGGCCGAACTGCTCGCGCTCGGCGGCGTAGTCGAGCGCGGCCTCCAGGGCCGCCCGCGCGATGCCCACCCCGCGGGCGGCGATGGTGATGCGCCCCGCGTTGAGCGTCTCGAGCGCCTGCCGGAAGCCCTCGCCTTCCTCGCCCAGCCGGCGGTCGGCCGGCAGGCGTAGCCCGTCGAACCGCAGCTCGGCGGTCGGACAGCCTTTGTCGCCCAGCTTGTCCTCGGTGCCCTCGACGACGAAGCCGTCGTCGTCCTCGGGGCGGACGACGAACGCCGTGATACCGCGGTTTCCGGCCCCGGGGTCGGTCTTCGCGAAGACGACGACCGTGTCGGCGACCGACCCGTTCGAGGTCCACAGCTTGCCGCCCTCGAGGACGTAGGCGTCGCCCTCGCGCTCGGCGGTCGTCGCCATCGCCGGGACGTCGCTGCCGGCGCCGGCCTCCGAGAGCGCGAACGCGCCGACGTCCTCGCCGCGGTTCAACGGCGCGAGGAACCGCTCCTTCTGGGTCTCGGTCCCGTAGGCGTACAGCATGTTGCCCGCGAGGCTCGTGTGCGCTGCGACGACGGTCCCGAGCCCGCCGCTGCCCCGGCTGACCTCCTCGAGGGCGAGGGCGTACGCGTGGTAGTCCAGCCCCGCCCCGCCGTACGTCTCGGGGAACGGCATCCCCATGAGGCCGAGCTCGCCCATCCGCTCGACGAGGTCGCGCGGGAACGCGTCCGTCGCGTCGATCTTGGCCGCCCGGGGGACCACCTCGTCGTCGACGAACGCGGCGACCGTCTCGCGTATCTGGCGCTGCTCGGCGGTCAGCGAGAGGTCCATGCCGGGGGCTCGCCACGTCGCTCCTTAGGCGTTCCCCCGGCGAGCGGCCGCGTCCGTCAGGTCCGCAGCGCGCCGCCGATGGCCCCCGCCAGGGCGCTGTCGAGGGCGAACAGGACCGCGAGGAAGACGCCGACCACGATGATGCCCGCCCCACCGAGCAGTCCGCTCACCGCCTCGTTGATGGCGAACCCCAGGGCGGTCGAGGCGACGGCGACGAAGACGACGAGGAGCAGGCCCCCGATGGCCCCCGCGAGCAGCCCGTGCCAGGCCCCGCGGGTGAGCCCGCCGCCCGCGAGGTAGCCCGCGACGAACCCGCCGAGGAGTCCCCCGCCGATCTGTCCGATCACGGGCAGCGCGAGCCCGAGCACGCTGACGACCAATCCGACGGCGAAGCCGATGGTGACCGAGCGCCAGTCGAACATACGGGAAACAAGGCGCCACGCCCGGAAAACTATCGTCCGGTTAGGGCGAGAAACCCGCCGTTAACCGGCGACGGCGGCGGGCGGCCGTCCCACCCTACTCGTGCTCGTAGAAGCCCCGGCCCGTCTTCTTGCCGAGGTCGCCGGCCGCCACCTTCCGCTTGAGCAGGTAGGCCGGCGCGTACCGGTCGCCGAGCTCCTCGTGCAGCGTCTCCGTGGCGGCGAGGCAGACGTCGAGCCCGATGTGGTCGGCGAGCTCGAGCGGGCCCATCGGGACGTTCGTGCCGAGCTTGAGGCCGCGGTCGATGTCCTCTCTCGTGGCGACGCCCTCGTCGTACGCGCGGATCCCCTCGTTTATCCACGGCACGAGCACGCGGTTGACGACGAAGCCCGGCTTGTCGTCAGACTCCCAGGTCGTCTTGCCCAGCGCCCCGGCGAACGCGTGGGCCAGCTCGACCGTCTCCTCGTCGGTCCGCTCGCCGACGACCACCTCGACGCCCTCCATCAGGGGCACCGGGTTCATGAAGTGCAGGCCGACGACCAGCGGCTCGCGGTCGGTCGCGCTCGCGATGGACGTGACCGAGAGCGTGCTCGTGTTCGTCGCCAGGGGGACGCCGGGGTCGACCAGGCCGTCGAGGTCGGCGAACACCTCGCGCTTTACCGCCAGCTCCTCGACGACGGCCTCGACGACGAGGTCGGCGTCATCGAGGGCGGCGAACTCGGTGGTGCCGGTGATGCGGCCCCGGGCGGCGTCGGCGTCGTCGCGGGTCAGCGTCCCGTCGGCCACCAGCCGGTCCAAGCTCTCGTCGATGGCCGCAAAGCCCCGGTCGACGAGTTCGGGCTCGACGTCGCGCATCACGACGTCGTAGCCCGCCGCGGCCGCCACCTGGGCGATGCCGCTGCCCATCGTCCCCGCGCCGACGACGCCGACCGTCCGGATGGAGTCGAGCCCGTGCATACGCGCGCTGGCACGCGCGGCGGGTTAAGCGTGCGGCCTCCCCGCCCGGCGAACCGGTGGTGGCGCGGCTGCGAGCGCGGCCCGACCGGCCGCGAGGGTCGGGGAGCGCCGTTCGACGGGGGCGCCGGCGCCGACGAGCGCGGGTCCGGACAGTAGGCAACGATAAACTATTACCCGGTTCGCGGGGCACGTTCACGTATGCGCCCGCTCACCGACACCCCCATCGCGCGCGACGGGAACGTCCTCATCCTGGCGTACGACCACGGGCTCGAGCACGGCCCCACGGACTTCGCGGACGTCCCGGCGACGATGGACCCGGAGACGGTCTTCGACATCGCGACCCACGACGCCGTGACCGCGCTGGCGGTCCAGAAGGGCGTGGCCGAGGCGTACTACCCCTCGTTCGAGGACGAGGTCAACCTGCTCGCGAAGGTCAACGGCACCTCGAACCTCTGGATGGGCGAGCCGGACTCGGCGGTCAACTGGTCGGTCGACCACGCGGCGGACCTGGGCGCCGCGGCCGTCGGCTTCACGCTGTACGGCGGCTCGAACAACGAGGTCGAGATGGCCGAGGAGTTCCGCGACGTCCAGGAGGCCGCCCGCGAGCACGACCTGCCGGTCGTCATGTGGTCCTACCCGCGCGGCCAGGGCGTCAAGAACGACACCAAGGACGGCGTCATCGCCTACGCGAGCCGGCTGGCGCTCGAGCTCGGCGCGGACGTGGCGAAGGTCAAGTACCCCGGCAGCCAGGACGCCATGGAGTGGGCCGTGAAGGCCGCCGGGCCGGTCCGCGTCGTGATGAGCGGCGGGTCGAAGACCGACGACCGCTCGTTCCTCGAGAGCGTCGAGGCCGTTATGAACGCCGGCGGCGCCGGCCTGGCCGTCGGGCGGAACGTCTGGCAGCGCGAGAACGCCGCGGCGATGCTCGACGCGCTGGAGGAGGTCATCCACGGGGGCGCGGCCGCCGACGACGCGGTCGCCGCCCTGGCGTAGCGACGTCGACGGCATGAGCGACGTCGACGACATCGTCCGGACGGTCGCCGGGGCCGCCCCGGAGATCCGGGCTGGGCTGCCCGGACGGCGGACGGCAGCCGAGGAGGAGGAAGAGAACCCGAGCGGCGAGCTCCAGCTGGCCGCCGACGTCTGGGCCGACGAGCTGCTCGAGGCGCGCCTCTCGGCGCTCCCCGGCGTCGGCGCGTACGCCTCCGAGGAGCGGCCGGACGTCGTGGACGCGGGGTCGGGCTACGCGGTCGCCGTGGACCCGCTCGACGGCTCCTCGAACCTCCGGTCGAACAACCCGATGGGGACCATCCTGGCGGTCTACGACGCGCCGCTGCCGGCCCGGGGGCGCGACCTCGTCGCCGCCGCCTTCGTGCTCTACGGGCCCATCACGACGATGGTCGTCGCCCGCGACGGCCGGGTGACCGAGGCCGTCGTCGGGGAGGACGGTAGCCGCCGCGTCGTCGACGACGACCTCCGGCTGCCCGAGGAGCCGACGGTCTACGGCTTCGGCGGTCGGGTCCCGGACTGGACCGACGAGTTCGCCGACTACGCCGACGAGATCGCGCAGGAGCTGAAGCTGCGATACGGCGGCGCGTTCATCGCCGACGTCAGCCAGGTGCTCACCTACGGCGGCGTCTTCTCGTATCCGGAGCTCCGTTCGAGGGCCGTGGGCAAGCTCCGCCTGCAGTTCGAGGCCAACCCCATCGCCCACATCGTGGAGGCCGCGGGCGGCGCCTCGTCGGACGGCGAGCGGTCGCTGCTCGACGTCGAACCGGCCGAGCTCCACCAGCGCACGCCGGTGTACGTCGGCAACCGGGAGCTCGTCGAGCGGCGCGAGGCCATCTGAACCGCCCGAGCGGGAACCCGTCGCGACGGGGCAGGGAAAACCCCTTGCCCACGCCCCGCGCAGGCGACGCCATGAAGGTCCGCATCGGGGCTGGGGCCTCGGGCGACGAGGCGGGCGCCATCGCCCGCGCGCTCGCCGAGCACCTCGGGGACGCCGTCGAGGTCTACGTGGGTGACGACGAGAGGCCGGCCGCGACGGTCGAGCCCGGCGGCCGGCCGTCCGGGGCCGGCGAGGCTGCGGCGGGGCCCCGCGACGAGTCCGCGCCGGAGCCGGCGGAGGGCCTCGGCCCGACCGAGCGCGAGCGGCGCCTGCGCGAGGAGATCGCCGACATCGAGGCGGGCGGGCCCGAGAAGTACAGGGAGAGGCTGGCCGACGAGGGGAAGCTGTTCGTCCGCGACCGGCTGGCGCTTTGGTTCGGCGAGGATGGCTTCTCGTTCGAGGACGGCCGCTTCGCGAACTTCGACGCCTGGCACGAACGGGGCCGGCCCCCCGACGGCGACCCGGCCGCGCCGGACGACCGGCTCCCCGCGGACGGCCTGCTCACCGGCGCCGCCGAGTTCGAGGGGCGGCGCGTCCACGTGATGGCCAACGACTACACCGTTAAGGCCGGGAGCATGGCCGCCCGCGGCGTCGAGAAGTTCCTCCGGCTGCAGGAGCGGGCGCTCGCGAGCAAGCGCCCGGTGCTGTACCTGATGGACTCCTCCGGCGGGCGCATCGACCAGCAGACGGGCTTTTTCGCCAACCGCCAGGGCATCGGCCGGTACTACTTCAACCACTCCCGCCTCTCGGGCGTCGTCCCGCAGATTTGCGTGCTCTACGGGCCGTGCATCGCCGGGGCGGCGTACACGCCGGTGTTCGCCGACTTCACCGTGATGGTCGAGGGCATGAGCGCGATGGCCATCGCGAGCCCCCGGATGGTCGAGATGGTCACCGGCGAGGAGGTATCGATGCAGGAGCTCGGCGGCGCGTCGGTCCACGCCGAGCACTCGGGCAGCGCCGACCTCGTCGCCGCGGACGAGGAACACGCCCGCGAGCTCGTCGCCAGGTTGGTCGGCTACCTCCCGGACCACCACGCCGCCGACCCGCCGACGCGGCCCGGCCGGCCCCCCGCGCACTCGCCGGCCGAGCTCGACGCTGTGGTCCCCGAGGCCCCCAACCGTGGCTACGACGTGTGGGAGGTCATCGACCGCGTCGCCGACCGCGAGTCGACGCTCGAGCTCAAGCGGGACTACGGCCCGGAGGTCGTCACCGCGTTCGCCCGGGTCGACGGTCGGCCGGTCGGCGTCGTGGCGAACCAGCCGAACCGGCGCGCCGGCGCCATCTTCCCGGCGGCGGCGGAGAAGGCCGCCGAGTTCGTCTGGACCTGCGACGCCTACGGCATCCCGCTGCTTTACCTCTGCGACACGCCGGGCTTCATGGCCGGCTCGCAGGTCGAGAAGGAGGGCATCCTCGAGGCCGGCAGGAAGATGATATACGCCACGTCGATGGCGACGGTGCCGAAGCTCTGCGTCGTCCTCCGGAAGGCCTACGGCGCGGGCATCTACGCGATGTCCGGGCCGGCCTACGACCCCGAGGCGACGCTCGCGCTGCCGAGCGGCGAGATCGCCATCATGGGTCCGGAGGCGGCCATCAGGGCCGTCTACGCCAACAAGCTCGACGCCATCGACGACCCCGACGAGCGCGCCGAGCGGGAGGCGGAGCTCCGCGAGGCGTACCGGGAGGACATCGACGCCCACCGGATGGCCAGCGAGGTGGTCATCGACGAGATCGTCCCGCCCGGCGACCTGCGGGACGAGCTGGTCGAGCGGTTCGCCTTCTACGCCGACGTGGAGAAAGAGCGGCCGCAGAAGAAGCACGGCACCGTCATCTGAGCGGCCGTCCGCTCGACGGGCGGATCAACCGTCGTCCCGCTTCAGCGAGAGCACCGTCCGGTCGAACTCGCAGACCAGCGTCTCGCCGTCGCGTCCGCCCTCCCCGTCGCGATTCACGACGAACGCCTCGACGCGCATCGTCACCACGCCGCGCTCGCCGTCGCTGGTCTCTCGTTTGTCGGTGACGGTCGACTGCGCCCGCACGGTGTCGCCGTGGAACACGGGATTCGGGTGCTCGACGCCGTCGTAGGCGAGGTTGGCGACGATGGTGCCGTCGGTCGTGTCCGGGATGGACAGCCCGACCGCGAGGCTCATCGTGTACAGCCCGTTGACCAGCCGCCGGCCGAACCGGGTCCCGGCGGCGAACGCGGCGTCGAGATGCAGCGGCTGCTGGTTCATCGTCAGGTCGCAGAAGCGCTGGTTGTCGGCCTCGGAGACGGTCCGGCGCCGGTCGTGCTCGATGGTCTCGCCGACCGAGAACGCCTCGAAGTACAGCCCGGGCATGCCCGCGGACACGCCCACGGGCGAGAAAACGCTGGTGGTGACCGCCCGCCGACGGGCCGAACCGGCCGAGGAGCGTCGGTGGAGGCGCGGAACGTCGGGCGAGGGAACCGTACGTCTGGCAGGGAACCGAACGCCGCGCGTGGCACCGAACGTCGGGCAGGGGGCCGGCGTCTGGCCGAGGCACCGACGCCTAGATTCAACCGCCCCCGCGGCGTTGGTCCGGCATGGCCCGTCGCAGCCTGCTGTTCAGCCCCGGCGACCGCCCCGAGCTGTTGCGGAAGGCCCCCGACGTCGGCGCCGACGTGCTCGTCTTCGACCTCGAGGACGCCGTCGCGCCGGCCCGGAAGGCCGAGGCCCGCGAGTCGGTGCGCGAGGTGCTGGCCGACCCCGGCTTCGACCCCGACGCCGAGGTCTGCGTGCGGGTGAACCCGGCAGGCGTCGCCGCGGACGACGACCTCGCAGCCCTCCTCGGACCCGACGTCCGGCTGGACAGCCTCCTGCTGCCGAAGGTCGGCGGTCCCGGAGACGTCGAGGCGTTGGCCGACGCGCTTGCCGAGCGGGGATGGACGCTCCCGATCCTGGCGCTGGTCGAGACCGCGGCGGGCGTGCTGCACGCCGAGGCCGTCGCCGCTGCCGGGCCGACCGACGCCCTGTGCTTCGGCGCGGAGGACCTCGCGGCCGACCTCGGGGCGACGCGGACCCCCGAGGGCGACGAGGTGGCCCACGCCCGCCAGCACGTCGTGCTCGCGGCGGCCGCGGCCGGCGTCGACGCCATCGACACGGTGGTCGTCGACTTCGAGGACCTCGACGGCCTGCGCGCCGACGCCCGAACGGCCGTCGGGCTGGGCTACGACGGCAAGCTGGCCATCCATCCCACCCAGGTCGACCCCATCAACGAGGCGTTCACCCCGGTCGACGGGGAACTGGCCTGGGCGCGCGCGGTGCTCGAGGCCCGCGAGGCCGCGGACGCCGAGGACCGGGGCGTGTTCGTCGTCGACGGGCAGATGATCGACCCGCCGCTTGTCCGACGCGCCGAGCGACTGGTGGACCGCGCCGGCGGCGCGGGCCGGGAGTGACCGCGAGAATCAGTTGATGCGCCGCCAGCCCCGCCCGCACTCCGGACAGGTATGGATGTAGCCGTACCCCTCCTCGGCCTCCTTCTTGCCGAGCCGGACCTCGCACTCGGTGCACGCGAGCCGGCCGTAGGTGTCCTTGGTGATGTCCCCGGCTCGGAGGCCCTTGTGGACGGAGTCCATTGCCCGCGCTTGGCGGCCCGCCCCCAAAAGCCTTCACGTCGCCGAGGGGAGCCGTCGCGGCAGCCGGGGAAGGAGCTGTGACGGCCGTCGAAGGAGGAGCCTACGCGACCGCCCGGGCGCGCTCACGTCCGCCAGGGCACCGACCGCGCCCCGAGTGCGAACGAGGCGACGGCCAGCGTCGCCAGGACCGCCAGGTCGAGCTCCCAGCCGGCCCCGGTCGTGACGGCCGCGCGGCTCCCCCTCGCGAAGTACGTGAGCGGCGACAGCCCCACCGCGGGGCGGAACCAGGCCGGCAGCAGCGCCGGCGGGACGAACGTCTCCGAGAGGAACAGCAGCGGCAGCCCGACGGCGTTGGCGGCCGCGATGGCGCCGTCCTGGGAGTCGGCCAGCCTGCCGAGGACGGCCCCGAGGCCGACGAAGGTCACGACGCCGAGCCCGACGAACGGGACCAGAAGGGGAGAGGGGGCGATGGCCGCGTCCGTCAGCGCCACCACGAGCCCGAGCACAAGCACGGCCGCGGCGGCCACGACGACGACGTTGACCAGGGCGTGGGCGAGCAGCCACTCCCCCGGCGAGAGCGGCGTCGTCGCGAGCTTCTCGAACCGGCGACCGGCCCGGCTGCGCGCGACGGTGCTCGACAGCCGGGACAGCGGCGTGAACAGCACGACGACCGCGAGGTAGCCCGGCACGTAGTAGGCCGGCGGCTCCGCGAACAGGCCGGCGCCGGCCGCCGACCCGACCAGCGCCCCGAAGATGACGACGAGGATGACCGGGAAGAGGAACGTGAAGAAGACCGCCGTCCGCCGGCGGAGGAACGAGCGCCAGGCCGCGAGGAACTCGGCGCGGACGCGCCCGGCGCGGCTCATCATTCGACACCCCCCGCCGGCCGCGCCGCCGCGCGCTCCTCGGCCGGCCGCTCGCCGGTCAGCTCGAGGTAGACCCGCTCCAGGTCGGGCTCGCTCCAGGCCAGCCGCTCGAACCGGACGCCGGCGTCGGACAGCGCCGCGACGACCTCGCCGATGCGACCCGGCGGGAGCCGGTCGACCACGACGCCGCGGTCGGTCGCGGCGGCCCCCAGGTAGTCGAGCGCGGCCAGCGCGGCGTCGGGCTCGCCGGTCTCGACGGTCAGCCGGCGCGTCCCGCCGTGGGCCGCCACGAGCTCGCCCGGGGTGCCGATGGCGACCAGCTCGCCGCCCACGAGCACGCCGACGCGGTCGGCCAGGCGCTCGGCTTCGGGCATCGAGTGGGTCGACAGCAGGACCGTCGTCCCCCTCCCGGCGAGCGACTCGACGAGCGTCCAGACCGCGCGCCGGCCGGCCGGGTCGATGCCGGTCGTCGGCTCGTCGAGGAAGAGCACCTCGGGGTCGTTGACCAGCGCCGTCCCGACGAGGGCGCGGCGGCGCTGGCCGCCCGAGAGCCGCTCGTAGCGCGTGTCCGCGGCATCGGCGAGCCCGACGTCGGTGAGCACCGCGCCGACGTCGCGTGCGTGGTCGTACAGGCCGGCGTAGTAGGCGACCAGCTCGCGGGCGGTCAGGCGAGCCGGCGGCGAGAAGTCCTGGGGTAGCAGCCCGACGGCCTCGGCGTCGGCGTCACGGGGGCGGCTGCCCAGGAGCCGGACCTCGCCGCTGTCCGGCGCCGTCGTCCCCGTCAGACACCGGACGAGCGTCGTCTTCCCGGCGCCGTTCGGGCCGACGAGCCCGAGCACCTCGCCCCGGTCGATGGCGAGCGATACGCCGCGCAGCGCCGTCGTCTCGCCGTAGGTCCTCCGGACCCCGCTGGCGACCACGACGCCGTCCATGCCCGCCGGTGGCGGGGGCACGGGCTAATCGTTTCCGGAAGCGGTCGTGGTGCGGTCCCCGGCGCCGGCGCGGGGCGGCGGTGGCGGCCCGCGCCGTCGCTCACCAGTCGGGTCGCCACCGGAGGAGGGCGACGGCGGTGACGAAGACGACGGTCGAGAGCGCGTACGACTGCGACAGCGCCAGGGCGTAGACGGCCGAGCCGCTGCCGAACAGCCCCGCGACGACGGTGCCGAGCACGGGCCAGACGCACGAGACGCAGGTGAACAGCCCCAGCACGCCGGAGACGGCCGACCCGGCGGCCTCGAGCACGGTCGCGTAGACGAGGTACGCGAGCGCGAGGTACCCGACGACCTGGTACGGCAGTAGGTTGACGCCCACCGCGCCGCCGGCGTACAGCAGCGCCGGACCGTACCCCGGCGGCAGCGAGGCGTACGCCAGGCGGACGCTCGCCGGCTGGCCGCCGGTCGCGGGCGACGGGACGACGACGCCGCCGACGACGGCGAGGACGCCGAGGTAGACGGCCGCCAGCAGGCCGACGGTCAGCCGGCGACGGCGGGACGCGGCGGGCGGCTCGGTCCGCCAGAGCGCCCAGACGCCAACGTTGATCCAGACGAGCGGGTAGACGAGCACGAGGGGGTCGTTGACCCGGACGTCCGCGAACAGCAGGTAGACGGCGACCGCGGCGGCCTCGGCGGCGAGCAGTCCCACCCCGAGGACCGCCGTCTCGCGGTCGGGGCGTACCCGCGCGGCAAGGGCGGCTCCCGCCATCCGGCGGCGGTTGGGCTGGCAGCCATATCAACGGCTCGGGTGCCCGGCGAGCGTTCGGGTGCGCGGACGTCCACGGGAGCTTTTAGGTGCGGCCGGCCCCGACCCCGGGCCATGCAGACGCTCGAGCCGCGGGCGGCGGCCGTCTGGGTCGCCCGCGCCGTCGTCATCGCGGCCGTCGTGGCCTCCGCGCTGTTCGTCGCGGGCTCGTTCCTCCCGCTGCCGGCCCTCGTCGCCCCGGCAGTCGGCGGGGCGCTGGCCGTCCTGGGCGCGGTCCACGCGGTCCTCCAGCACCGTCGCTTCCGGTTCGAGCTCCGCGGGGACGCGCTGTACCTGACGCGGGGCGTCCTCGTGCACGTCTCGACGGTCGTCCCGTTCGTCCGGGTCCAGCACGTCGACACCCGGCGCGGGCCGTTGGAGCGGGCGACCGGGCTGGCGAGCACCGTGGTCTACACCGCGGGCTCCCGCGGAGCCGACGTCCGGGTGCCCGGCCTCTCGCCGCGTCGGGCGGCCGAGCTCCGCGACCGGCTCCGGGACCTCGCCGTCGCCGGCGAGGCCGACGACGCCACATGAAGCTCGACCCGCGCTCGATCCCGTACCGCGCGTTCGGGACGGCCACGCGGTGGGCGCTCGGCGTCGGGACCGTGGCGATCGTGGTCTCGTCGTTCGTCGACCTCGGGCTGGCGCCCGTGGCGGTCGCGGCGGCGATCGGCGCGTCGGGCCTCGCCGGGGCGGCCTGGGCGGTGGCCTACCACCGGCGATTCGCGTTCGAGCTCACCGCGGACTCGCTGGACATCACCTCCGGCGTGGTCGCCCGGCGCACGCGGGAGATCCCGCTCGGCCGCATCCAGAACGTCGACATCCGCCAGGGCGTCGTGCCGCGGCTGCTCGGCGTCGCCGAGGTGCGCTTCGAGACGGCCGGCGGCAGCGGCACCGAGGCGTCCCTGGCGTTCGTCGACCTCGCCGTCGCCCGGGACCTCCAGGAGCGGGTCGACCGGCACGGCGACGTGGCGCCGGACGAGGGCGCCGGCGTCGAAGCGGGCGCCGGGGCGGCCGAGCCCGGCCGGCCGGCCGAGGAGCCGCTTTACGCCATCGCGCCGCACGAGCTCGCCCTCCTGTCGGTGACCTCCGTAGACTGGCGCGCGCTCGGTTTCGTCGTCCTCGCCGGCGCCGGCGTCCTCCCCGACCCCCTTTCGACCACCGTCGGCTCCCGGCGGCTGTCGCCCGTGGCGCTGCTCGCCCAGCCCCTCCTCCTGGGCCTCGCGGGGGTCGCCGGGAACGCCGCGCTGCTGACCGCGCGCTTCTTCCGGTTCCGGCTGTGGCGCGCCGGCGAGACGCTGCGGTACGAGCGCGGGCTGTTCCGGCGTTTCTCCGGCTCCATCCCGATGGACCGCGTGCACCTGCTCCGCCTGCGGGACAACCCGGCGACGAGGCGGCTCGGCGTCGCCGCGCTCGACATCGAGACCGCCGGCTACGGCCCCGATGCCGACGCCGGCACGGCCGCCGCGGTCCCCATCGCCGAGCAGCGCCGGGTGCTCGACCTGGCCCGCTCCGTGGAGCCCTTCCCCGACCTGACGTTCGAGCGGCCGCCGGCCCGCGCGCGGCTGCGCTACGCCATCCGGTACGCGGCGCTGGCGGCGCTCGTCACCGGCGGCCTGTTCGCCGTCGACGTCCTCGTCCGGTCCATCCCCTGGTACCTCGGCGCCGGGCTGTTCGCCGCCGCGCCGGTCGCCGCACACCTGACCTGGGTCCACCGGGGGTACGCGGTCGGGGAGCGGGCCCTGCTGGTGCGTGCGGGCTTCTGGCGGCGTCGCACCCACGTCGTGCCGCTGTACCGCGTGCAGACCGTCGCGACGACCGCAACGGTGTTCCAGCGGCGCTGGTCGCTAGCGACGGTGCGGGTCGACACGGCGAGCGGCGCGCCGGCGGCGCACGACCTCGACGCCGGGGCCGCGCGGGAGCTCCGGGAGACCGTCGCTCGGGAGCTGCTGGTCGACCGGGCCCGTCGCCGGGCCGAGCGGCACCCTTCGACCGCCGGGCCGACGTAGCGATTCGCGCCGACATCGGCGCCGGGTGTCCCACCTGGTCTCGCTGCCTCACGCCTGCTCGTCCAGCCACTCCTCGAGAAGGGACTGCACCGCGGCCTCCCGGTCCCCGCCGTGCTCCCCGAGGGCCCACGCGTCGAGCGACTCGAGCTCGTCGGCGCTCAAGGCCACCGTCACCGGCGTCATGGCCGGGCCGACGCGGCGGCCGGATATGAAACTGCGTCAGACGCCGTCTGACGGGCGGCGGTCGGGCCGCGGACGCCGGATGGGACGACCCGGACGCGACGCGGTCGACGGCGACACCCCCCCCCCCCGGCCCGCCGGGCCGCCGCCGGCGCCGAGTGGTCGTTTATCACCGATGACGCGGCTACCCCGGCCATGACCCTGGTGGCTCGCCTCCGGCGCAGCGGAATCGCGCGCATCGGCCTGAAGTGGCTGCTCTCGCTCGCCTACCTCGTGTACGTCGCCGGCCGGCTCCTCGAGCTCGGGCTCGGGCGGCTGGTGGCCGACCCGCCCGTGGTCGAGCTCCTGGCGGCGACGACGGCGCTGGTGGCCGCCAGCTGGCTGGTCGACCGGGCCTTCGGCACCGCCGACCGGCCAGCGGGCCGGCCACCGCCCGGCCTGGACTGACGGGGCCGGACGCAACGGCGCGTCCCGGCTGACTGGCCGACGGCGGCGCCGGCTCAGTCCGGAGCGCCGTCCCCGTCGCCGCTAGATTCGTCCGTCACCCGCGAGGGTGCCCTCCCGGTCCCGCGTTCGCCTCGCCCGGTGCGCTCCTCGCGCTCCGGTTCGTCGACTCCATCGTCGTCGCCCGGCGGGTCCGCCGACGCGTCCGACTCCCGTACGGCCCGGGACCGCGCGATCTCCGCCTCGGGGTCGAACATTACCAGCCCCTCGCCGCTCGTGAACTCATAGGCCGTCCACTCCGGATACGCGAGCACGCCGGCCATCTTCCGGATGCGGGCCCGCTTGATGAGCGCGTCCTCGACGATGTTCGGGTTCAACTCGAGGTCGACGATGCCGTCGAACAGATACTCGAGGTCGTGGGGGAACTGCTCGGCGTCGCCGGCGCAACTCGCGCCGGCGAACACTGGGACGAACCGCCCCTTGCAGACGTCCGCGCGGAGGTCCTTGACGAAGTCGTAGGCGCGCACCGGCTGGACCAGCGAGCCGAACTCCGTCAGCGTGTCGATGGCGACCAGGCCCACGTCGGTCATCCCCTTGGCGCCGAGGCAGTTGTCAAGACGGTCCTGCAGGTCGCCGACGTTCGTCGGGTTCCGGACCGGCGTGGTCTCGGGATCCACGACGGCGTGCAGGTGCGAGTTCCAGTCGCTCATCCGCGAGAGCATCCGGTCGCGGTCCTCGACGCGGTACGTAAAGCAGTCCAGCAGGTGAAGCTGACCGGCTTCCAGCGCCGGAAGCACGTTCCAGCCCAGGCTCAGGAAGCGCTCGACGACTGAAACAGGCGGTTCGTTAAAGGAGACGACGAGCGCCGGCTCGCCACGCTCGAGCGTCCGCCAGACGAGCTCCGAGAGCAGGTCGGCCTGGCGGGTGCCCGGCTGTGAGGCTACCAGCACCAGCGAGTTCCGGAGCAGCCCCTGGGGCAGCTTCGACGCCAGTGCAGCGACACCCGGTTCGAGCCGCCGATGGCCGCGATAGGTCGTGAAGACGCTATCGGCCTCCCGCATCGCGTCGCGGCAGGCCTCGGTGCAGAAGCGATAGGCCGAACCGTCTCGCTCGAGCGTAAGCGGCGTCGACGGGATGGGCGACTGGCAGTAGTCGCATCGCCGTTCGGCCGACGGGTCCTCCGACCGGTCGGACATGCCCGACTCTACGGCACCCCGCGCAATGAAGGTGCAGCTTACGTGGGGGAAACCGGGCGGCCGCGCCGCCGGGTCAACCCTCGTCGGCGTCCCCGTCGAGCTCATCGACCTCGGGCGACGAGGCCGAGCCGGCGGTCGGTTCGTCGTCGAACACGAACATGGCGCTCTCCGGGACGAGGATGGGCTCGCCGGTCGTCCGGACCTTGCCGTGCTCGGCGGCGGCGTCGTACGGATAGGTGTCCGGCTCGCCGTCAACGTGCGGGAACTCGTGGGCGACGCCCTCGGGGTCGACGTACCCCACGACGGTCCCCTCGGCATCGAGCAGCTCGAGGTAGTCGACCTCCACGGCACCCGTCATGGGACGTCCTCGGGGAGCGGCCGCCATGAGGTTGTGGGTCCCGGCACGGCGCCTGGAGCCGGTCGTCGTGGTCCCGTCCGGCGGCCTCGAGCCGGCCGGGCAAACCGTTATGGTACGCGCGTTGGGACGTTGCGGTAGACCATGTCCACCGACGGCCCGCCCGCCGATCTGGAGGCCCGGCTCTCGGAGCAGTCGTACTTCCGGCCGCCGCCGAAGTTCGTCGGCCAGGCGAACGTCTCCGACCCGGCGGTGTACGACCGCTTCGACGATTTCCCCGACGGCTTCGCCGAGTACGCCGAGCTGCTCGACTGGGACCGGCGCTGGGACGAGGTGCTGGACGACGGCGACCCGCCGTTCTACCGGTGGTTCGTCGGCGGCGCGCTCAACGCCTCCGCCAACTGCGTCGACCGCCACCTGGCGGAGCGGGGCAACCAGGTCGCGCTCCGCTGGGAGGGCGAGGGCGGCGAGCAGCGCAACCTCACCTACCGCGACCTCTACCGCGAGGTCAACGCGATGGCCGCGGCGCTACGCGAGGTCGGCGTCGAGGAGGACGACGTCGTCACGCTCCACCTGCCGATGGTGCCGGCACTGCCGATAACGATGCTCGCGTGCGCCCGCATCGGCGCGCCGCACTCCGAGGTGTTCGCGGGCTTCTCCGCGTCCGCGCTCGCCGAGCGGGTCGACGACGCGTCGTCGGACGTCGTCGTCACCATCGACGGCTACTACCGCCGCGGCGACCTCCTCGACCACAAGCGGAAGGCCGACCGGGCGGTCGACGAGGCCGACCACGACGTCGACACGGTGCTCGTGTGGGAGCGACACGAGGGGCAGCTCCACCCCGACGTCGACCTCGTCGAGGGCCGGGACGTGCTGGTCTCGGAACTGCTGGCCGAGCACGAGCGGGCCCAGGTCGAGCCCGTGAACCGCGACGCCGAGGACATCCTGTTCCTCATGTACACGTCGGGGACGACGGGCAAGCCGAAGGGGGCCCAGCACCGCACCGGCGGCTACCTCGCGTACGTGGCGGGGACCTCCAAGTACGTCCTCGACATCAAGCCCGAGGACACCTACTGGTGCGCCGCCGACATCGGCTGGATCACCGGCCACTCCTACATCGTCTACGGTCCGCTCGCGCTCGGGACCACGAGCGTCATGTACGAGGGCGCCCCGGACCACCCGCACAAGGGCCGCATCT
>CAZVOR010000022.1:0-2910 GCA_964628745.1 uncultured Halobacteriales archaeon
CCGGAGGGCGGCGGCCAGCCGGCCGACCGCGGCACGCTGTCGACCGACGAGGGGACCGTCGAGGTGACCGACGTCCAGCGTCGCGACGGCGTCATCCTCCACCGCACGGACGCCGACCCCGGGAAGGGCGAGTTCGTCCGGGGGAGCGTCGACGCGGAGCGCCGGCGGCGGCTGATGCGCCACCACACGGCCACGCACGTCGTCATCCACGCCGCCCGCGAGGTGCTCGGCGACCACGTCCGGCAGGCCGGCGCGCAGAAGGGCACCGACTCCTCGCGCATCGACCTCCAGCACTACCGCCGGCTCTCCCGCGAGGAGCTCGAGGCGATAGAGCGGCTCGCCAACGAGATCGTGACCGCGAACACGCCGGTCCGCCAGGAGTGGCCCGACCGACACGAGGCCGAGGCGGCCTACGGCTTCGACCTCTACCAGGGCGGCATCCCGCCGGGCACGAACATCCGGCTCATCCACGTCGCCGAGGACGTGCAGGCCTGCGCGGGCACCCACGTCGCCCGGACGGGCGACATCGGCGTCATCAAGCTCCTCTCGACCGAGCGCGTCCAGGACGGCGTCGAGCGCGTCGTCTTCGCGGCCGGCGACGCCGCCGTCGAGGCCGTCCAGGAGCTCGAGGGCGCCCTGCTCGAGGCGGCCGACGTCCTCGACGTCTCGCCGCTCGAGGTGCCCGAGACCGCCGAGCGCTTCTTCGAGGAGTGGAAGGAGCGCGGCAAGCGCATCGACGAGCTCACGGAGGAGCTGGCGGCCGCCAGGGCGGCCGGCGACGGCGCCGGCGAGGAGGTCGAGCTCGACGGCACGACCGCGGTGGTCCGCCGGCTCGACGCCGACATGGACGCGCTGCGGGCGACGGCCAACGCCCTCGTCGAGGAGGGCAAGCTCGCGGTCATCGGCAGCGGCGTGGAAGGAGCGCAGTTCGTCGTCGCCGTGCCGGACGACGTCGACGTCGACGCCGGGGACGTCGTCGCGGCGCTGGCCGAGCAGGTCGGCGGCGGGGGCGGCGGGCCCGCGGACTTCGCCCAGGGCGGCGGCCCGGACGCCGACGCGCTCGACGCGGCGCTCGAGTCGGTGCCGGGGCTGCTCAAGCGGATGCGGGACGCGTGAGGCGGTCCGCCCCGAGCGGTCGACCCGCCGTCGCGGGGCGAGCACCGCGACGCTGTCGTAAGGCACTTCCCGGGGCGGGCCGGAGGGCCACCCGATGACCCGTCCCCGGCTCGCCCTGTTGAACGCCTCCTACAGCGGCGAGGACACCAGCCGGAACTTCCGGCGGGAGCTCGCCGCCGACCTGGCCGAGTTCGACGTCGTGGCGGGCCAGCTTCCCGCGGGGTTCGACTACGACGGGGCGGTGGTGACGGGGTCGGCGGCCTCGGTCTACTGGGACGAGCCGTGGATCGACGCGCTGCTCTCCTGGGTCCGCGAGGCCGTCGACCGCGGGCTGCCGCACCTCGGCGTCTGTTACGGCCACCAGGTGCTCGCCGAGGCGCTCGGCGGGACCGTCGAGGCCATGGGCGCCTACGAGATCGGCTACAACGAGGTCCGCCGGGTGGGGGACTCCCGGCTGCTCGCCGACCTCCCCGACGAGTTCGTCGTCTTCACGACCCACCGGGACGCCGTCACCGAGCTCCCGCCCGGCGCGCGGCCCATCGCCGAGAACCGGTACGGGAACCACGGCTTCGAGCTGGACCGGGTCTCGACCGTCCAGTTCCATCCGGAGTACGACCGGCGGACGGCCGAGGCGGTCACGCGCGGCAAGGACCTAGACCCCGAGCGCCGGCGGGCGGTCCTCGACGGCATCACGGACGAGCGGTACGCCCGGGCCTGCGAGGCCAAGCGCCTGTTCGACAGCTTCACCGCCTACGCCCGCGAGGTCGACGTCGGAACGCCCGCGCCGCCCTGAGGGGACCGCCCGCCGGCGTTCCCGCGCCGCGGGAAAGACCGTGGCGGCTTAGGTTCCGGCCGGCGTAGCGTCGTCCATGTACGAGATCGTCGTCGCCGTCGACACGGACGAGCGGCGGGCCATCGCCCAGGCCGAGACGGTCGCGGGGCTTCCCCACGCGGCCGAGTCAGTCCACGCGACCATCCTCCACGACTTCACGGACAACCCCGAGGGCGGCTCGGTGGGGCAGGTGGCGGCCGTCCGCCGGGCGCGCGAGGTACTCGAGGACGCCGGCGTCCGGGTGTCGCTCGAGGAGTCGAGCGGCGACCCCGGCCGGGCCATCGTCGAGCTGGCCGACGAGCTCGACGCGGACCTCGTCTGCCTGGCCGGCCGCAAGCGCTCGCCGGCCGGGAAGGCGCTGTTCGGGAGCGTGACCCAGGACGTCTTCCTCGAGACCGACCGGCCGGTCCTGCTCTGCAGCGCTCGGGCCGGGTAGCTCGGGGCGCCCGGGTTCGGGCCGCGCGCCTCCGTCGCCCGGGAAGGGCCGGTCACCGGCCGCGCAGCCGCCGGAGCAGCCCGGCGAGCAGCAGCGCGTAGCCCGCCGCGCCGGCCAGCCCGGCCGCCCCGAGCGCGGTCAGCGGCAGCTGGACCGTCGGGGCCCGGGGGACGGCCAGCTCGCGGGCGAAGTACGACGGCACGAGGGTGTACGCCTTCGCGAACACCCCGTGGAGGACGAAGCCGAGCAGCCCCAGCACGACCGTCGCCCCGCGGGGAGCGCCCGCCAGCACCAGCGCCTGCCAGGCGACGAGGAACGCCAGCGCGACGTGCAGGGTCCGGTGGACGCGGGCCGTCAGTCCCGGCGGGGCCATCGTCCGACCACACGGGCGGCGCGCCGTAAGCGACCGTGATTTCGCGACGGCCGCCCCCGGGGGCCGGCGCCGAGAGGAGCGCTTTTTATCCTTCCGGAACTCCGTCCGGGCATGCTCGACTACGTCGACCTGGAGGCCGACCTCGACGAGGAG
>CAZVOR010000022.1:3010-22778 GCA_964628745.1 uncultured Halobacteriales archaeon
ACTCCGTCCGGGCATGCTCGACTACGTCGACCTGGAGGCCGACCTCGACGAGGAGGAGCGGCTCGTCCGCGATACCGCCCGCCGCTTCGTCGCAGAGCAGGTGGCGCCCGACATCGCCGACCACTTCGAGGCGGGCACGTTCCCGGAGGAACTCATCCCGGAGATGGGCGAGCTCGGCTTCTACGGGCCGAACCTCGAGGGGTACGGCTTGCCCGGAGTCGGCGAGCGGGCGTACGGGCTGCTGATGCAGGAGCTCGAGGCGGGCGACTCGGGGGTCCGCTCGATGGCCAGCGTCCAGGGCGCGCTGGTGATGTACCCCATCCACGCCTACGGCTCGGACGCGCAGAAGGAGCGGTGGCTCGCCGACCTCGCGGCGGGCGAGCGAATCGGCTGCTTCGGGCTGACCGAGCCCGAGCACGGCTCGAACCCGTCCGGGATGGAGACCCGCGCCGAGGCGGACGGCGACGGCTACGTGCTGACCGGCTCGAAGACCTGGATCACGAACTCGCCCATCGCCGACGTCGCGCTCGTCTGGGCGCGCGACGTCTCGGCCGACGGGACCCCGGTCCGCGGCTTCCTCGTCGAGACGGACCTCGACGGCGTCTCGACCGACCACATCGACGAGAAGCTCTCGATGCGCGCCTCCGTCACCGGCGACATCGGCCTCTCGGGCGTCCGCGTCCCCGAGGACGCCGTCCTGCCGGGCGTCGAGGGCATGAAGGGGCCGCTCTCCTGCCTGACGCAGGCCCGCTACGGCATCGCGTGGGGCGCCGTCGGGCTCGCGCGGGACTGCTTCGAGACGGCCCGGGCGTACGCCGCCGACCGCGACCAGTTCGGGGGCCCCATCGCCCGGTTCCAGCTGCAGCAGCGCAAGCTCGCGGAGATGGCGACGGGCATCACCACGGCGCAGCTGCTCGCCCACCGGCTGGCCGACCTGAAGGCGCGCGGCGAGCTCCGCCCGCAGCAGGTCTCGATGGCCAAGCGGCACAACGTCCGGATGGCCCGCGAGGTCGCCCGGCGTGCCCGCGAGATGCTCGGCGGCAACGGCATCACCACGGACTACTCCCCGATGCGGCACCTCGCGAACGTCGAGACCGTCTACACCTACGAGGGGACCCACGACATCCACACGCTCATCCTGGGGCAGGACCTGACGGGCATCGCGGCCTTCGAGTGACGCCGGAGGCGGCACGAGAAACGGTGCGATGTCCGTCAGTGACCGGGTTCGCGGCCTTCGAGTGACGCGAAGCGGCGCGGGGAGGCGACTCGCTACTCCCAGTCGTCCGAGACGCCGCCCCGGAACATCGGCTGGTCCTCGACCACCTCGAACCCCACGGCGTGGCGGACGCCGTGCTCCGCCTGGTGCTGCTCCCTGCGATAGACGACCTCGTCGAGCTCCGATACGACCTCCCGGTAGGCGCAGGCAGGACAGGTCAGATAGTACGCCATTCCCACCTCCCCCGCGTGGGCATCGACGCGGATAACGATATCACCTAATCAGTTCGGGTCGCGGTAGCCCGATCGTGGTGGTCGGGCCGGACCGCGGTATGCGGTGCGGGCGTCGAGGGGCGCCCGGGGACGGCCCGCTACGACCCGTCGCGAGCCGGCGGGCGGCGGCTGCCCACGTGCCGGCCGAACCAGTCGCGGTTGTTCGCCACGACCCGGTAGGCCGCCTCGCGGGCCGTCGCGAACCCCGGGACGCGACGGAGCGAGGGCAGCAGCCCGGCAAGCGGGAGGTCCGTCTCCTCGTAGGCGCGGGTCATCGCCTCGCCGCAGGAGTAGCGGCCCTCGGCGGTCAGCAGGTGCGCGCACGCCTGCCAGCCGGCCGGCAGGCGCTCGCGGTCCGCCGCCGAGAGCTCCGAGAAGCCCACGAGCTCCACGTCGGCGCCGTGCTCGGCCACCAGGACGGCCGACCAGGTGCAGAATCCGCAGTCGTCGTCGTAGACCAGCCGCGAGCGGGCCATCAGGTGCCCTCCCCGAGGGCGACCTCGCCGTGGACGAACCGGCCGGTGAGTCCGCCGCAGTCCTCGCAGCGGGCGAGCAGCGCGTCGCCGTCGGGCGCCATCTCGATGGCCTGGGGCGTCCGCTCGCCACAGCCGGCGCAGGCGCGGAGGATGGCCGTCGTCTCGCCGTCCGTCGGGGCGCCGAGGGCCAGCGCGCGGACCCGCTCGTCGCCCGCGTTGACGCCGCGCTGGAACTCTCCGGGAGCGAAGCGGACGGCCTCGCCGGCGCCCACCTCGACGGGACCGTCCTCGGTCTCGAAGGTCGCCGTCCCCGACTCCACGACGAACACCTCCTCCTGGGCGGCGTGGCGGTGGTAGCCGAAGGCGAACGAGTCGCCCGGCGCCAGCTCGTAGTAGTTGACCGCGACGCCGGTGGTCCCGAGCGCCCGGGAGAGCGGTCGCTTCTCGGCGGCGGGGCCCAGGCGGTTGTCGACGTCGTCGACGCGGACCCGCTCCATGGCGGCGCCACGGGGCGGACCGGCAAAAGGGCTCGCCCGGCGGCTCACCGCTCCTCGAAGTCCAGCCCCTCGCGGAGGGCGGCGACGCCGTCCTCGTCGGCCAGCGCCTCGACGCGCTCGCGGAGGTGGCGTTCGCAGAGCCCGACGACGACGCCGTCGGATTCGACCTCGACGTCCGCGGCTCGACTGCAGTAGTGACACCGCATCCTCCGACCGTTGGCGGCCCGCGGATTTGAACCCGGCGGTCCGGTCCCGGGAGCCGGGGACACGTTCCCCACCCCGCAGACGGGCACGCCTCACGCGTCGCCGGCGGCCGGCGGGGGGAGCCGCGCGGCGACCGCCCGGTACGCCTCGGCGGAGAGCCCCGCCCGCCCGAGCCGGTCGTCGTGGGCGTCGCTGCCGCCGGTCGCGACGAGGTCGTGCGCCGCGATGGCGCGGTCGACGGGCGACCGGTCCACCGCCCGGTCGTACGGGTACCAGCGCTCGACGGCGTCGAGGCCCGCCGCGAGCGCCAGGGCCCGCTCGGGGTCGGCGTAGCGGAGGGGGTGGGCCAGCCCCACGAGGGCGCAGGCCTCGTCCAGCAGCGCCCGCCCGCGGTCGAACGTCGGCAGCTCGCGCGGGACGTAGCACGGGCAGTCGGCGCCGATGAGGTGCTCGAAGGCACCGGCGTAGTCGTACGCGGCGTCCGGGTGGGCCGCGATGGCTCGCGCGACGTGGGGGCGGCCGAGTCCCTCGCGGGGCTCGAGGTCGAGCGCGATGCCGAGGTGGGCCTCGACGCGGTCGATGATGGCCCCGCCGCGCTCGCGGCGGTCGCGCTGTAGCCGCTCGACCTCGGCCTCGAGGTCGGGCGTCGGGTCGACCCCGTACCCCAGCAGGTCCAGTCGCTGGTCGCCCGCGTCGACCCGGAGCTCGATGCCGTGGACCAGCGTGACGGACTCGCGGGTCGACACGGGCGCGGGGAGGGACGGCTGCAGCCGGTCGTGGTCCGTGACGGCGACGACGGCCACGCCCGCGCGGCGGGCCGCCCGCGGGACGGCGTCGAGCGACAGCTCGCCGTCCGAGCGGTCGGTGTGCACGTGCAGGTCGGCGTGGACGCCGGTCACGGGGCGACGTACGCGGCCCCGGGCAAATAACCGGCGGCCCCGGCCCGACGAACCGGCGTACGGCGCGGGGGCCGGCGATACCTGTCTGACTGTTGATAGGAGACGCAATATTAATGGTCAACAATCGACTACAGGGGGTGTGGTTAGCATGGCCATGGGAGACTATGACGAGGACGAGCACGAGCGTCGGGAACGGATGGCTGGCGTCGTCGACGCCGACTTCTCCGACGACCGGGTCGTCTACGAAGGCCAACTGACGTACGAATCCGGCGAGTCCGCGGAGGACCTCCTCGCGCAGTTCGACCGGATCAAGTCCGATTAGCGGGGCGGTTTCCGCACGGCGGCGGACGATGCGACCCCCGAGCGGGAGCCGGCGCCCGCGCGGCAGCGGCGTCCGGAACGCCCGGGGCGGGGAGCTTTTGCCCTGCGGCGCCGAGCCATCGGCATGGCCAAGGACCCCTGCGACGGCTGCGGTCGCGTCGTCCGCATCGCGGGCGGCATCGCGAACCTGTGGACGCTCGAGCCGGGGCCAACGGGCGGGCTGACCCTGGAGCTCGCCGACGGGAGCGAGCACTTCCTGTGCTTTTCCTGCGTCGAGGCGCTGCCGGAGGAGCCGACGGCCGACGACGTCGCGGCGCTGTCGTAGCGAGGGGCGTGGCGCTCGGGGGCGGACGAGGTCGGCGGGTCGCCGCCGGCCCGACGGTCAGTCCACGCGCGCGTCGACCACGACGTGCGAGACCCCCGGCGCGTACGACTTGACCCGGCGAACCTCGAGCACGGCGACCTCGCGACCCGCCGCTGCGGCGGCCTCCTCGAGCGCCGCGGCGGGCCCGTCGACCCCCGGACCGTCCGCCGGCGCCGCGGCGTGGAGGTGGAGGACGCCGCCCGGGGCCAGCGCCGGCAGGATGGCGTCCAGGTGGTCGGGGGCGTCGAAGTGCCCGAGGACGGCGCGGTCGGCCGCGCCCGGCGCGGCGGCCCCGGGGCCGTCCGGGCCGACGACCTCCCGGCAGTCGCCGAGCGTGGCCGAGAGCCGCCCGGCGACGTCGTTGAGCACCGCGTTCTCGACGAGGTAGCGGAAGGCGACCGGGTTCAGCTCGACAGCCGTCACGTCCGCGCCCGCCCGCGCCATCGGCAGCGCGAAGTAGCCGACGCCGGCGAAGGCGTCGAGCACGCGCTCGCCGGCCTCGACGGCCTCGCCCATGCGAACGCGCTCGGCCTGGTTGCCCGGCGAGAACGTGACCTCGGCGAGGTCGAGCGCGTAGCGGGTGCCGTGCTCGACGTGGACGACCTCGGTGTCGCCCGAGCCGGCCACGACCGAGACGTCGGGCTCGCGTGTCGGGCCGGTCACGTCGCCGCGCGCGAGGGCCGTCTCGGCGCCGTGGAGCTCGCACAGCGCCTCGCCGACCGCGGCCCGGTCCGGACAGTCGTCCGGGAAGCGCGCGAGCACGACGTCCCCGACGACGCTCCACGACCCAGGGGCCCGTTCGAGCTCGGCGTCGGTCCAGCCGCGCTCGCGGAGGCGGTCCTCGAGCCCCCGCAGCCGGGGGACGGGGTCGACCTGCTCGACGACGTCGACGACGGCCGTCTCGACGGGCGGCGCCGTCACCGGCAGCTCGACGGTCCCGTCGCCGGCCTCGACGACGCCCCGCGAGTCGTCGTAGACGCCCTCGGAGCGCAGCGCGGCGATGGCCGCCTCGGCGTCGGGTTTCGCGACGACGGCGGCCAGCTCACCCATCGGCGGGCACCTCCGGCGCTCCGGTCATGGGTGCGCTGGCTCCCGTCATTCGTCGGGCAGCACGTGCAGCCCCTCGCGGTGCTTTATCACCCGGACGGTGTCGGCGTCCGGGTCCAGGTACGACGGCCGGGGGACGGTCGTCGCGCGGTACGTCTCGGGATCGAGCACCTGGACGGCGTGCTCGTCCTCGACGGCCACCAGCGCCGTCTCGGCAGCGTCCCCGGCGGTCCCGATGGTCGTCGCGTCGGCCAGGTCGTCGGCGGGGGCCTCGAACGCCTCGCCCGTGGCCAGCCGCCGGCCCCTGACGTTGTCGTGGACGCCCTCGACGAGCACCGGCCCGCCGCCGTCGCCGGGGTCGACGACGTCGCCGGCGGCGAACCGCGGCAGCCGAACGGCGAACGCCACGCGGTAGACCGGGTTGCCGTCCGCGTCCTCGGTGACCAGCGTCTCCGCCGAGTCGTACGTCCCGCCGAACTCGTCGACGAGCCGGCGGGCGAGCTGCTCGCCCAGCCGGTTGGTCGAGAGCTTCACGTCCGTTCCGCCCTCGACGGGGGCGATCTCCGTGACGAAGGCCTCGCGGTCGCCGGTCCCCGCCTGGTCGGCGACGAGCTCGTGGGCCAGCTCGGCCGCGCGGTCGGTCTCCTCGCGGGTCGGCTCGCGGCCGGCGGCCCGGACCTGCACCGTGCCCGCGTAGTAGTCGCCCGCGATGCGGCCGCACCGCGGGCAGGTCTCCCGCGAGATGGTCACGGGGACCGTCACGGACTCCTCGACGGCCGTCCCGCGGACGGTGCCCTCGAACGTGGCGTGGACGCGCACCGTGCTCGGGTCGACCTGCTCGGCGGCGACCGACCACGAGACGTCGTCGGCGTCGACGTGCACGCCCAGCGACTCGGTGGCCGCCTCGACGGCGACGTCGGTGTAGTCCGTCGCGCCGACGTCGACCCAGCGCTCGCCGCGGTTGACCGCCCCGCACCGGGCGCAGACGCGAACGTCGACCGACTCCGGGGCGTCCACGAGGTCGAACCCCTCGAGGTAGCACGCGTCGCACAGCGTCCGCTCGCGCCGCTCCCGGCGGCTGGCGCCGGGCGGCAGCGGACGGTCGTCGGGGTCGCCCTCGACGGCGGCCCCGCAGC
Source organism: uncultured Halobacteriales archaeon (assembly GCA_964628745.1). Classification (GTDB taxonomy): domain Archaea; phylum Halobacteriota; class Halobacteria; order Halobacteriales; family Hikarchaeaceae; genus CAZVOR01. The sequence goes on from CAZVOR010000022.1 coordinate 9,443, forward strand.
GCGGGCAGAACAGCCCCGAATCGGTCATCCCGGGCCGCCATAGCGCCCGGAGGCGTTTAACTGGCGCCATCCGCGGGGCCGACGACGTCGCGGCCCGGCCGTCCCGGTCGGCGCGCGGCGGCCGGCGCCGAACGCCTTTATCCGTCCGGCCCCACCGGGGAGCCGTGCTGGGCGATCCCTGGCCCGAGGAGCCCGACGACCCCTACCCCGACCCGACGGACCCCGAGTCGCGCTTCGACCTCGAGATCCCCGACGGCAGCGAGGCCTCCCGCGAGCTCCACCGGGCGTTCTGGGGGCTGGTCGCGGTGTTCAACGTCGGGCTGTTCGCGACGGCGCTCGGCGCCATGCTGGTCGCGTTCCGCGGGTCGCTGCTGGTCGGCGGGAGCGTCCTCGCGGTCGGCGTCGCCACGCTCGCGTACGGCGTCCACCGCTACCGGGTCTACCGGCGGACGGGCGTCGCGTCGGCCGCCGACTGAGCCGGCCGGCGACGCCCGGGCCGCCCCCGAGCGAGGGGAGGGGACGGCGGCCGAACGACCCCGGCTCCGTCGGCCCGTTATCGCCCGGCTATACCGGCAACGGGGGGCCGAACAGCTTTTGTCCGCTCGACGGCTTTGCCCGCGACATGCGCTGGAAACCGGACTGGGGCCTGCGGGTCCGCATGTTCGTGACGATGCTGCTGCTGTTCGCGCTGTTCATCGTCTTCGCCGGGGTCATCACGTGGTACCTCGGCGGGGGCCTGCTGATGATGATGGTGCTGTTCGGGGGGTTCCAGCTCGCCCAGTGGTACTTCTCCGACCGGCTGACGCTGTGGAGCATGGGCGCAAAGGAGGTCGGCGAGGGGGAGGCCCCCGAGCTCCACGCGATGGTCGAGCGGCTCAGCCAGCAGGCCGACCTCCCGAAGCCGAAGGTGGCCATCGCCGACACCCGGGTGCCCAACGCGTTCGCGACCGGGCGCTCGAAGAACCACGCCGCGGTCTGCGTGACGACCGGGCTCCAGGGCGCCCTCGACCGCGACGAGCTGGAGGGCGTGCTCGCCCACGAGCTGGCGCACATCAAGAACCGCGACATGGTGGTGATGACGCTGGCGTCGACGCTCGGGACGCTCGCGTTCATCGTCGTCCGGTGGGGCTGGCTGTTCGGCGGCCGGGGGCGCAACCAGGCGCCGGTCTGGGTCGCCATCCTCGTCTCGCTGGTCGTCTGGATCGTCTCCTTCCTGCTCATCCGGGCGCTCTCGCGGTACCGCGAGTACGCCGCCGACCGCGGCGCCGCGGCCATCACGGGTCGGCCCTCCGCGCTGGCCTCGGCGCTCATGAAGATCGCCGGCCGGATGGACCGGGTGCCCGAGCGCGACCTCCGCGAGCAGGCGGAGATGAACGCGTTCTTCATCATCCCCATCCGCGCCGGGGTCGTCGGGCGGCTGTTCAGCACGCACCCGTCGACCGAGCGGCGCGTCGAGCGGCTTCGCGACCTCGAGCGGCAGCTCGAGACGGCGTAGTCGGGCTCGTTCCGCCGAAACACCCGGCGACCGTCGCGAACCGTCCCCCATCCATCCTTATTACTCGGGACGGGAACACGTGACCATGGGGCTGCTCGACGCCGTCCGCGCGTGGCTGGGCCTCGGCGCCGAGGCCGGGGCGAACCGGGCGGCCGATCCCGAGGACCTCTTCGGGATGAGCACGGCCTACGTCTCCATGGACGCGGACCTCGACTTCGAGCCGCTCGACCGTGCGGCGCTGTGCTTCGCGGGCGTGGACAGCACGGACTTCGCCGACGCGCTGGACAGCGTCCGTCGGCTCGTCGAGGCGGGCGAGGAGGGCACGGTCGCCGAGACCCACGAGGACGACCACGGCTACCGGTGGGTCGTCCTCGAGGACCCCGACTTCGAGGACCTCGTCGTCGGCATCCACGCCGCCGCGGACGAGTTCACCGTCCGCGGGTTCGACTCCCGGCTGCTCGCCGCCGTCTTCGGCTTCGCGCGCCGGCCGGACCGGTTCCGGAACGTCGCCGCGGACGACGGAGGCGAGCCCGCACGCGCCTACTGGATCTACTCGTTCCGGCGGGGGGCGTACTACCCGTTCGCGCCCCGCGGCGGGCGCGAGCGCGACCACGGGCTCGAGTTCAAGCTCCGCAGCGTGCTCGAGGGCGAGCTCGAGGTCGAGGCCGACGAGTCCTACTGGTACCCGCTGTGGCCGGACGCGGACGGCCATCCCTGGGAGTGAGGGCCGAGCGTCGACCGGGAGCGAGGGTCGAGCGGTGGGCGCGCCGGCCCCTCACTCGCCGCGGCCGAGCCGGCCGAAGGTCGGCTCGTGACCGTGGCCGACGGCCAGCGCCAGGAGGTTGACCGCGACGGCGACGACCAGGACCTGCGGGTCGGCGGCGGGCGCCGGCGAGAGGGCCACCAGCGGGACGTAGGTCAGCGGGAGCAGGACCGCGGTCCAGAAGCCGGCCGCCCGGACCGTCGCCCACAGCGGGGCGACCCAGGCGACGACTGGAGCCGGGCCCGACCGAGAGGGAACGGTGTCGGTGGACATGAACGGGGGGACGAACGCCGGCAGCAAAAGGCTCGTCAAGGCGCAAATGGCTGTTTCACCGTCCCGTCGACGGCGGCGCCAGGCACCGTTTCCGGCCCGAAGGGCGAGCGAACGGGACCGTCCCGGGCAGGGCCTTGTGTGTAACCCGGCGACGGAAGCCGGACTCGAGAGTGATGCCTTGGATTCGCCCATCCGGCGCCGACGATTATCAAAAGAGGTAATGACGGTGATACATTTATCCCGGCCGGGGTCGTCCGCGTCGGTCGAGTGGTTCGCACTCCGACAGGACGCGGGTTCCCACCATGACTCTCCGACGGCGGCAGCGCGGTGGCGGCGGCCTCGGAGCGGCGCGGACGCGACACCTCGTGCTCGTCGGAGTGGCCGCCTTCTTCCTCGTCGGCACGCTGCTGCCCACCGGGGCGTTCACGCTCGTCGACGCGGCCCGCGTCGGCTCGTTCGGCGTCGTCGCCGACGCCAACGCCGAGCTGGGACTGAACGTCTACGCCTGCGTCGACAAGGACAACGTCGACCCGCTGGTCGACGTGGAGAACAACCTCCGGGAGGGCGTCGACGTGACGGTCGCCCTCGTCGACCCGAGCCTCGGGACCCTGCACGTCGGGTCGCAGAGCGGGGACTCGGTCACCTTCGCCCTCGCGGTGGGCGGCAGCGACACGGTCTCCCTCGAGACGACGGCGGGCGGGCCGTGGCCGAAGACCGTCGAGTTCACCATAGACGCCGTCGGGACCGACACCTCGGTCTCTGCGTCGCGGAGCTCCCAGGTGGACAACAACTGCGGCTCGGCCACCCCGACCCCGACGCCGACCGCCACGCCGGTGCCCGGCAACGAGCCGCCGGTCGCGGACTTCACCGTGACCCGGTTCAACCCCAACAAGGTCGACGTCGATGCGAGTCCGTCGAGCGATCCCGACGGCACCATCGTCAGCTACGAGTGGGACGTGGGCGCCGACGGCACCATCGACGCGACGGGTCAGACAGCCAGGCTCGACGCCCGCTCGGGCACCGACATCAAGCTCATCGTCACCGACGACGCCGGGGCGACCAACTCCACGACGAAGACCGCGCCGTAGCGGTGAGCTCCGTGCCGCTACACCTGGCGACCGTCGACGGGCTGGAGGATGGCGACGCGACCCATGACGTCGCCCTGCCGGTGGTAGACCGACGAGAGCGTCAGGCTGAACCGCCGCCGCTCGTCGCCCACGGCGAGGTCGAGCTCGTCGACGTAGAGCCGGTCGTCCCCCGCGTCGAACGGGTCCACCCCGCCGAGGGCGTCCCCGAGCGGCCGGCCGGTCAGGTGGTCCTTGGGCCGGCCCGCCACCCGTATCGCGGCGTCGTTGCAGTCGACGACCCGGAGGTCCGCCCCGAGCAGGAACACGCAGGCGTCGAGGAGGTCGAGGGCCCGCTCCCTCGCGGCGCCCCGGAAGTCCAGAAGCCGGTGGCGGAGGAACGCCCTGAACAGCAACAGCCCGCCCATCGCGAAGCCGAAGGAGGTGAGGTCGACGACCCGGCCGGGGCCGACGTCGGCCAGGAACAGCAGGTTGCCGAGCAGCGGCAGCACGGCGGCCGCCGCGAGCGCCTGGACCTGCCGCTGGTGGACCGTCGGCGAGCCGGCGAGGGTCCGCCAGAGCACCGCGAGGCCGACCAGGATGACGACGTAGGAGTAGCCCGCGTGGAGCCAGAACAGGGCGGTGTAGTCGAAGGCCAGCCGGGAGACCCCGCCGACGGTCGACCGCGAGACCGACCGCCAGAGCGGTCCCGCCGTCCCGTGGGTCCAGACGAGCGCGAGCACGACGGCGGGCTCGACGAGCAGCGCCGCCACCGTCCGGCGGGTGACCCACCCGTCGTGGCCCCCGAACCGGAGCGCGAAGACGAGCCACGCCGCCGGGACCGCGACGGTGCCGAGGTACGTGACCTTCGACCAGTACAGCGTGGCCCCGAGCGTCGTCGCCGACAGCTCGAGCGTGTACGCTGCCGACCAGACGCCGACGCCGACCAGCAGCGCGGCGAAGGCGACCGAGCCCCGGGCGGGTCGGCGCTCCCAGGCGGCGATGGCGAGCATCGCCGACAGCAGCGTCGCGACCGCCGGGATGACCTGGTAGGGCAGCGGCTCGACCATCACGCCACCCGGACGGACGGGCCGATCGAGCATCCGATGGCTGTCATCTCCGCCGCGTACACGCGCCGGGCCGATAGTTTCATCGGACGGGACGCCGCGCGCGAGCCGGGACCGCACCCCGGGGTCGCGGGCCGGCGCGATAGATTGAAACGGCCCACCGGAGTAGCCCGCCGCATCCGAACCCGCCGCCCCGACGGGTGCCGGTCGCCCGTCACGACGACGTTCGCGCACCGCCCGCCGGGAAGCGGCGAGGACGGCGCCGGCCGGGGGTCGGCACGGGCGGGGGACGGGCGGGGGACGGGAACGCCGGCCACGGGCCGAAGAACGCCCTCGCGGCGGCGCCGAAAGCGCCCGTCGCCTGGGGGGTGAAGCGTCCGTGCGCGCCCGAACCGCGCTCGCCTACGTCGGCTGGGGGCTGGTCGTCGTCCTCGTCGTCTCCGTGGTGGCCGGCCAGCTGCTCGGCCAGCCGGTGCTGCTGACCTACGTCGAGACCGGGAGCATGGCGCCGACCATCGAGTCCGGCGACGCGTTCATCGCGATTCCGGCCGCGGTGGCCGGCCCCGTCGAGCCGGGCGACGTCGTCGTCTTTCGGGCGACGGTGCTCGAGGGCGGCGGGCTGACGACCCACCGCATCGTCGCCGAGCGGGAGGGCGGCTACGTCACGCGGGGCGACGCCAACGTCGCCACGGACCAGGACGCCGGCGAGCCGCTCGTGCAGGACGGGCAGATCGTCGCGAAGGCCTGGCAGGTGGCCGGCCAGGTCGTCGTCATCCCGAAGCTCGGGCTGGTCGCCATCGCCGCCCGGGGGCTCGTCGAGGGGCTGCGGGCGTGGCTGGCCGGCGCGCTCGGCCGGCCCGGCCTCCTGGGCGCCCAGGGGTTCGCCTTCGGGCTGTTCGCGTTCGGCGTCGCGGCGTACCTCGCCGCGACGTGGGTGGAGGAGGGGGACGGCGGCGGTCGCCGGTACCTGCGCACCCGGCGGCGGCAGGACACGCTGGACGCCCGCCTGTTCGTCGTCGCGCTGGCGCTCGGCGTGGCGCTGTTCGCCACGGCGTCGATGGCGTTCCCGGTCGGCGCCCAGGAGTTCGAGCTGGTGAGCGCCGAGAACGACGCGCCGGGTCCACGGGTGGTGCAGGCCGGGAGGTCGGAGAACCTCACGTACGTCGTGCCGGGCGGCGGGGTCATGCCCGTCGTGGTGATGCTCGAGCCGGCCAGCGAGGGGCTCGAGGTCGCCCCGCGGGAGCTGTACGTCCGCGGCGGCGAGACGCGGAACGCCACCGTGACGGTCACCGCGCCCGAGGAGATCGGCTTCGCGCCGCAGTACCTCCGCGAGCACCGGTATCTCGCGGTGCTCCCGCGCGGGAGCATCCGCTGGCTGTACGGGCTCCACCCGTGGGCGCCGATCCTCGTCATCGACGCGCTGCTCTCCGGGAGCTTCGCCCTCCTCGGGTTCGCGATGCTGGGCGGCGGCCAGCTGCGCGTCCGCAAGCGGACGGCCCGGACGGCCAGGCGCGCGCCGCTCGACGGCCTCCGACGCTGGTGGCGGTGACCGGCGCCCGCCGACACGTCCGCCGGCGGCCGACCGACTGGGCAAGCGGTGGCGGACGGCCGGTCCGACCGGCGGCGCTAGATGTCGAGCCAGGTGTCGATGGCCAGGCGGTCGAGCGTGTGGTAGTAGATGAGGTCGCCGTCGGCCACCGCGTACGCGTCGATGGAGGGGTCGTGGAGCACGCGCTTGTTCGAGTCGATGGCGACGTCGACGAGGTCCTCCAGCGAGTTGATGTGGACGAACTTCTTGTCCGTCTGGGTCGGGAACTCGCCCTCGGAGATCCACTCCTCGTACCGGGAGTGGGCCAGCGCCGTCTCGAGCTCGTCGACGTCCTCCTCGCGGCGGCGGAGGGCGACCACCGCCCCCGCGGCCGCCAGCGCCCCCACGCCGACGAGCTCGAGTCCAGCGACGGTGGCCATGTCGGGCTCGGCGCGGACGGTCCGGGAGACGGTCCGGTAGTGCTCGGTGCTCGTCGACAGCTCCCGGTCGAACCAGTAGGCGTTCTCCGTGATGGAGACGGGCGAGGTCACGGTCAACTGTCCCTCGTACGTGCCCGTGTCGTAGCTTACGGTGAGGTTGAGCCGGGTGCGGAGGACGCCGACGTCGCCGAGCTCCTCCCGGGTGTCGCTGACCGACTGGCCGAGCTGGGCCACGTCCAGCTCGGTCGTCATCGTCGCGGTGCCGTCGCTGACGCGCTGGCTCCGGGCGCCCAGCAGCGACCGCTCGGACCAGAACACCTCGCCGTTGTGGGTCGCCGACAGCTCCAGGGTCAGCCGCTGGTCCACTTCGACGGCGGTGCCCGAGGGGACCTCCGCGACGGTCCTGAGCGTCGCCACGGGGGTCGCCCGGAGCAGGAAGGCGGAGGGGTCCTCGAGCCGCTCGCCACGGTCGTAGAGCGCCGTCTCGCCCGTGACGACGGCCGAGGGCTGTATCTCGGCGGACACGGTCTGGACGTCGACCCGCTCGGTGACCAGCTCGCTCGGCGGGGTGGCGTACACGTAGCCGCCGGCGGCCATCGACAGGAGGCCCAGCGTCGCCAGCACGAGGGCGAGCGTCTGTCCCTGCCTGAGGAGGAGGCGCTTGGCACGGAGTTGGGTCGACATACCGCGGGTGCGGCCCCCCTTCTCGGGCGTACGGGATAGCCATTTCGTATGACAGGTGTCGGACCGGAGCCGCTCGGGCCCCCGCGCCGCCGAACGGGAGGTACGGCGGTCCTCAGTGCTGCGGAGCGGGCGCCGGCGGCGGCCCGAGGGCCCGGATGGAGCGGTCGGCCAGGAAGGCGCCGACGAACCCCAGGGCGAAGGCGAGCACGTGGACGGCGAGGCCGACGACGGCGCCGTCGCCGACCGACGGGTCGACCGGGAAGGCGACCGCGACGGCCAGGAAGAACACCACGACGGCGGCGGCCGGGAGCTCGACGTAGCCGACCTGATGCAGCTGGCGGCCCCGCACGCCCGACCCGCGACGCAGCCGGCTCGCCACCGGGACGAGGTAGAGCGCCCCGAGGAGGAGCGCCACCGGCACGACGGGACGCATCGCGGGCATGGTGACGGCCGCCTGGCCGGCGATGGCCCCTGCCCCGAGGAAGAAGAGGGCCGGGGAGTCGTCGACGGACACGGCCCCGTCGACGCGCGCGCCGAGGTAGGAGAACAGCGCCAGCGGGAGCGTCCCGACCAGCGCGAGGACGAGCCCGGAGGCGCCGAGCAGCCCGCCCCCGTCGTGAATCGACAGGTGCAGGCCCGAGAGCACGAGTGGGTAGCCAAGCAGGACGGCGAGGACGACCGACAGGTACGCCCGCCGGCAGCCGCCGAGCAGCGCCAGCGGGTAGCCGAGCCCGACCGCGCCCGCGTAGAGGACGAGGTTCCCCGCGAGGTGCGGGACCGAACGGTGGACGTAGTGCGCCGCGAACGCGGCGACCAGAGTCGGGTCGTCGGCCCGGAGGACCAGCCCGTCGCGGAGGGGGGCGGGCAGCAGGAAGACCCCCACGAGGACCGCCGGGACGGCCAGGAGGAGGCCGACCTCGCGAGCGGCGCCCCGCCGCACCAGCTCCTCCCCGAACGAGGGCGCGGGCGGGGAGGCGGGGGACCGCCCCATCACCGGACCCCGAGGCGATGCCGGCGCTCGGCCCACAGCCGGCCGAACGATACCAGCAGGAGCAGGACGGAGGCGAGGTAGACGAGCTGCTCCGGGAGCGTGAGGCGCAGGTGGAACAGCGCGACGCTGACCCGGCCGGCGTCGGCGGCCGGCCCGACCGCGAGGGCCGCCGAGTCGCGGCCGGCGGCGCCGTACTCGTCGACGGCCTCGACGCGGACGACGTGCTCGCCGGCCGCGAGCGCGCGCTCGACGGTCGTCCCGACGGCCGTCGAGCCGTCGGCGAACTGCCAGGTGACCGTCGCGTTGCCGACCTCGTTCGTGACGTTCGCGCGCAGGGTCGCCGGTTCGCCCGGCGCGATGGACCCGGGCTCCTCGATGGTCACGGTCGGCCGGTCGTTGGCCAGGACGCGGTAGGTCGTCGACGACGTGCGGCCGCGGGCGTCGGTGACGGTCAGCGAGACCTCGTGGACGCCCGGCCGGTCGAACCGCTGGTCGACGGCCACCCCGTCGACCGTCCGGCCGTCTGGCAGCTCCCAGGTGTAGGTCACCCGGGGGTCGACGAACACGGCGAACGGGCTGAAGCCCGGCGTGCGGGCCTCGAGGACCGCCCGCTCCCCGTCGGCCTCGACCACGCGCGTCTCGAGCAGCTGCCAGCCGTCCGCGGTGTGCCGGCCGATGCGGGCCGCGGTGGGGTCGGCGTCGCCCAGGCTCGACCGGTCGACGGCCAGCCGGACGTAGGCGGGGCTTCCCGCCCGGTCGGCCGGCACGTCCACCTCGACCAGCCGGGCGACGCGTCGGTCGGGCTGGATGGCGTCGACGTCGCCGACGATCGTGCGCTCGCCGGCGAGGGTGAGCGTCTCGCCGGCCTCGACGAGGCCGTCCGCGTCCCCGGCCGGGGAGAGCGTACCGCCGTCGGGGTCGAGGGTCCGCGGGGCCGTCGCGGCGTCGATGACCGGCCGCGGCAGTCCGGAGGGGTCGGCCCCGGCGGACAGCTCGTCGATGGACCCGGCGGGCAGCGACCGGATCTCGGCGTCCGCGGCCGTCCCGTCCGCGAAGATCACCTCGTCGTCGCCGGAGGGCTCCGGCAGTTCGGCCGAAACGTCGGCGGCGGGGGTGGGCGCCGGTCCGTCGTCGTCCGTCGGCTCGTCGGTCGACGACGTGCCCGAGCCGCCAGCGCCGCCGTCGCCCCCGTCGTCGACCGGGTCGTCGGCGTGGATCGTGAACTCCGAGAGCACCACCTCGCCCGGCGAGCGGGCCGTCGCGTCGACCGTGACGCCGACGGACGCGCCCTCGCCGGGCGCGAGCACGTACTGCTGCTCGGCGCCCTGGGCGGGCTGGCCGTCGATCGAGAGGACGACCTCGTCCATGGCCGCGTGGCTGAACCAGACCGCCACCGACTCGTCGTCGGTGTTGTTCACGTAGAACACGTCGTCGACGGTCGTCGTCGCGCCGGCGTTGACGCCGGGGCTCGAGAGGTCGACGGAGAGGTTGCCGTCGCCCCCGATGGCGGCGTACTGCCCGTTGGGGCCGTCGTGGGGCTGGAGCACCACGCTCGGCTCGGCCCAGAGCTGGTCGCTGCCGGCCGCCCCGGTCGGGACGACGAGTCCCAGCAGCAGGACGGCGACGAGGGCCAGCACGACGGACGACTTGGTCATGGGTGGGTGGGTTCGGTCGCTACTCGGTCGGGTGGCTATACGGACCGTGTGGGTGGATCAGGGGCCGACGACGCGGGACTGGCCGGTCACGGCGTCGCCGCGTGGAACGTCACGGTGTCGACCAGCGTGGTGCCGGCGGAGTCGCTGGTCCCGCGCGTGTCGATCCGGATGGAGACGCTGGCGCTCGCCCCGGACGCGAGCTGGAAGCCCGCGCCCTGCGCGTTCCCGATGGCGTTGCCGTCACTGATGGGTCCCTGGTACAGCGTCACGGCCGTCGTGTTCGTGCCCGACAGCGTGACCCAGATGTCGACGGTCGAATCGCCGTTGTTCGAGACGTTCAGGACGTGGTCGACGTGGGTGTCGGCGTCCAGGTTCGCGTTGTCGATGGTGACGGAGACGACGTCGCCCGTCCCGTCCGCGTAGCCGCCGTTCTGGCTCGTGCTGTTCGGCGCGAGGCCGAGCAGGGCGGCCGAGTCGTCGGCCACGCCGATGGTCATCGTTCTGTCCACTGACGTGCTCGTGAACGCGCCGGACGCGGTCACCAGGCCGATCGCCACGAAGATGGCGAACAGGGCCAGGAGCTTGCCTTTGGGTCGCATGGTTGGTTGTTTGTACACGCCCACAACCGCGGGGTCGGGTTGCGGTCGTCGGTCGTGCCTGCTCCGTCGCAGGCGTTAGGGGGTCTTTGTTACATCTCTCTAACGCGAGGTTAGCACCGTCTAATCGGCGGTATCACCCCCTAAAACGGGGTTAGGGGCCCCTAATTCCGGGCGCCCTCGGGGCGTCGTCGAACGTATCTCCGACACAATACTTATATCAGGCTCCCGAATCTATCCCGCAGGACCTTCTGAGGCATGACCAGCTCCGGGGAATCGCGGAACGCGGACGAGGTGGGCGCGGACGGTCCCTCCAGCGAGAGCATCTACGGGCTGCTCGCCGACCGGCGGCGTCGCTACGCGCTGCACTACCTCAAACAGCAGGACGAGCCCGTGACCCTCCGGGAGCTCGCCGAGCAGGTCGCCGCCTGGGAGAACGGAAAGCCCGTCGACGCGCTCCGCTCCCAGGAGCGAAAGCGCGTGTACATCGCCCTCTACCAGTCTCACCTGCCCTCCATGGACCGGGAGGGCATCATCGAGTACGACGCCGACCGCGGCGTCGCCACGCTGGCGCCCGAGTTCGCCGACATCGACATCTACCTCGAGGTGGTCCCGAGCGACGACGTCCCCTGGAGCGTCTACTACCTGGGGCTGGCCGTCGCGAACGCGGTGCTGCTCGCGCTGGCCTGGTTCGAGGTGGTCCCGTTCGACCGCCTGCCGGACCTGGCCTGGGGCGCCGTCGTGCTCCTGACCTTCGGCGGCTCCGCCCTCGCCCAGACGCTGCTCGGCCGTCGGATGCGGTTCGGCGACGACGGGCCGCCGCCCGAGCTCGCGCGGCAGGCCGGCGGAACGGCCGCCGGAGCGAACGTCGAACCGGAGGCCGCGGAGGCGTCGGCCCGATGACCGACGACATCTGGGGTATCCCGACGCCGCCCGACGAGATCGCCGACGCGAGGAACGTGCTGGTGCTCTCCGACCACGCCCACGAGTCGGGGGACTGCGGCGCGCTGCTCCGGGCGCACACGGAAGCGGGCTCCAGCATCGTCCTCGTCTCCTTCATCATGACCGCCGACGAGCGGCTCGACGCGCTCGAGGGGCTCGACGTCCCCGCCGACACGGCGTCGGTCATCTGCATGGGCGACGCCTCGCAGCCGGAGGCGGCCCAGTCCACCACGGCGTCCGCAGCGGACGGCGAGGTGACCGTCACCTCCATCAGCGACCCGACCGACCTCTTCCGGCTCGGCCTCTCGGTGAGCGAGGCACTCGAGGCGCCGGAGGGGCCGGCCGTGCTCTGCGTGCACACCCTGTCGGCGCTGCTCAACTTCGTCGAGCTCCCGCGGGCATTCCGGTTCCTCCACGTGCTCACCGGCCGGGTGAAGTCGCTGGGCGGCCGGGCGCACTACCATCTGGACCCCGAGCGGGTCGACGACCAGGTCGTCGACACGGTCCGGCAGCTGTTCGACGTCGTCGTCCGGTTCGAGGACGGCGTGTGGGTCGTCGACTGACGCCGGGCGACGGGGACCGAGCCACGGGGGCCGAGCGACGGGGACCGAGCGACGGGGGCGCTCGACCGGACGACGACGCCGGGCGTCGAGCCCTGCCTCCGGCCGGTCCACCGGCGCCGGACGTTCACTTCCACCACCCTGTCTACGGAGGTTTATATGTCGGGGCGAACAACGGCAGTCCATGGCAGCGAAACCAGTCCTCGAGGACCTGCCCGGCGTCGGCCCGGCGACCGCGGAGAAGCTCGGCGACTCGGGGTTCGACTCCTACCAGAGCCTCGCGGTGGCCAGCCCCGGCGAGCTCGCGAACCTCGCGGACATCGGCGAGTCGACGGCGTCCGACATCATCCAGGCGGCCCGGCAGGCCGCCGACGTCGGCGGGTTCGAGACCGGCTCCGCGGTCCTCGAGCGCCGCGAGCAGATCGGCAAGCTCACCTGGGGCGTCCCGGACGTCGACGAGCTGCTCGGCGGCGGCGTCGAGACCCAGTCCATCACCGAGGTCTACGGCGAGTTCGGCTCCGGCAAGTCCCAGGTGACCCACCAGCTGACCGTCAACGTCCAGCTCCCGCGCGAGCACGGCGGGCTCGAGGGGTCGGCCATCTTCATCGACTCGGAGGACACGTTCCGCCCCGAGCGCATCGACCAGATGGTCCGCGGGCTCGACGACGAGGTCATCGCGGCCACCATGGAACTCCACGGCGTCGAGGGCGAGCCGGACGACGAGGCCGCCCTCGAGGCGCTCGTCGAGGTCATGCTCGACAACATCCACGTCGCCAAGGCGTTCAACTCGAACCACCAGATCCTGCTCGCCGAGAAGGCCAACGAGCTGGCCGCCGACGCCGCGGACGACGAGTTCCCGGTGCGCGTGCTCTGCGTGGACTCGCTGACCGCCCACTTCCGCGCCGAGTACGTCGGCCGCGGCACGCTCGCCGAGCGCCAGCAGAAGCTCAACAAGCACCTGCACGACCTGATGCGCATCGGGGACCTGCACAACGTCGCCATCGCCGTGACGAACCAGGTCGCCTCGAACCCCGACTCGTTCTTCGGCGACCCGACCCAGCCCATCGGCGGGAACATCCTCGGGCACACCTCGACGTTCCGGCTGTACCTGCGCAAGTCGAAGAACAACAAGCGGATCGTCCGGCTCGTCGACGCGCCCAACCTCCCCGACGGCGAGGCCATCATGCGCGTCGAGGAGGCCGGGCTGACGCCGGAGTAGCGCCTACCCGGCCCGCCGCACCACCAGCCCCGAGACGGCCACCGACACGACCGTGAACG
>CAZVOR010000023.1:0-8795 GCA_964628745.1 uncultured Halobacteriales archaeon
GCGTCTCCGGCGTCGAGAGGACGAACGAGGCGCGGCCGACCTCGCGGCAGCAGCCCAGCGTCGTGATGCGGACCCAGTCCTCGTCGTTGAGCTCCTCGCGGTGGATCTGCCGGCCGACCCGCTCGAGGATGGCCCGGCGTTCCTGGCGCTCCTGCTTGAGGAAGTTCCGGACGTTGGTGACGGTCGCCGACTCGATGGGCGGGGTCCGGACGACCTCCGGGGTCCAGCCGACCCGCTGGGTGATCTCCCGGAGCGTCGAACCGTGACGGCCGATGACCAGGCCGGGCTTTTCGGCCTCGATGACGACCTCGCCGGTGTCCTCGTGGAAGTCGAGGTCGGCGACCCCGGCCTCCTCCGGGATGACCTCCATGATGGCGGCCTCGGCGTCGCTCGGCCGGGAGAGGACGTCGGGGTCCGGCCGGACGGTGATGCGCTTGCGGAGCTTGCTGGCCAGCGTCCGGACGAGGTCGCCCTTCTCGGCGAACTTCTTCGGGTCCCGGGTGTACAGCACCAGCTCCGGGCCCTCGTACGTGACGTCCGAGACGGAGATGTCCCGCGGGAGTTCGCCGACGATCTGCTCGTGAATGGATTCGAGTTGCTTCTCTACAGCACTCATGGGCGTTTCTCGCCCCTCGCCTTCCGCCGGTGGCCCGACGGTGGCGTACGGGGCTGTGACGGGGTGGGGCGGCCCCGACCCCGACCGCGAACCGAACGCGGCGGGACGGCCGGGGCGGACAGTGGCGGCGTCGGAACGAATCCGCGTGGACGGTTCCGCCGTGTCGGAGGTGACATGGGAACGCCGGACGCTCGCCGGCCGCGGGACAGGGTCGCCAAAACCCGCTTGAGTGGCGCTAAACGCCCCTCGTTATAAAAGGCTTCGCAACGCTCCTTACCTCCCGCCCCGTCGCCGGGCTATGGAGCTGACTCCCGCCGCGGTGACGGCCGAGCGCGACTGGGTGCGCGACCGCGCGGACGTCGTCGTCCCGCTCATCAACGACGTCCGTGAGCGCCTCGCGGCGGCGTTCGCGGTCGAGGTCGCCTCCGTCTCGGCCGACGCCTACCGGGCCGAGGTCGACGCCGTCTTCGCCGACGGGGACCGGGCCGTGAACGTCGCCGCGCTGGTCGCGCTGCTCCGCGAGCTGGACGTCGAAGGCGACCACCCCGGCTTCGTCGTCGACGAGCTGCTCGGCCGCCAGCTGGCGTCGTTCGTCGCCGGCGGCGGGGCCCTGTCGACGCTCGCCGAGGCCACGTTCCACTTCGCCGATATCCACCACCACGACGGCGCCACCGCGGGCGCCGACGACCTCGAGGCCGCGCTCGCCGCGGGCTTTCAGACCCGAATGCCCGGCTGGGCGTGGCGCGAGCGCGACGACCCGTTCGCCGTGGACCCGACGGCCGGACGCGCGACGGACCCGTAGAGACCTCCTTCGCGGCCGGCAGGCCACACGCGGTCCGCTCCCCCGGCCGACCGCCCTCCCGCGAAGCGCACGGTATAAGGCCGCGGTGGCACACCATCGGGTATGAGCGAGCAGGGCACGCAGGAGCTCGGCATCACCGAGTCCAAGGAGCACAACCCCGGCGAGTGGTACGCGGAGGTCGTCCGGAAGGCCGAGCTGGCCGACTACGCCCCGATGGGCGGGTTCATCGTCACGCGACCGCGGGCCTACGCCGTCTGGGAGCGCCTCCAGGGCTACCTCGACCGGTGGTTCAAGGAGACCGGCTCGCAGAACGCCTACTTCCCGCTGTTCATCCCCGAGTCGTACCTCGAGCGCGAGAAGGAGATCGTCGAGGGGTTCGACCCGGAGGTGGCGTGGGTCACCCACGGCGGCTACGAGGAGCTCGAGGAGCGCCTCGCGGTCCGGCCGACCTCCGAGAGCATCATCGCGCCGTTCATGGCCAGGTGGGTCCGCAGCCACCGGGACCTCCCGCTACGATTGAACCAGTGGAACAGCGTCGTCCGGTGGGAGGCGACCGAGACCAAGCCGTTCTTCCGCACCAAGGAGTTCCTCTGGCAGGAGGGCCACACGGCCCACGCCACCCGCGAGGACGCCCGGGCGGAGACGATGCTCCGGCTCGACCAGTACGAGCGGCTCTACGAGGAGGTCCTGGCCATCCCCGTGCTCAAGGGGAGAAAGCCCGAGCACGACAAGTTCCCCGGCGCGGACACCACCACGACCGTCGAGGCGCTGATGCCCGACGGCAGGTCCGTCCAGGGCGGCACGAGCCACTACCTGGGAACGACCTTCGCCGAGGCGTTCGACATCACCTACGTGGACGCACGCGAGGACGAGCGCGTCGCCCACACGACCTCCTGGGGCCTGTCGTGGCGCGCGCTCGGCGCCCTCGTGATGACCCACTCCGACGACCAGGGGCTCGTCCTGCCGCCGACCGTCGCGCCCACGCAGGCCGTCGTCGTCCCCATCTGGCAGGAGGACAGCCGCGAGGCGGTGCTCGACTTCGCCGGGGGCGTCGCCGACGAGCTCTCGGCGGCCGGGGTCCGGGTCCACCTCGACGACCGCGACGAGCGCAACCCCGGCTTCAAGTTCAACGAGTGGGAGCTGAAGGGCGTCCCCCTGCGCCTCGAGGTCGGGCCGAACGAGGCCGACGACGGGACCGTCACGCTCGTGCACCGCCCCGACGGCGAGACCCACGTCGTCGACGCCGACCGCGTCGTCGAGGCCGTCGACGAGCACCTCGAGACCGTCTACGGCACGCTCTACGACGCTGCCGCCGACGTCCTCGAGGAGAACGTCCGCGAGGCCGGCTCCCGCGAGGAGATCCTCGGGACCATCGGGCGGTACGGCGGCTACGTCAGGGTCGGGTGGTGCGGCGACGAGGCGTGCGAGACGGCCGTCAAGGACGAGGTCGCGGCGGACATCGTGCTGCTGCCGCTCGACGAGGACGCCGAGCCCGTCGACGACGCGTGCGCCATCTGCGGCGATTCCGCGGTCGAGACCGCCTACTTCGCCCGGTCCTACTGAGCCCGCCCCGCGGAGTGCGACGCTCGTGACCGGGCCGGTGGCCGCGCGGGATCGCCGGTGCGGCCCACGGCCGGGCGCCACGCCGACCTCGCCCGGGACAGCCGAACAAGGTTAATATCGATGGTGAACAATATAAATCAATATTATCGTTCCTAATATGCCCTTCCTTGGCATTAGTAAACACTTATAATTACAGGAGAAGCGGTATATCGGCGCACCCCGCCCCGCCGGTATGAGCCGACCACCTGCCGCGAGCGGCGGCCCCACGCTCCTCGCGGACCCCGCCGACGCCCGCTCGAACTGCGGCGTCGGCGTGGTCATGGACCTCGACGGCGGCCGGGCCCACGACGTCGTCGCCGACGGGCTCGAGCTGCTCGCCAACCTCGAACACCGCGGGACCACGGGGGCGGAGGCGAACACCGGCGACGGGGCCGGCGTCCTCCTGCAGACGCCCCGCGAGTTCTTCGAGGACGTCGTCGACGCCGACCTGCCGGCCGGGTACGCCGTCGGGGTCGTCTTCCTGCCCCCCGACGCGGCCGCCGCCGAGGCGCTCCGCGACCTGGTCTCGCGGACGCTCGCCGACCGCGGCCTCGAGGTCGTCCACTGGCGCGACGTCCCCACCGACAACGACGGGCTCGGGCGGACGGCGCTCGCCTCCGAGCCCGACGTCTGGCAGTGCTTCGTGGCCCCCGGCGACCGCTCGCCCGAGGCGTTCGACCGCTCGCTGTACGTCGGTCGCCGGGCCGTCGAGAAGGCGGTCGAGCGCGGGGCGGCGGCCGGCGAGCTCGAGGGGGCCGAATCGTTCTACGTCGCCTCGCTCGACCGGCAGACGGTCGTCTACAAGGGCCTGCTGTCCTCGAGCCAGCTGCCGGGCTACTACCCGGACCTCCTCGACGAGCGGGTGCGGTCGACCTTCGTGCTGGTCCACGCCCGCTTCTCGACGAACACGCTCGGCGCCTGGCACCTGGCGCACCCGTACCGGCGCATCATCCACAACGGCGAGTTCAACACCATCCGCGGGAACATCAACTGGATGCGGGCCCGGGAGACCGACCTCGCGTCCGAGGCGTTCGGCGACGACGTCGACACCCTCAAGCCCGTCATCGCCGACGAGACCCAGAGCGACACCGCCTCGGTGGACAACGCCCTCGAGCTGCTGCTCGCCGCCGGCCGCGACCTCCCGCACGCCCTGCGGATGCTCGTCCCCGAGGCGTGGCGGGCCGAGGAGAACAACACCGACCCCGACCGCGAGGCGTGGTACGACTACCACGCGTCGCTCGTCGAGCCCTGGGACGGCCCGGCGCTGGTGGTCGGCACCGACGGCGAGCGCGTCGCCGCCGCCCTCGACCGGAACGGCCTGCGGCCGTGCCGCTACGAGCGCACCGGGGACGGCCGGCTGGTGATGGCCAGCGAGGCCGGGGCGCTCGACGTCGACGTCGGGACCGTCGTCGAGCGCGGCCGGCTCAAGCCCGGCCAGCTGTTCCTCGCCGACCCGACCGTCGGCCGGGTCGTCCCCGACGACGAGGTGTTCGACGACCTCACCGACGACCGGTACGCCGAGTGGGTCGCCGACCAGCAGGTCCGGCTCGACGACCTCGTCGACCGCGACGCCGTCCTGCCGCGCGACCCGATCGAGTCGCTGCGGGCCCACCAGGCCGTCCACGGGCTGACCCACGACGAGCTCGACAACCTCATCGAGCCGATGGCCACGCAGGGCAAGGACCCCGTCGGCTCGATGGGCGACGACACGCCGCTGTCGGTGCTCTCGGACTACAACCGGGGGCTCGATTCCTACTTCAAGCAGCTGTTCGCCCAGGTCTCGAACCCGCCCATCGACAACATCAGAGAGGAGCTCGTGATGAGCCTCGAGACGCGGCTGGGCTTCCAGCGGAACCTCCTGGCGGAGACGCCCGCGCACGCCAACCAGCTCGTGCTCTCCTCGCCGGTGCTCACCGACGAGCAGACCGAGGCCGTAACGCGGCTCGACGAGCGGGGCCTCTCGTCGGCCGTCCTCGACACGACCTACGACCCCGAGGGCGAGACGCTCGAGGGAGCCGTCGAGCGGATCCGCGCCGCGGCCGACGCGGTGGTCGAGGCCGGCGACGACGTCGTCGTGCTCTCCGACCGGGCGACGGGGCCCGACCGCGTGCCCGTCCCGGCGCTGCTCGCGACGGGCGCGGTCCACCACCACCTCGTCCGGAGCGGCCGGCGGAACCACGTCGGCCTCGTCGTCGAGACGGGCGACGTCCGCACCGTCCACCAGCTGTGCACGCTCGTGGGCTACGGCGCCGGCGCCGTGAACCCGTACCTCGCCTACCAGACCATCGAGGACGTCGTCGCCGGCCCGGACGGCGCCGAGGCCGGGGAGGCCATCGCCGCCTACGTCGGCGCGCTCGAGGACGGCCTGCTGAAGGTGATGTCCAAGATGGGCATCTCGACGGTGGAGTCCTACCGCGGCGCGCAGATCTTCGAGGCCGTCGGCCTCGACGCCGGCTTCGTCGAGGCGTACTTCACGGGGACGCCGAACCGGACCGGCGGCATCGGCATCGAGGAGCTCGAAGCAGACCTCGTAGAGCGCCACGCGGCGGGCTTCGGCGAGGACCCGGAGCTGGCCCGGATGGGCGAGTTCGAGCACCGCTCGACGGGCATCCACCACCAGTGGAACCCCAAGACCGTCGGCAAGCTCCAGCAGGCGGTCCGCACCGGCGAGTACGACCGCTACCTGGAGTTCGCCGAGCTCGTCAACGACCAGGCCGAGACGCTCCAGACGCTGCGCGGGCTGCTCGAGTTCGACGCCGACCGCGAGCCGGTCCCCATCGACGAGGTCGAGCCCGTCCACGAGGTCGTCCGCCGCTTTGCGACCGGCTCGATGAGCCTCGGGTCGCTGTCGCCCGAGGCCCACGAGACGCTCTCGGTCGCGATGAACCGGCTCGGCGCCAAGAGCGGTTCGGGCGAGGGCGGCGAGCCCCCCGAGCGGTTCGGCACGGCCAAGGAGTGCAACATCAAGCAGGTCGCCTCGGGCCGGTTCGGCGTGACCTCGGCGTACCTGGCGGCCGCCGACGAGCTGCAGATCAAGATGGCCCAGGGCTCCAAGCCCGGCGAGGGGGGACACCTCCCCGGCCACAAGGTCAACGAGATGATCGCCCACGTCAGGCAGTCCGTCCCGGGCGTCGGACTCATCTCGCCGCCGCCCCAGCACGACATCTACTCCATCGAGGACCTGAAACAGCTCATCTTCGACCTGAAGGCGGCCAACCCCGGCGCCGACGTCAACGTCAAGCTCGTCGCCGAGGCGGGCGTCGGCATCATCGCCGCCGGCTGCGCGAAGGCCAAGGCCGACGTCGTCCACATCTCCGGGCACTCCGGGGGCACCGGCGCGAGCCCGCGCACCTCCATCAAGAACGCCGGTGTCCCGTGGGAGCTCGGCGTCGCCGAGGCCAACCAGCTGCTCCGCGCGACCGGGCTGCGCTCCCGCGTGCGGCTTTCGACCGACGGCGGGATGATGACCGGCCGCGACGTCGCCGTGGCCGCGCTGCTCGGCGCCGAGGAGTACGTCTTCGGGACCGCCGGGCTGGTGACCGAGGGCTGCGTGATGGCCCGGCAGTGCCACATGAACACCTGTCCGGTCGGCGTCGCCACCCAGGCCGAGGAGCTCCGCGAGCGCTTCCGGGGCGAGCCCGAGCACGTCGTCAACTACTTCACGTTCGTCGCCCAGGAGCTCCGGGAGCTGATGGCCGAGCTGGGCTTTACGACCGTCGAGGAGATGGTCGGCCGGGTGGGGGTGCTCCGCCAGCGCACGGACGTCGACCACCCGAAGGCGGGCCGGGTCGACCTCTCGTCGATGCTCGCCGAACCCGAGGCCAACGACGGCCGCACCAACACGACCCGCCAGGACGACGAGCTGGACGGCGCCCTCGACTGGGACCTCATCGAGGCCGCCGAGCCGGCGCTCGCTGGCGACGAGGCGGTCTCGCTCGCGGCGGGCATCTCCAACGTCGACCGGGCCGTCGGCGCCACGCTGTCGAACCGCATCTCCAGGCGTCACGGCCCGGACGGGCTGCCCGACGACGCCGTCCGCGTCGAGTTCCACGGCGCCGCCGGCCAGTCGTTCGGCGCGTTCCTCGCGGGCGGGGTCACCTTCGACCTCGAGGGCGTCGCCAACGACTACCTCGGGAAGGGCCTGTCGGGCGGCAAGCTCGTCGTCCGGACTCCCGAGCGCGCGGCCTACGACCCGGCCGAGAACACGCTCGTCGGCAACGTGGCGCTCTACGGCGCCACCGGCGGCGAGGTGTACGTCAACGGCGTCGCCGGCGAGCGATTCGCCGTTCGCAACTCCGGCGTGAAGGCCGTGGTCGAGGGCGTCGGCGACCACGGCTGCGAGTACATGACCGGCGGCATCGTCGCCGTGCTCGGGGAGACGGGCAAGAACTTCGCCGCGGGCATGTCCGGCGGCGTCGCCTACGTCTACGACCCCGCCGGCGACTTCGAGGCGCGGTGCAACCTCGACATGGTCCGGGTTTCCCGCGAGCTCGAGGCGTCCGACGAGGCCGCGCTCCACCGCCTGGTGGAGAACCACGCCGCCTACACCGGTTCGGCCCGCGCCGAGGCGCTGCTCGCCGACTGGGAGGCCGCTCGCGGCCGGTTCGCGAAGGTCATGCCGGAGGCCTACGAGCAGGCCATCGGCGAGCGGCCGGGGGCCGACGCCCGCCGGGCGCTCCCCGCGCCCGCGGCGGCCGGCCGGGGTGACGTCCCGGTCTCCGAGAGCGCGGACTGACCGGGTCGACGCCCGCCGCGGAGGGGGCGGGTGCATCGGCGGCCCCGCCGGCGCCGCCGAAACGGTTTTGGGCCGGCTACCGTCTCCGGGGCCATGCCCACCGCCGACCTGTGCATCGAGGGCGAGCGCGCCGTCGTCACCGCCGCCGGGCGCGGTATCGGCCGCGAGATAGCCGGCCAGCTGGCCGAGGCCGGGGTGTCGGTCGCCGTCAACGACGTCGACGCCGACGCCGCCGAGCGGACCGCCGAGGCCATCGAGGACGCGGGCGGCCGGGCGCTTCCCGTCCCGGCCGACGTGAGCGACCCCGACGCTGCGGCGTCGCTCGTCGAGACCGCCGCCGCGTCGCTCGACGGCCTCGACATCCTCGTCAACTGCGTGGGGGTCGCCGGCCCGCGCGAACCGGCCGAGCGGATCGCGCCCGGGGCGTTCATGGACACGATGGCGGTGAACCTCGGCGGGGTGTTCAACCCGACGCGGGCCGCCATCCCCTACCTCGTCGAGAGCGACGCGGGCCGGGTCGTCAGCCTCTCCTCGAAGAGCGCGAAGCTGCCGCGGACCAACCGGCTGCCGTACGCCACGGCGAAGATGGGGCTCATCGGCTTCACCCGCGCGCTGGCGCTCGAGCTCGGCCCGCGCGGCGTGACGGTCAACGCCGTCGTACCCGGGACCGTGGCCGGCGAGCGGCTCGACCGCGTGATGGCCACGCGCGCCGAGAACCTCGACGTCCCCGTTTCGGCGGTCGAGGACCGGTTCCGCGAGGGCTCGCCGCTCGGCGAGTTCACCCGCGCCGAGGACGTCGCCGGCGCGGTGCTGTACCTCTGCTCGACCCGGGCCGACCGCGTGCTGGGCCAGGCGCTCAACGTCACCGCCGGCCGGCTGATGCACTGATCCGGCTGGCTCCGTCGGACCGCTCGTCCGACGAGGCTCGCGAACCTTCGGTTCGCTCGCTACCGACACATCCAAGCCCCCGTCGGGAGCCGACCCGCCATGGTCCGCCAGTACGATTCCGACGCGGTCCCGTCGGTGTACCGCCTCGCCGA
>CAZVOR010000023.1:8895-21891 GCA_964628745.1 uncultured Halobacteriales archaeon
CCATGGTCCGCCAGTACGATTCCGACGCGGTCCCGTCGGTGTACCGCCTCGCCGACGTGCCCGGCCGCGAGGGCGACGGCACGAGCCAGCGGTTCCTGCGGGGCCTCGACGCCATGCTCGGAATCACCCGCGTCGCGTCCGGCCGGGTGAGCGACCGCCACGCCCACCCGTGGGAGCAGCTGGTCTACGTCCTCGAGGGTGTCTGCACGTTCCACGTCGGCGAGGAGACGTTCGACGCCGCGGCCGGCGACGCCTTCTGGGTCCCGCCGGGCGTCGAGCACGGCGCGGACGGCGTCTCCGCGAGCGAAGCGAGCGGAGGCTCGTCGGACGAGCGAAGCGAGTCTGACGGCGACGAGTCGGCCTGCACGCTCCTGTTCTGCGGCCCGCTGCGCGAGGACCGCCTCGAGCACACCGCCTATCAGGTCGAGTTCCCGGGCGACGGCCGGTCGGATTGAACGGCGGGAGACGACGCGGGGGAGGGTGAAATCGCCGCTTTCGTCACCGAAACCGACTTCCCCACGAACCGTTCACCGCCAATCGTGAAGCGACGGACGTTCCTCGGCGCCGCCGGGGCAGCCGCCCTGGGGGGCTGCAGCGGGCGTGCCCTGCCGAATCCCGGCCTCGGCGACGAGGCTACCGCCCCCGCCGGCGACCGGACCGCGCGGGGCTGCCCGGAACGGGTCGGAGCCCGGCGGGCGGTCTGCCCCGCCGACGACGGCGGCCCGCTCGCCGTCGAGCGCTCGGTCGGAGCGGTCGCGGGCGAGGCGTGGCGGCTCCGGGTGAGCGCCACCAACGCGACCGACGAACGCTACGGTTTGGACCCCCACGCCTGGTCCGTCCTCCGGCTCGAAGGCGAGGAGTGGGTCCGCGTCGCCCCCGCCACCGGCTTCGAGCCGCGGGTCGATCTAGCTCCCGGCGAGGCGTACACCTGGCTGCTCGCGGTGTCCGCCCGCGTCGCCGGCGACGGTCGAACGTCGCCCGCCGGCGTCCGCAGTCCGTCGGCCCCGCCGGCCGACAGCGCGGACGCCGACCAGCGCGTCTTCCTGGCCCTCGACCCCGGCCGGCACGCCTTCGTCGTGCCGTTCGACGGCCCGGAGCGCCTCTCGGCCGTCGCCCCGTTCGCCGTCGAGCGGTAGGCCCGACCCGCCACCGTTTTCACCGGGTCCCCCCTCGGCCGCGTCATGGACACGGTCCTCGTCATCGGCGGCAGCCGGTTCGTCGGTCGCCACGCGGTCGAGGCGTTCCTCGAGGCGGGCTACGACGTGACGACGTTCAACCGCGGCAACCACCCCGACCCGTTCGCCGGAGACGACCGCGTGCGCCACGTGGCCGGCGACCGGACGAACGACAGCGCCCTCGAGGCCGCCGCGGGACGCGTCGACCCCGACGTCGTCGTGGACGTCGTCGCCTACCACCCCCGCGACGTCCGGGCCGCGACGACCGTCTTCGCCGACGTCGACGCGTACGTCTACGTCTCCTCCGGCGACGCCTACGCCGAGGAGGTCGTCCCCAAGCGCGAGGACGAGACGGCGCTCGAGCCGTGCACCCCGGAGCAGGCGACCGACGACGGGCCGGCGAGCTACGGCGCGCGGAAGGCCGAGGGCGACCGGGCGGTGTTCGAGGCCGCGGCGGACGGCGTCGACGCCACGAGCGTCCGGCCCTGCATCGTCTACGGCCCGCACGACTACACCGAGCGGCTCGACTACTGGCTCGACCGGGTCGCGAGCTACGACCGGCTGGTCGTCCCCGGCGACGGGCAGAACCTCTGGCACCGCGCCTACGTCGAGGACGTCGCACGCGCCCTCGTCGTCGTCGCCGAGCGCGGCGAGCCCGGCGAGGCGTACAACGTCGGCGACCGCCGCCTGCTCACCCTCGCGGAGACCGTTCGGCTGGCCGCCGACGCGATGGGCCGGGACGTCGAGGTCGTCACGGCCGGCCCGCGCGAGCTGTCGGCCGGCGGCCTCGCCCCGTCGGACTTCGTGCTCTATCGCGAGTACCCGCACGTCTTCGACACGTCGAAGCTGGCCGCGCTCGGCTGGGCCTCGACGCCCGTCGAGGAGACCATGGCCCGGACGGCGGAGGACCACCTCGGAAGCGACCGCGACGGCGCCGAACACGACCCCGGCCGCGACGCCGAGGAGCGCGTGCTCGGCGTGCTCGACACCCTCTGAGGCGGGAGCGACGTCCCTCAGGCGGGCCCCGCCGGCCGGGGATAGCCACCCGCCCGCACAGGGCAAACGGTTTGGTCGGGGAGTGCGGAGGAGGGACGAGCGATGTTCGAGAAGTCCACGTGGATCCGGCTCCCGCGGACCGTCGTCGTCGGCCACGAGGTCCTCGGCGACGTCGTGGCGGCCGTCGACGACCTCCGGCTGGGCGCCCGGCCGCTCGTCGTGACGAGCCCCACGCCCCGGTCGGTCGCGGGCGACCGGATCGTCGCGGACTTCGAGGCGGCCGGCTACGAGCCGGACACCGTCGTGGTCGAGCGGGCGAGCTTCGAGTCGGTCGAGGCCGTCCTCGAGGCCGCGGACGCGCACGAGCCCACGTTCCTCGTCGGCGTCGGCGGCGGCAAGGCCATCGACGTCGCGAAGATGGCCGGCCACGAGCGCGACCTCGACTTCGTCTCCGTGCCCACCGCCGCGAGCCACGACGGCATCGTCAGCGGCCGGGGTTCCATCCCCGAGGGCGACACGCGCCACAGCGTCGCGGCCGAACCCCCGGTCGCCGTCGTCGCGGACACGGGCGTGCTCGCCGACGCGCCGTGGGAGCTGACGACCGCGGGCTGTGCCGACATCATCTCGAACTACACCGCCGTGAAGGACTGGCGGCTGGCCAACCGGCTCCAGGACGTGGAGTACTCCGAGTACGCCGCCGCCCTCTCCGAGATGACCGCCGAGATGCTCGTCGAGAGCGCGGGCTCCATCCGCCCGGGCCTCGAGGAGTCCGCCTGGATCGTCGTCAAGGCCCTGGTCTCCTCCGGCGTCGCGATGTCCATCGCGGGCTCCTCGCGCCCGGCCAGCGGCGCGGAGCACCTGTTCAGCCACCAGCTGGACCGCATCGCGCCCGGCGCCGCGCTGCACGGCCACCAGGTCGGGGTCGGCACCGTCCTCGTCGAGTACGTCCACAGCGGCGAGCACGGCGACTGGTCGGCGATCCGCGACGCGCTGGAGCGCCTCGGCGCCCCGACGACGGCCAGGGAGCTCGGCGTCGACGGGGACGATGTCGTCCACGCGCTCACCACCGCCCACGAGATCAGGGACCGGTACACCATCCTGGGGACGGGGATGAACGAGTCGGCCGCGCGGCACGTCGCCGGACGGACCGGCGTCATCTGAGCCGCCGGCCCCGTCGACCCTGGCCCGCCCCGGCCGCGAGAGTTTATCTCCGATGGCGGGGCCAACGCGGGCCGGAGGTGACACCCATGCTCGGAGCTCAGCTCTGCGTGATTCTCGGTATCGTCCAGAGCTGCTACGTCAGCGGCAGCTGGTAGCCGTCCGCCGAACCCGTCGTGGCACCGCCCGGTCCACCGCTTCCCTTCGTCGCCCCCGCTCGCGCCCGCGGGTCGACGCCCTCCTTCTCACCCGCGGGCCGTCAACGCTCGTCGACGGCGGCGAGGAACTCGTAGAGGTCGACGGCGGTCGGCTCGTCGAGCGAGGCCGTCGCGTCCCGGCCGGCCAGCGCCGCCTGCACCTCGACCAGCGAGCCGGTCGACCCGAGAAACCCGCGCAGCTCGGCGCCGCTGCCGTAGACGTGCCCGCCGAGGAGGTGACGCCGGACCGGGCTCGCCGCGCCGTGGACGGCTCCCCGGAGCCGCACCACCGGCGGCAGCGACCCGAGCAGCGACGCCGGCTCGTCGTCGGCGACCACGGCGCCGTCGCGAAGGAACACCACCCGGTCCGCGAGCCGCGCGTCGAGCGGCGAGTGGCTGGTGAGGACGACGGTCCGCCCCCGGTCGCGACGTTCTCGAAGGACCGCGTGCAGGGTGTGCAGGGCCCCCAGGTCGAGCTCCGCGCTCGGCTCGTCCAGCAGGTAGACCGGCACCGCGGGATCGAGCGCGACGGCCAGCTCGACCTTCCGGCGCATCCCGCCGGAGCAGTGCTTCAGGATGGTGTCTCTGTCGGTCAGCTCGAGGCGACCGAGCAGGCGCTCCCACCGCCCGGTGGCGGCCGGGTGGAGGTCGGCGTAGAACCGGGCGGTCTCGGGGGCGGTCAGCTCGGGCAGCCCGAGCGACCCCTGCAGCAGCAGACTGACCAGTTCCCCGGCCTCCGCTGGCGGCCGCCCGTGGATCGACGCTCGGCCGGCCGTCGGCCGCAGCCCTCCGGCGAGACAGCACAGGAGGACGGTCTTGCCGTCGCCGTTCGGGCCCATCAGGAGGGTGATCTCCCCGGTGGGAAGCTCGAGGTCGACGCCGTCGACGACCCGCTCGCCGGCGAAGGACTTCGTCAGCGCCTCGGTCCGGACGGCGACCTCGCCGGGGCTCACTCGCCGACCTCCGCGCGGTAGACGAGTCGGCGCATCACCGCGGCACCCAGCGCCAGGGAGCCGCCCCCGTAGACGACGACCAGGGCCAGATAGACGGGGTCGGACGGAAGCGACGGCGGGGCGACCCCCATCGAGCCGGCGGCCGTCCAGTCGACGAGGTGGTACAGCTGCAGCCTGGTCAGCACGGTCACCGGGATGACGTTGAGCAGCCAGCCGGGTCCGGGGAACAGCCCCGGGGCGGCGCCGTTGAATCCGGTGCCGAAGAAGGCGAACACGAGCAGCGCGGTGGCCAGCGTCGTCGCGTGGGCGGGCCGCGGGACCGCCGCGGCGACGGTCAACGCGGCCGCGACCCCCACCGCGGAGAAGGCGACGAGGCTCGCCGCGACGACGGCCGGGGAGCCCGGCGAGCGGAGCGCGAACGCCGCCCCGTCGAGCGCGCCGATCGCGAGCAGCGACCCGTACGAGAGGACGGCCAGCGAGGTCCCCGCGAGGAACCGGCCGGCGAAGTCCGCCAGCGGCGAGACCGGCAGCGAGCGGAACTTCCGGTACCGCTTGGTCTGCACGTCGGCGGTGAAGGAACCGACCACGCCGTTCAGCGCGACCGTGAAGGCCCCGAAGAGGCCGAAGCTGACGGCGTAGGTCGCCTTGGCGGCGCCGACGGTCGCGGCGTCAGCGGTCGCGGTCCCCAGGAGGACGTGGACCACCAGCAGGTACCAGAACGCCGGCCAGGCGACCAGGAACGCCAGGCTGAGCGGGCTCCGCGTGTACTGCCGGAGATACCGGCGGACGAACGCCCGGACCTGCCGCGGTCGGGGGTCCCCGACGAGGCGACCCCGACGGCGGTCGCCCCGTCGCGACGCCGGGCCGTCCCGAGCGACCCCGGGCGGGCGCGGTCGGGCCATCAGAGGTCCGCCCGGCGGAGCCGTCGCACCCCGACGGCGAGCGGGAGGACCGTCCACCCCGCCAGGGTGACGACCCCGAACCACGGCGCGAGGTAGAACGGCGGTGACCGACCGAGGCGGTCGGCCAGGGCCGGGCCTGACGGCGCGCCGGCCGAGCCCGAGCCGGCCGAGGAGAGCCGGACGACGCGGTCGACGGCAGGGACGACGAGGGCCGCGGCCGCCTGGAAGGCGGCGAGCGGCTGGAGCCGCTCGAGGAGGACGAACCACGCCGGAACGGTCCGGCCGGGCAGCGACCCCTCGACGAGGTAGTGGACCGCCCCCGGGACGAGGCTCCAGAAGAACTGGAAGAGCACGAACGCCCCCACCGCCGCCGCGGCGGCGCGCCGGGGCGACCCGGTCGCCGCGGAGAGCCCGACGGCGAGGGCGGTGACGGCCACGGCGTAGAGCCCGACGAGGCCGGCCAGCGCGAGCAGCCGCCCCGCCGGGACGGCGCCGTGGACGACCGACAGGGCTGCGGCGACGACGGCGAACCCGATGCCGACGCCGCCGAGGACGACGGCCGCCCGCCCGGCGAACGCGCCGGCGACCAGCGCCGACCGCCGGACCGGGAGGCCGAGCACCAGCTTCAGCTGCCCGCCCGCCCTGGGTCCGGCGACCGCGCCGTAGCCGGCGAGGAGCGCCGTCACGGCCACGACGGTCGTGAACGGCGCCACGAGGAACGCGAGCGCCTCATCGGCGGCGAGTGACCCCTCGACGGCCGCGGCGGGCAGGACGACGGCCAGGGCGGCGACCGCCGCGAACAGACCGACGACGGCCCGGAGGCGACGCGACCGGCCGGCGTCCAGCACCTCGCGTCGGGCGACGAGCCGCCAGCTCACGGCGGACCTCCGGGTCCGCTCCCCGGACCGACCGTCGGCGAGCGGCCGTCCATCAGTCCCACCTCGCCCCGTCGCCGGCTGCCATCGGCCCAGCGGACGGACCCGGTCCGAACCGGCCGACGGCGACGGCGGCGAGCAGCAGGAGCCCGGTGGTGAGCGGCGCGCTGGCGAGGGTCGCCCCGCCCCCGGTGAGCATCGGGGCGGTCTCCTGCAGCCGGAACTGCAGGACCGCGCGTTCCAGGACTTCCTCCGGACCGCCGACGTCGACGAGCCGGCCGCCGAAGGTCGTGTTCCAGCCGGCGTGGACCGCGACGGCGTTCCAGACGCTGCGCGTCCGGAGCGCGACGATCCCCAGCAGCAGGCAGGCGGCGAGCATCGAGGAGAGCACGAGCGCCAGCTCGCCGGCGGAGGCCGCGTGGCCCTGGTGGAGGACGGCGAACGTCGCGGTGGTGCCGCCGAGCGCCGCCGGCGCACCCCACCGGGCCTCCAGCAGCCTGAGCAGCGCGCCGCGGAACACCAGCTCCTCGAGCAGACCGGCGAGGACCCCCGCGGCGACGCTGGCGAGGAGGAACACGACGACACTGCCGGCGGGCGGGAGGACGCCGACGCGGCTGGCGTCCAGCAGCCACAGGTGGGCCGCGAGCACGCCGACGGGGAACACGAACCCCGCGGCCGTCCGCCGGCCGACGGACCGGTCCGGACGGCCGGCGAGGAGCCAGGACGGCGGCACCCGGAGCACGGCACGCCGGGCGCCTTCGTACAGGACGACGACGGTCGGGAGCCCGACAAGCGCCTGGTGCAGTCGCGTCGGGAACGGAGAGTACGGAGCGGTGTGGTCGGCGAGCAGCGCCACCAGGACGACGGCGAGCAGGGCGACGGCCACGGTGCCGCCCGCGAGGGCGAGCACGCGCCACGCCGGGAGGCCGTCGAGGCGCGCGGCGAGGGGGTCGGGCGGGGACGACACGGTTGGCGCGCCTTGGTCGCCTTCCGGTACTTGAACGCTCGGTCGGGCCGGCGCGGGCTGAACGCCCGGTCGGGGCGGCTCGGGTCGGCCGTCCGCGGGCCCGACGGCGCCGGCCGGACCCGGCCGACGGGGCACCCTCAGACGTGTTCGTCCAGGAACCGGACGACGGCCCGGTAGGCCTCGATGCGGTTCTCCAGCTTGCTGAAGCCGTGCCCCTCGTCGTCGAAGATGAGGGTCTCGACCGGGACGTGCTCGGCCGCGGCCGCGGCGATCTGCTCGGCCTCCTCGACCGGCACCCGCGGGTCGTTCTCGCCGTGCATGACGAGCAGCGGCGCCCGGATGGCGTCGACGTTCGAGAGCGGGCTGATGGTCTCGAGGAACGCGCGGTCGTCGGCCAGCGAACCGTACTCGGCCTCGCGGCGCTCCCGGCGCCAGTCCCCGGTGCGCTCGAGGAACGTCACGAAGTTGGCGATGCCGACGACGTCGACGCCGGCGGCCCACCGCTCCGGGAACGTCGTCAGGCTCGCGAGCGCCATGAAGCCGCCGTAGGAGCCGCCGTAGACGGCCAGCCGGCCGGCATCGACCGACGCCTGCTCGCAGAGCCAGTCGACGCCGGCCTCGACGTCGGCGACGCTGTCCATCCGGTTCCGGCCGTCGTCGAGCCGACTGTAGGCCATCCCGTAGCCCGTCGAGCCGCGGACGTTCGGCTCGAAGACCGCGTAGCCGGCGTCGAGCAGGTACTGCGTCACGGGGCTGAAGGTGGGCCGGCGCTGGCTCTCGGGGCCGCCGTGGATGTCGACGACGACCGGGAGGGGGCCCTCCCGGTCGGGCGGCTCCGAGAGGAAGGCCGGGATCTCGCGGCCGTCGAACGACTCGTAGCGGACGAGCCGGGGTTCGACGAACCGCTCCGGCGGGATGCCGGCGGTCGAGGCCCGGGTCCACCGCCTCGCCTCGCCCGTGGCCGCGTCGACGACGAACACGTTGGCGTTCTCGCGCCGGCTCTCGGCGGCCAGCGCCAGCCGGTCGCCGCTCGGCGAGAACGCCAGCCCGCCGGCGACGCTCGGCGGGAGCGCCGGCGCGGGGAGCGGTTCGAACGCCGCCGGCCCCGTCAGCTCGCCGACCGAGAGCTCGGTGTAGCCGTCGACGTTCAGGGTGTACGCCAACCGGCCCGTCTCGGCGTGGACGGCCACCGCCTCGACGTTCCAGTCTCTCTCGGACCTCCGGCCCGACGAGGCTCGCCTCGCTGCGCTCGGCTCACCGCCGTCGGACTCGCGCTGCACGTCCGACGAGGCTCGCCTCGCTGCGCTCGGCTCACCGCCTTCGACGGGCTCGAGCTCTCGCGTCTCGAGGTCGAGACGGGCCAGGTACCGCGTGTCCGCGTCCGCGTCCGTCGTCAGGTACAGCGCCTCGCCGTCGGGAGCCCACTCGACCGAGCCGTATCGGACGTCGCCGTCGTGGGGCGTGACGAGGTCGGCCCCGCCGGTCTCGACGTCGACCACGTGGACGTCGAGGTCGTAGCTGGCGTGGACCTCGAGGACGGCCAGGCGCCGGTCGTCGGGGCTCCATCCCGCGACGGCGAGCTCCCGCTCGCCCTCGTAGAGGCGTCTGGCGTCGGCGCCCGTCTCCTGGCGTCCCTGGACGTGGACGTCGAAGGT
Source organism: uncultured Halobacteriales archaeon (assembly GCA_964628745.1). Taxonomy (GTDB): domain Archaea; phylum Halobacteriota; class Halobacteria; order Halobacteriales; family Hikarchaeaceae; genus CAZVOR01. The sequence continues at coordinate 17,774 of CAZVOR010000023.1, forward strand.
GCCCGGGGAGCGTCGATTGGCCGCGTACGCGAGGCGGTCCCCGTCGTGGCTCCACGCGCCCCACCGGTGGATGGCGTCCGGCTGGTCGGTGAGCGGCGTCACGACGGCGTCGTCGGCGTCGACCAGGTACAGCTGCTCGCGTTCGTCGCCGCCCCGGTCCATCCCGACGAGGAGCTCCCGACGCGTCGGCGAGTACTCGACCGCCGTCACGCGCTCCTCCTCGAACGTCAGCTGGTCGGGCCACCGCCCCGGGCCGTCGAGCGTCCACACCTGCGGGACGCCCGTCGTGTCGAGGAGGAACGCCAGCCGGTCGCCGTCCGGGCCGAACGTCGGCCGGCGGGCGCTCCGGACGCGGAGGTAGCGCTCGACGTCGTAGCGAGGCATGCGGTGACCCTCTCGAGCGAGCGGAAAAAAGGCGTTCGCCCCGGCCGGGTTCGTCGACCGTGCCGGTCGGCGGGAGGGTGGGTATTCTTAACGGGGCGCCACGTGGCGGCAGCCATGCGAGTGGCGGTCGTCGCGGCGGGCGCGCGGGAGCGGGTCGACGCCGAGGCAGCCGACCGGCTCGACTGGCTCGCCGGCGCGCTCGGCGAGCGCGGCCACGACGTGACCTACCTCTACCCGGGCTGGTGGGCCGACCGCGACGCCGTCGTCGAGCGGAACGGCGTGGCCGGCCGGGCGCTGACGGTCGACGCCGACGCCCCGCCGCGGCGGCTGGCCGCCCGGCTCCCCGCCGCGCTCCGCTCGGTCGAGCCGGAGCTCGTCCACGCCAGCCACGCCAACCCCCTGGCGGTCGGGGCGGCGGCGGCCGCGACGACCCTCCTCCGGGTCCCGCTGGTCGTCGACTGGTACGACCTCCAGCCGGAGGCGGGCTGGCGCGAGGGCGTCCGCCGGCTCGTCGCCCGCGCCCCCGACCTCGTCGTGACGCCCTCGCGGCTGGTCGAGACGGGGCTTCGGGAGCTCGGTCGGGCGGGCCGGTCGGTGGAGGTCATCCCGACGCCAGTCGACCCGGCCGCCATCGAGGCCGTCGAGCCCGAACCGCTGGCCGACGTCGTCTACTCGCGGCGCCTCGATTCGGCGGCCAACCTGGAGAGCCTCCTGCTCTCGCTGGCCGAGCTGCGCGAGCTCGAGTGGGAGGCGGCCATCGTCGGGGACGGACCCGCCCGGTCGCGGTACGAGGAGCAGGCCGCGGACCTCCGCATCGGGGACCGGGTCCACTTCCTCGGCGACCAGCCGCTCGAGCGCCGGCTGGCGCTGTTCCGCGGCGGGCACGTGTACGTCCACACGGCGACCGAGGCGCCCTTCGCGACGGACCTGCTGCGGGCGATGGCCTGCGGCTGCGTCGGCATCGCCGAGTACCACGCCGAGTCGGCGGCCCACGAGCTCATCGAGCACCGCGACCGGGGCATCCGCGTGACGGGCGAGGAGGAGCTGGTCGAGGCCATCCACGACGCCGCCGGGATGGAGCGACGCTCCATCGACGGCTCGTTCGCCGAGTTCGGCCTGGCGCCGGTGCTCGACCGGTACCTGGGCTGCTTCGAGGACGTCGGGGCGCCCGGGTAGGCCGCCGGCGGACGCGCCGCGCCGGCCGTCGGTCGCTCCACCCGCCGGGTGCCGGCTACTCGACCCGGCGGGCGGGGTCGGCCGTCGCCTCGGCCGCCCGCACCGCCGCCAGGTTCTCGGCGACGTCGTGGACCCTGACGACGTCCGCCCCGCGGGCGACGGCCAGCGCCGTGGCGCCGACCGTCGCGTGGGCGCGCTCGTCCGGGCCGTAGCCGATGGCCTCGAACATGGACTTGTGGGAGTGGCCCACCATGACGGGACAGCCGAGCGCGTGCAGCTCGTCGAGCCGGTCGAGCAGCGCGAAGCTCTCCGCGGCGGCCTTCCCGAACCCCAGCCCGGGGTCGACGACGACCTGCGAGCGGTCCAGCCCGGCTCGCTCGGCGAGCAGCACCTGCTCGGCGAGCCGGTCCACGACGTCCTCGACGACGTCGTCGTAGACCGGGGCGTTCCCCGGGACGACGGGGGCGTCGATGCTGTGCATCACGACCAGCGGGGCGTCGTGCTCGGCGGCGACGAACCGCATCGCGGGGTCGGCGAGCCCCGAGACGTCGTTGAGCATGTCCGCGCCGGCCTCGAGCGCGGCCTCGGCGACCGCGGCCTTCCGCGTGTCGACGGAGACCATCGCGTCGCGGTCGGCGAGCCCCTCGACGACCGGGACGACCCGGTCCAGCTCGTCCTCGACGCTCACCGGCTCGGCGCCGGGCCGGGTGCTCTCCCCGCCGACGTCCACGATGTCCGCCCCCGCGGCGACCAGCCGGTCGCCGCGCGCGAGTGCCGCCTCGACGTCGTCGTACACCCCCTCGCCGTGGAACGAGTCGGGGGTGACGTTGAGGATGGCCATCACGGCCGTGCGGTCCTCCCAGGGGTAGCCCCGTCCGGACGGGGTCGCGCCGTCGTCCAGGGCGTGCCGGAGCGCCGACGCGACGGCGGCGAGCCCCCCGGACCTCGACGGGAGGGCGGCCAGGAGCGCCTCGAACTCCGACCGCGTCCCGAGGAGCACGACGTCGACGAACTCCTCCTCCTGCGCCGCGACGCCGGACACCGCGCACTCGCCGCCCGCGCGGAGCATCCCCTCGCGCAGCGCCCGGGCCTGCCGCGGCAGCGCCCGCGTCTTCAGCACGCGGTGGACGCCCTCGTCCTGCAGGCGCTCGACGTCCGGCTCGGCGACGTGGGCGCCCTCGAGCGCCGAGCGTGCGTCGTCGACCGTCTCCGCACGCTTGGGTATCGCGACCTGCGACCACCGGGCCCGGGCCTCCGCGACGGTGTAGAGCGAGCCCGTCACGAGGACGCAGTCGTCCGGTCCCGCGGCAGCGAGCGCGTCCTCGACGGCGTCCTCGACCGACCGCACGACGCGCACGTCCGGCACGCCCGCCCGGTCGAACACCCGGGCCAGCACGGCCGGGTCGGCCGCGCGCTCGATGGCCGGCTCGCAGGGCAGCGCGAGGTCCGGCCGGGGCAGCGCCGCGGCCATCCCGGCGACGTCCTTGTCGTGCATCGCGCCGAAGACGAGCGTCAGCCCGTCGTACTCGTGTGTCCCGAGCGTCCGGGCGAGCGCCCGGCAGGCGGCGGGGTTGTGCGCGCCGTCCAGCACGACCAGCGGGGACCGCCCGAGGACCTCGAACCGGGTGGGCCAGTGGGCCCCTCGTAGGCCCCGTGCGAGCGTCGGCTCGTCCACGTCGGCGACCTGCCGGGCCAGCGCGGCCGCCACGCCCGCGTTCCGCGCCTGGTGGGCCCCGACCAGCGCGAGGTGCGTCTCCACGCGCCAGTCGGGCCCCTCGACCGCCACCCGCCCCTCCCCCGTCTCGGCGAGGCCGCCGTAGGTCACGGCCACGTCGACGCCGTCGCCGTCCTCCCCGACCACGAGGATGTCGTCGACGGCCGACCGGATGGCCTCGAGCGCCTCCCCCGTCGCGGCCGTCACCAGCGGCCCGTCGGCCGGCGCGACGTGCGCCTTGTCCCGAGCTATCTCGGCGACCGTGTCGCCGAGCACCTCCGTGTGCTCGAGCGAGACCGCCGTGACCGCGCTCGCCGCGGGGTCGACGGCGCTCGTCGCGTCGTACCGCCCGCCGATGCCGACCTCCAGGACGGCGACGTCCACCGCCTCCCGGCCGAAGTGCCACAGCGCCATCGCCGTGAGGACCTCGAAGAAGGTCGGCCCGTCCCCGTCGGCCTGCCGCTCGAGGACGTACTCCTCGACCTCGGCGACGAACTCGCGGACGGCCGACCGCGGGATGGGTCGGCCGTCGACGAGCACCCGCTCGCGGAGGTCGTCGAGGTGCGGCGAGGTGTACAGCCCGACGTTGAGGCCGGCCTCGCGGAGCACGGACTCGACCATCCGGGCGGTGCTGCCCTTCCCGTTCGACCCCGCGACCTGGACGTACGCCGGTCCCTCGTGGGGGTCGCCGAGGGCCTCCAGCAGCCCGGCGGTGGCGGCCGTCCCCGGCTTCATCCGGAAGCGGCGGAGGCCGAAGAGGAAGCTCGCCGCCTCGTGGTACTGCATGTTCGGGGGGACCGGGGCGGCCCGCTTAGGCCTGTCGAAGCGACGCGTTTTCCGTCCG
>CAZVOR010000024.1:0-21609 GCA_964628745.1 uncultured Halobacteriales archaeon
GCTGCTCGTGGATCTCCTTGAGCATGTAGTGGTCGTACCCCCCCTTCTCGGCGTCCTCGGGTCGCCAGGTGACGGTGTCGACGTCGCGCTCGACGGCCCGACCGGCGCCGTCCGTGATCTCGAGGTCGTCCGCGGTCACGGTGACGACGTCCCCGTCCTCCAGGTACACCACCCGGTCGGTGAACTCGAGGAACGCCGGCACGTCGCTCGACAGGTAGTAGGACCCGTCGCCCACGCCCGCCGCGAGCGGCGACCCCTGCCGGGTGGCGTAGACGGCCTCTGAGCCGTCGACGATCATCGCGACTGCGTAGCTGCCCTCGAGCCGGTCGACGGCCGCCCTGAACGCGTCGTGGGGCGCCAGCCCGTCGTCGAGCCGCTCCTCGACGAGGTGCGGGATGACCTCCGTATCCGTCTCGCTCTCGAACGTGTGGCCCCGCGCCAGCAGCCCGTCCTTGAGGCGTTCGTAGTTTTCGATGATGCCGTTGTGTACGACGGCGATCCGGCCGTCGCAATCGGTGAGCGGATGGGCGTTCCGGTCGGTCGGCGGGCCGTGGGTGCTCCACCGGGTGTGGCCGATGCCGACGGCGCCGCCGGAGACGTTGCGCTCGATCTCGGCCCGGAGCCGTGATATCTCGCCCCCGCGTTTGTACACCTCGACGCCGGCGCCGTTCTGGATCGCGACGCCCGCCGAGTCGTACCCTCGGTACTCGAGCTTCTCCAGCCCGGCGAGGATCTCGGGGACGCCGTCGCCCGCCCCCACGCGAGCGGTGATTCCGCACATCAGTCGGTCGTCTCGTGTCGGGCGTCCTGCCGACCGATACCGGTGGCGTCGACGAACGGCCGCTCGCGAACGCTCCGCTGGCCCATCATATCAGCATTGCTCGGCCGCTCGCTCGTCGAATCTGGATCGTCGACTGTAGCGCATCGTGATACCAACCTTAACGCCAGTCGGCACTTTGTTATGTTCGAAATGTCGCGGGAGAAAACGGCGCTTACTCCCCGAGGTACTCCGGGTCCGAGACGCCGGGCTGCAGCGCGACTGGTTCCGGCGCCCTCGGAGCCACGGAGCAACGTGACGGGGCTATGGCGGCCATAACAATGGCTCGGCCCGCCGACCGTTCGGCCGAGGGATGCTGGCGATCGTCCTCGCGGCCGATGGCGCCTCGAGGTCGCGGCTTCTCGGCGGGAAGCGCGCGCCGTCGATGCTGCCGGTCGCCGGTCGCCCGACCGTCGCGCACACTGTATCGGCCGCCGTCGATGCCGGCGCGGAGGAGGTGGTGCTCGTCGTCGACGAGGACGAGGCGGCTCGCTCGACGGTCGGCGATCGGTTCGATGGCGTGCCCGTCCACTACGAGCGGCAGCTCGAGCGGGCCGGGACGGCCGAGGCCGCCCGGCTGGCCCGCGACTACATCGACGGCGAGTTCGCCGTCCTGAACGGGGACAACCTGTACGACGCCGCCAGCCTCGAGCGCCTGTTCGAGGCGGGCCCGAGCGTCGGCACGCACGCCGTCGACGAGCCCTCGCGGTACGGGGTGCTCTCGATCGAGGACGGGCGCGTCACGGCGGTGACGGAGAAGCCGGCCGAGGCGACGAGCCGCGACGCCAACACCGGGGCGTACGTCTTCCCCATGAAGGCGCGCGACTGGCTCGCCGTTCCCCGGAGCCGTCGCGGCGAGCACGAACTGACGGACGTCCTCGCGCGCGTCATCGCCGCGTTCGAGCTCACGCCGGTGGAGATAGACCGGTGGATCGACGTGAGCGTCCCGGGACGGCTCCTGGCGGCCAACGAGTGGAAGCTCCAGCTCCTCGCGAGCGAACGCCGGGGGTCGGTCCACGCCTCCGCCGAGCTCGAGGGCCAGGTCACGATCGAGTCCGATGCCGTCGTCGAGTCCGGGTCGGTCATCGTGGGGCCGGTCCTCGTGGCGTCGGGTGCCCACGTGGGCTCGAACGCGTCGATCCGCGGCGCGACGTACGTCGGCGAGGACGCCCACCTCGGTCACGCCGCCGAGGTGGAAAACAGCGTGGTGCTCGCCGGCGCCACGGTGGAACCGCTCTCGTACGTCGGCGACAGCATCCTCGGGGAGGACGTCGCCCTCGGCGCGGGCTCGGTCGTCGCCAACCGCAGACACGACCGGCAGCCCGTCTCGGTCGCGGACGGAGACGGGCGGATCTCCACGGGCCGACGTCGGTTCGGCGTCATCGCCGAGGCCGGCGCGAGGACGGCGGCCGACACCACCGTGAACGCGGGCGTGACGCTCTCCGGCGACACCCGGACCCACCCCGGGGAGAACGTCCTGCGCGACCGGTAGCCCGGCCGGCGCCGTCCGGGTAAACGGGGCTTACCGACCGCGCGTCGCGGCTTACCGGTCGCCCGTATCGAACTGGTACGTATCCCTCTCGGAGTGGCGCGTATCATCCGGCAGGTGGGGATGTCGTGGGGATCAATCCGTAAGAACGTCTTTACCAGGTAGGATTTGTCTACCTGGCATGATTCGACCCGTCGGCCATACGACCGTCCGGGACGCGTCGAGTAACGAACGACTAGCACGAGGTAGGGTTCCTCGAAACCCCTCGGCCGGGCTGGAATCGTGACCATCCCGATGTCGTCCACCGAGAACGAATGGCTCGAACTGCCGGTCGACCCCCATCCCGCCCGCGACCTCGGGTACGACATCGTCCCGTGGGAGGTCGTCACCGTCGACAACGGTGACTCCGACCACCGGGTGCTGCTCCCGACCGACGACGCGATGCTCAAGCGGGACGCCTTCATCATCGTCCCCTCGGGCATGATGTGCGAGCTCGATGAGCACCTGTAGCGGCCGAGGGGGCGCATGAACCGGTACGTCGTCGTCTCGGAGTACCGGCGCCGGGGCGAGCGTATCGACATCCCGTCCCGGGCCGAGGGCATCTCCATCGAGCCGACCGAGCGGGCGGGGGTCGTCGAGATCACCTATCTCGACCCCGTCTATCGGGTCTCCATCGACGAGCCCCGGACGGACCAGATCGACGTCGACAAGCAGTGACGCGCCCGGGCCCTCCCGGACCACGGCCCGATGTCTACAGCACGAGCGTGATGATGGCCAGCACGAGGAACACCAGGACGAATATCCGGGCGATGCTCATGGAGATCCCCGCGAGCCCCCGGGCGCCGACGATCCAGGCGATGATCGCCAGGATGAAAAAGAGGATGGCGTACTGGATGAACTCGCCGGAGAACAGCTGCAGCGGCAGCAGCAGCGCCGTGGCGAACGGGTCCGTCGCGTGGTGAACCATCGGTGTCCCGGAAGACGGCAGACGACGACTTTGTAATGACGGCGGTAGCGGACCGCCGGGCCCTGTAACGGGCACTTACTGGCGCCGGAGCCACGGAGGCGACCCCGGATGCTCGCGCGCGCCGGTGACAGGATATCGCGGCACGAAGCAGGCACCCCGAAACAAAATTTAAATACTCGCATTTGCTACCATCTGACATGGACGTGGCTGACGACTGTTTCGGCCCGGGCGAAGGGGTAGCGGTTCCCGATGACCGCGGACGGCGCGAGGTCTTCACGAGAAGCGGGGGTGACGACTCGGACCTCGATACGGTGTTCGACCTGCTCGGCGACCAGCGTCGGCGGCTGCTCCTTCGATTTTTCTACGTGAATCGGTTCGAGACGGCGGCGTTCGACGAGGTCGCGAGCTACATCAGGAAGTGGGAGTCGAGGATGGACGGTCGGGCGCCGCCCCGCGACGACATCGAACTCGCGCTCGTCCACAACCACCTGCCGAGGCTCGAGAACGCGGGAATCGTCGAGGTCGACCTCCCGACGGCCACCATCCGGTACGACGGCTCCGAGGCGCTCGAGCGGATTCTCGCGGCCGCCATCGACACGAGCGCCATCCCCTGAGCGGGGCTGGCCCTGAGGGGGCTGGGCTCTCCATCCGGCGACCTTCGCCGTCCACGAGGCTGTGCCACCGGAGCCGCGTCCGGGTGGGCCCGACCGCCGCCCCGGTCACTCCTCCGCGAAGGCCCGCTCGAAGGCCGCCTCGACGTCGTCGTTCTCCGGCTCGCTGACCTCGTCGAGCCGGGCCTTCAACTCCTCCCGTCGGTCGACCAGTCGAGCGTACTCCTCGTCGTCGTCGAGCTCGTCGGCGTCCCGCTCGGCCAGGTGTTCGCCGATGTCGGAGACGACCGCGAAGTACTCCCCCAGGTAGGCGCCGAATGAGCCGTTCTCGCGCTCGTCGAACGGACCGCCTCGCATCGTTTATTCCCGCTCCATTCTGTGCCTGCCTCTCGCGTCGGCGGGCCCCCTAATCAAGGGTTCGGACAAAATTTCGAAAACGATAATCGGGGGTGGTCGACCGGCGGCCCCACCCGGCCGTTGCGGGTCGAACGGGGGGGAGCGCCGACCGCTCGCCGTCGCTCGTCAGCCCTGCTGCCGGCGGAGGTGGGCCGGCTTGGCGATGATGGTCTTCTCCTTGCCGTGGTCGGTGATGCGGACGCGGTATGCGGCACCCTGCCGGTCGAGCACCTCGCCCGTCAGTCCGTTGAACCGGGGGTGAAAGCGCCCGTCCGGGACGCTCGGGTCCAGCGAGAGGTGCACGGTCTCGCCGGCGTCGAACTGCTGGACGGACCGCTGGGGCGGCGAGACGCCGCGGTCCCGCGGCGAGTTCGACAGCTTCTTCCGCGTCCCGTGTCGGGTGCCCTTGGAGCTCGGCATGGTCGCACCCTCGATTGCGCCCTCGGCCTTATAAGCCGTGCGTTCCAGCGGCGGCCCGGCCGACGTTCAGGGCGGCGACTCCTCCGGCAGGGCGACGTCGAGGCGCTCGAGCGGTCGGCGCCGGCCCCGGCGGTCGAACGAGACGACCCCGTCCGGCGTCCAGGGGGGCACCGCGACGAACACGACCTCCCGGAGGTCGTCCGCCTTCGTCACCTCGCGGCGGCCGTCCGGGTGCGCGAGGAACAACCCGGGCGAGGTCCCCGAGGGTGTCCCGAGGTCGACCCCGAAGACGGCCCGGACCGACCGGCCGGTCTCGGGCAGGTAGAAGTGCGTGAAGACCGCGGCTCCCTCGGGCAGGTCGGCGTCGATCTCCCCGGCCGGGGTGACCGCCAGCGGGACGGTCAGCGGGTCCGGGTCGCGGTCGGCGGCGAGGTCGCACAGCGCCTCGAGGAGGTCCGCGAGGACGTACACCGGCGACGGCCCGCCCGACGTGTCCATGCCGCGCCTTGGTCGCCCGGACTTATCACACCCCCGACCGCGGTTCGCCCGTGGACCGGCGGGACGGCATCCGGGAACGATTCCGGGACGCCGGAGCGGCGTCCCCGGCAGGTTAAGGCGCCCGCGGCCGCACTCGCCTGCATGCCCGAGGACCGCAGCTTCGAGACCCGCGCCGTCCACGCGGGCCAGCGGCCGGACCCCGAGACCGGCGCGGTGATGCAGCCCATCTACGCGACGTCGACCTACGCCCAGGACGCGCCCGGCGAGCACCGCGGCTACGAGTACTCCCGGACCGGCAACCCGACGCGGACGGCCCTCGAGGCCAACCTCGCGAGCCTCGAGGGCGGCGCGCACGGCCGGGCGTTCGCCAGCGGCATGGCGGCGGTCGACGCCGTCTGCCGGCTGCTGTCCGCCGGCGACCACGTCGTCTGTGGCGACGACGTCTACGGGGGCACCCGACGGCTGCTCTCGGGCGTGTACGAGCGGTACGACCTGGCCGTCGACTACGTCGACGCGACCGACCCGTCGGCCGTCGACGCCGCGTGCCGGGACGAGACCGAGCTGGTCTGGCTCGAGACGCCGACGAACCCGCTGCTTCGCGTCGTCGACGTCGAGACGGTCGCGGGGGTCGCCCGCGAACACGACGCTATCTGCGCCGTCGACAACACGTTCGCGACGCCGTACCTCCAGCGCCCGCTCGGGATGGGGGCCGACGTCGTCTGCCACTCGCTGACGAAGTACCTCGGCGGGCACTCGGACGTCGTCGGCGGCGCGGTGGTGACCGACGACGCCGGGCTGGACGAGCGGCTGGGGTTCTCGCAGAACGCCGTCGGCGCGACGCTCGACCCGTTCGCCTGCTTTCTCGTCCTCCGGGGGACGAAGACCCTGCCCGTCCGGATGGACCGGCACTGCGAGAGCGCCGCCGCGCTCGCCGCGTGGCTCGACGGCCACGACGCCGTCGAGCGCGTCCACTACCCGGGGCTCGCCGACCATCCCGGACACGACCTCGCGGCCGACCAGATGGACGGCTTCGGGGGGATGCTGAGCTTCGAGCTCGCGGGGTCGCTCGAGCAGGCGAGCGCGGTCGTCTCCTCGACCGAGGTGTTCACGCTCGCCGAGAGCCTCGGCGGGGTCGAGAGCCTCGTCGAGCAGCCCGCCGCGATGACCCACGCGTCCGTCCCGCGGGCCGACCGGCTGGCGGCCGGGCTCGAGGACGGCCTCATCCGGGTCAGCGTCGGTCTCGAGGGGCTCGACGACCTGCGGGCCGACCTGGAGCAGGCGTTCGAGGCGGCGCTGTCGTGAGGCCAGGGGTCGCCCCGCCAGGGTGGCTCCACGTCCTGGGCGCCGAACGAGGATGTGGCACGTCGAACCGTGGCCGGCGTGGGGCCCGGTCCGGCGGGGCGGCGGGCCTCGTTGTCCTCACAGCCACGTGATCCGGAACAGCGCCCCCAGCGCGACCATCTCGAGGCCACAGAGGCCGGTGACGCCGACCTGGACGTCCACCCCCGCGTTGACGTACCACCCGATGAAGTCGGGGTGCAGGCCGTAGAAGTAGAGCCAGAGCGCGTTCTGGACCACGAGGAAGCCGGCGAAGACGAGCAGGCCGAGCGTGTGGCGGGCGCGGTGCTGGCGGTAGTTCTGCCCCCAGACGGCGGTGAGGACGGAAAGCAGCGCGAGGTTCACCCCCGCCGCGACGAGTCCGAGGCTCAGCCAGACGCTCATCGTCGGTCCCTCCGGAACGGGGTCTTATCTGTCTTGCCCAGACTTGCACCCAAATCAGTCATCGTCGTCCTCGCGCTGCGGGTCGACCGTCTCGAGCACCTCCTCGAGGAGGTCCCGGTTCGACTCGAGCTGCTCGGTGAGGAGGTAGACGGCACCGTAGTCGTTGTTCGTCCGTCGAAGGAGGTTGTTCTCGACCATGACGTCGAGGTGGTGCCTCGTCGTCTTGTAGTCGAGGTCGAGCGCCGTGGCGAGCTGGTTGGCGTTCCGCGGGCGCTCTTCGAGGGCCCTGATGACGCGGACCCGGTTCGCACTGCCCCGCGTGCTGGCCAGCAGGTACCATAGCACGCCCTCCATCGACCCGGTCGTTCGCCGAGGGGCGACGTAAAACGCCCGGGCGACCGGGCGCGGCCTGGAACGGTCGTCGTCGGCGCCGCTAGACGCGCCCGACGCTCTCGACGCCGACGCTCTCGACGCCCTCGACGGCCGCGAACGACTCCTCGACGGCGTCCGTGCCGCCCGCGTCGTCCGGGACGACGACCGTCGGCAGGAGCGCGACCAGCCCGAACGCGACGTCCTCGCGCTCGACGCCGTTTATCTTCGCGCCCTCTGGCAGCGCGGCGGACAGCCGCTCCTCGAGGGCGTCGAGGTCCAGCTCGGGACTCTTCGGCATCACCTTCAGCTTCGCGGCGACCTTGCCCATGTTCACGGCCCCGTGAAGCCGCACTGCGGGCACTCGTAGAGGTTGCTCTGCTTGCGGCACTTCGCGCACCGGGAGATGGCCTGCCCGCAGTCCGGGCACGCGAAGGACGCGGCCGACGTCCCGGAGATGCTGATTCCGCAGGACACGCAGTGGCGGGCGCGCTGGGCCGACTCGCTCATGTCCGACCGTGGCGCGTCCGGCGGTAAAACGGTTGCCTATTCGCGCCGGCGTCGGGTGGCCTCGGGGCCTGCCGGACGAGGTACCCGGAGGGTGGGCCGGCGGGCGGCCGCTCGGACCGCGCGGCCTGGTCGGTTCGAGCCACGGGCGGGCGCCGTCCCGGCTCAGACCGGCTCGAACCGGTAGCCGTCCCACGACTGGCTCGCGGCCAGCCGGACGCCGGCGTCGGGGTCGCGGAGCTGCTCGACGTGGACCGGCCGGACCTCGTCGCCCGTCTCCACCCCGCCAGTCGTCAGCCCCCCGATGGCGCGCACCGGCTCGCCCTCCACGTCGAACTCCACGATGGCCAGCGGGTTCGGCCCACGGACGCCGGGCGGCGTCGCGGTGCTCGTCGTCCAGGTGACGACCGTCGCGGTGCGGTCGGCGAGGTCGACGGTCTCGACCTGGGGCTCGCCGCAGTCGGGACAGCGGTGATGGCCAGGGTAGGTCAGGTGCCCGTTCGGGCAGCGGTGGGCCTCGAGGCTCACGCGGCAGCCTCCACGAGGGTCGTCGTCACGCAGTTGCCGAACCCGCCGACGTTGCACGCCAGCCCCACGTCGGCCTCGACCTGCCGGGGGCCCGCGCTGCCCGTCAGCTGCTGGTAGAGCTCGTAGACCTGCGCGACGCCGCTTGCGCCCAGCGGGTGGCCCTTCGACTTCAGGCCGCCGGAGGTGTTGATGGGCAGGTCGCCGTCGCGGTCGGTGACGCCGTCCTCGACCGCCCGCCACCCGGCTCCCTTCTCGAAGAACCCCAGGTCCTCGGACTGCAGGAACTCGAGGATGGTGAACATGTCGTGCAGCTCCGCGACGTCGACGTCCTCGGGGCCACGGCCCGCCATCTCGTAGGCCCGCCGGCTCGACTCGACGACGCCGCGCATCATCGTCGGGTCGGCCCGCTCGTGGACGACGTGGGTGTCGGTGGCGCCGCCGACGCCGGTGACGACGACGTACTCCTCGGCGCGCTCGGCGGCGACGGACTCCGGGCACAGCAGCAGGGCCGCGCTGCCGTCCGTGATGGGGCAGAAGTCGTACAGCCGGAGGGGGTCGGCGACGACGGGCGACTCCATCACCGTCTCGATGTCGACCTCCTTCCTGAACTGGGCGTGGGGGTTGTCGACGCCGTTCCGGTGGTTCTTCACGGCGACCTTCGCGAGGCTCTCGCGCGGCGCGTCGTACGCCTCGAGGTACGCCCGCGCGGTCAGTCCGGCGAACGACGGCAGGGTGACGCCGTGCTTGTACTCGACGGGGTGGGTCAGCGACGCGATGACGTCCGTCGCTTCGGCGGTGGAGGCGTGGGTCATCTTCTCGCCGCCCACGAGCAGCGTCAGCTCGCTGGCGCCGCTGGCGACGGACTGCCAGGCCGCGTACAGCCCCGCCCCGCCGCTGGCGCTGGTCTGGTCGACCCGCTGGGCGTACGTCCCGACGGCACCGAGGTCGTGGACCAGCGCGTTCATCACGCCGGTCTGGCCCTCGAACTCGCCGCTGGCCATGTTCGAGACGTAGCAGTGGTCGAGCTCGCTCGGGTCCACGCCCGCGCTCGCCAGGCAGGCGTCGCCGGCCTCGGCCAGCAGGTCGCAGACCCACGACTCGCGGGCGCCGAACTCGGTCATGGCGGCCCCGATGATGGCCACTCGGTCCATGCCGACTCCGGGGAGTGGGCGGCCTTAGGCGTTCGGGAACCGTTCGATGGCGCGCCACGCCGGATCAGCCGGCACGGCACGCTCGACGCGCCCGGGCCGGTCGTAACTGGAACCGCGTCCGACGGGAACGGCGTCTGACGTCGCTCCCTCCCGCAGTTTCACTTCCGCCACGCTTGGCTCGGCCATAAGCCCCGTCCGGCCGCAGCAGCGCCCGCATGTACCAGACCGCCCGTCCCGTCGCCGCACCGCGACCGCAGCCGAACGCCGGGGCGTCCTGCCCGGAGTGCGGGTCGCCCGTCGCCGGCATCGCGACCACCGAACCCGGCGTCCACGAGTTCGTCTCCTGTGGCCACCGCGCCTCCTCGCGGGCCCTCCGGACGCTGACCGCCCGGTAGCGCTCCCCGCCCGGTCCACCGGCCTCACCCGCGAAGCGTTCGCTCGGCTCCGGAGGGTTTAGGATGGCCTAAAAAACGACAGTTACTTTAGGCCGGCCTAAACAATGGGGGGCAATGACTCCCGACGTCTGCGTGGTGGTCCCGACGGTCAGGAACCCCGAGGTCTGTCGGTCGTACGTCGAGAACGCCCGGGCGCACGGCTTCGACGTCGACCGGCTCTGCTTCGTGCTGGTCACCGAGGACCACTGCGATGCGGCCGGGATGCGGGCGATGCTGGACGACCTCGGTGTCCGTGGCGAGGTGTTCGACGCCTCCCGCCGGCGGCGGTGGTTCGCCGACCGCGGCCTCGACCGGTACGCCGACCTCGTCCCGGCCCGCAGCCACGCCCAGACGTCGTTCGGCCTCCTCTACCTCTGGGCCGGCGGCTACGAGTACGGCGTGTTCATCGACGACGACACGCGGCCGCACGCCGACGTCGACTTCTTCGGACGGCACCTGGCCAACCTCGACCGCGACGGCGAGCTCGAGCGCGTCCGGTCGGACGCGCGGTGGGTGAACGTCCTCCACCAGGCGTTCGACGACCACGGGCTCTACCCCCGGGGGTACCCGTACGGGGCGATGGGCGAGACGGTCGAGACCGACGCGACGACGGTCTCCGACGTGGTCGCCTCGCAGGGCCTCTGGACGGACGTGCCCGACCTCGACGCCGTCCGCATCCTGCTCGACGGCGACCTCACCGGCCGGGCCCGGACCCGGCTGGGGGCCGACCACTACGGCGACAGCTTCGTCGCCGCGCCGGGCCAGTACCTGACGGTCTGCTCGATGAACCTCGCCTTCCGCCGGGAGGTGGTCCCGGCGTTCTACCAGCTGCCGATGGACGACAACCCGTGGGACGTCGGCCGGTTCGACGACATCTGGAGCGGCGTGTTCCTAAAGCGGGCCTGTGACGTGCTCGGAAAGCAGGTCGTGACCGGCCACCCGCTGTGCGTCCACGAGAAGGCGGCCCGGTCGACGTTCGCGGACCTGGCCGCCGAGGCGCCGGCGCTCGAGCTCAACGAGCACCTCTGGCGCATCGTCGACGACGCCGGCACCGGCGCCTCGTCGTTCGCGGAGGCCTACGCGGCCATGGCCGCCGAGCTGGCGGGCCGGGAGTTCGACCTGGCGAACGGCGGGTTCCTGAACCACGTCGGCGAGCGCATGCACGACTGGCTCGACTGCCTCGAGGCGCTCGACCGGTCCGCGCCCGGGCAGGCGGCGGAGGTGCCCGCCGATGACTGACCGTCCCGAAGCGTCCCGGCCGACCGCGGTCGGGCGCCGGCCGTTCCTCGCCGCGCTGGGGGCGGGCGGCCTCGCCGGTCTCTCGGGCTGTGTCGGGCTGCTCGACCGGCCCGACCCCGGACCCGACACCGAGTCGCCGAACGCGGACGCCGACGCCGCCCTCATCGGGTCGTCCCGGGTGGGCCGCGGCCTCCCGGGCGGGACCCCGATGGCCGAGATGCCCGAGCTCGCCGGCGAGCTGACGGTCTACTCCGGCCGCGGGGAGTTCCTCGTCGGCCAGCTCATGCGGTACGTCCGCGAACGCTACCCCGACCTGACCCTGCGGGTCCGCTACGGGGCCGCGGCGGACCTGGCGAACCAGATTCGGACCGAGGGACAGGCCACCCCGGCCGACGTCTTCTTCACGGTCAACGCGGGCATCCTCGGGCTGCTGGCGAACGAGGACCGGCTCCGGCCGCTCCCGGAGGACGTCCTCGGCCTGGGCCGACGCGGCTATCGGGACCCCGACGGGCGCTGGATGGGGACCTCGGGCCGCGTCCGGTCGGTCCCGTACAACACCGACGCGCTCGGCGCCGACGACCTCCCGGACGACGTCATGGACTTCCCGGCGCAGGACCACCTCCGGGACGAGCTGGGCTGGGCGGTCACGTACGGCTCGTTCCAGGGCTTCGTGACCGTGATGCGCATCCTCAACGGCGACGAACGGACCAGGCAGTGGCTCCGCGGGATGGTCGACCTCGGCGTCCAGGAGTACTCGGACGAGTTCCGCGTCGCGCAGGCGGTCGCCGACGGCGAGATCCAGGCCGGCTTCACGAACCACTACTACGTCGTCCGGGTCCTGGAAGCCCGCCCCGACGCGCCGCTGGCCATGACGTTCACCGCGAACGACGCGGGCTCGTTCTTCAACGTCGCCGGCGCCGGCGTCGTCGACGCCAGCGGCGACCCGACGCTCGCGGCGAACTTCGTCCGCCACCTCCTCTCGGCGGAGGCCCAGGACTACTTCGCGCGGTCGGCCACGTTCGAGTACCCGATGATCCCCGAGGTCGAGCCGATCGACCGGCTCCCCTCCTTCGAGGAGCTGAACCCGCCGGACCTCGACCTCGCGGAGTTCGCCCGCGCCGACATCAACGAGACCATCGACCTCATGGAGGAGGTCGGCGTCCTGTAGATGTCGTTCGGCGTCGGGGGCGTCGCGGAGTCGACCGGGGCCGCCGAGCGGCTACCCGTCGGGCTGACGCTCCTCGCCGCCGGCATCGCGGCGGCCGTGGTCGCCCCCGTCGGCTGGCTCGTGCTGACGACCGCCGGCATCGAGGCCGATGCCGCGCTCGAGACGCTGCTCCGGCCGCGGACCCTCCAGGTCGTGGTCAACAGCGTCGTCATGGTCGGCCTGGTCACCGTCCTCTCCGTCCTCCTGGCGGTCCCCCTGGCCTATCTGACGGTGCGGACGGACCTCCCGGGGAGCCGGTACTGGACCGTCGCCATCTCGATGCCGCTGGTCATCCCGAGCTACATCGGCGCGTTCGCGTTCGTCTCGATGTTCGGGCCACACGGCGAGCTCCAGTCGCTGCTGGCGCCCTACGGCGTCGAGTCGCTCCCGCCCATCTACGGCCTCCAGGGGACCGTCCTCGTCGTCACGCTGTACACCTACCCCTACGTCTTCCTCTCCGCCCGGGCGTCGCTGCTCACGATGGACGAGCGGCTGCTCGACGCCGCGCGGACGCTCAACCACTCCCGCCGCGAGGCGTTCCGGCGCGTGGTCGTCCCCCAGGTGCGCCCGGCCGTGACCGCCGGCGCCCTGCTGGTCGCGCTCTACGCCCTGTCGGACTTCGGGACCCCCGCCATCATGCGGTACGACGTGTTCACCCGCGTCATCTTCGTCAACCGGTTCGAGCTCGACTTCGCCGCGTTGCTCTCGCTGCAGCTGGTCGCGGCGACGCTGTTCATCCTCGCCATCGAGTCCCACGTCCGGGGCCAGGGCGTCCAGTCCACGGGCGGCGGGACGCGACGGCGCGAGCGGTCGCTCGGCGCCTGGCGGTGGCCTGCCACCGCGGTCTGCGGGCTGACCACGCTGCTGGCGCTGGCCCTCCCCATCGGCATCCTGGGCCTCTGGCTCGTCCGCGCCGGCCCCGCCGGCAACAGCGGCGGGTTCACGCTCGCCTACGTGGTCAACTCCGTCGGCGTGTCGGCCGTTGCGGCGGTCGTGGCCGCCGCCGCGTCGCTCCCCGTGGCGTTCCTGGCCGTCCGGCATCGGGGTCGCGTCCCCGCGGCCTTCGAGCGCGCCACGTACGTCGGGTACGCCGTTCCGGGGGTCGTCATCGGGCTGGCGCTCGTGTTCTTCGGCGCCAGGTACCTCGCGCCGCTGTACCAGACCTTGCCGCTGCTCGTCTTCGCGTACGTGGTGCGGTTCCTGCCCATCGCCGTCGGCTCGACCCGGGCCACGCTGCTCCAGGTCGATCCCGACCTTCCGGCGGCCGCGCGCGTCCTCGGTCGGTCGCCGGCGGCGGCGTTCCGGGAGGTGACGCTGCCGCTCGTGGCGCCGGGCGTCCTCGCCGGCGCCGCGCTGGTGTTCCTCACGACGATGAAGGAGCTCCCGGCGACGCTGCTGCTCCGACCGACCGGTTTCGACACGCTCGTGGTCCGCATCTGGCGGGCCGAGAGCGCCGGCTACTTCGGCGCCGCCGCGATGCCGGCCCTCATCCTGGTGCTGGTGTCGGCGCTGTCGATGCTCGTGCTGCTCTCCCGGGAGGGTCACGGGGGACCCGCGCTGAACGGGGGTGGGTCGAATGGCCGGTGACGGCCGGGTTGTCGCCCCGCCGGCGACGGGACGACGTCGGGCGGCCGGCGTCCGGCCGTGACCTGGTCCCGCCCGCTCGTGGGCCTCCCCCGCGCCCGGGCGGCGGTCCGGCGGGATCCGTACCGGTTCGTCGCCGCCGGCCTCGCGCTCGCCGCCGGCCTCGCGGTGTTCGTCCTCGCCCACGAGCTGTTCCCGTATCACTCCGCCAACCACGACGAGGGGGTCTACCTCCAGCAGGCGGCGATGCTGCTCGAGGGACGGCTCTTCCTGACGCCGGGCTCCGGGCCGCTCCGGGAGGCGTTTCACCCCTGGTTCTTCGTCGAGGGGGAGCGGGGACTGTACCCGAAGTACGCGCCGGTCCCGGCCGCGGTGTTCGCCGCCGGGAAGCTCGCTGGCGGGTATCGACTCGCCCTTGGGGCCGTCGCGGCCGTCAACGTCGCGCTGACCTACGTCCTCACGGCGGCCGCGTTCGACCGGCGGACCGGCCTCCTGGCGGCCGCGACGATGGCCGGCGCACCGCTGTTCCTCGTCACCTCCGCCGTGTTCCTCCCCTACGCTCCAACGACCGCGCTCAACCTCCTGTTCGCGGCGGCGTACGTCCGGGCTGTCCGCCGGGCGGACCGCCGGTTCGCCGCCCTCGCGGGCGTCGCCGTCGGGCTCGCCTTCTTCGCCCGGCCTTACACGGCGGTGCTGTTCGCGGCCCCCTTCGTCATCCACGCCCTCTGGCGGCTCTCGCGAGCCGGTCGGGGGGACCCGGCCGCCGTCGCGCCGTACGCGATCGTCGCCGGGCTGGGGTCGGCCTTCGTCGGGCTCGCGCTCGCCTACAACGCCGTCGTGACGGGCTCGGCGCTGGTGTTCCCGTTCGAGGCGTTCGCCCCTCGAGACGGCCTCGGCTTCGGCCGGCGGGCCATCCTCGGCCACGAGCTCGTCTACACGCCGTCGCTCGCCATCGAGGCCAACGCCGCCGTCCTCCGAACGTTCGCCGCCGACTGGTTCACGGCCGGGCTCGCCGGGGCCGCGTCGGCCGCCATCGGGATGCTCGCGGTGGGACGCGAGCTGAGGCGCTCCGGCCTCGCGCCGTCCGGCGAGCTGAGCCGTCCCCAGCTGCGGCTCCTCCTTCTGGGCGTCGTCGTCGCGGTCGTCCTCGGGAACCTCCTGTTCTGGGGAAATCGCAACATCCTGGCCGACCTCGCGGTCGCCGACGACGGGCTCGTCGGCCTGCTCGGCCCGTTCTACCACTTCGACCTGCTGGCCCCGCTCTCGGCGTTCGCGGCCCACGGCGCGGTGACGCTCGCCGACGCGTTCCGCGACCGGCTGCCGGCGTCGACCCGCGCCGCCCGCCTCGGCGCGGCCCTCCTGCTCGTCGTGTCGCTTCCCGCGGTCGCCGTGGCCGAGGCGGACGCGCTCGGACCGCCCGTCGAGCGCAACGCGGCGTACACCGCGAAGTACGACCGCGCGTACGCCCCGTTCGAGTCGACGGAGCTGACGGACGCCCTGGTGTTCCTCCCGCCGACCTACGGCGAGTGGCGGAACCACCCGTTCCAGTGGCTGCGGAACGACCCCGGCTTCGACGGGCCCGTCGTCTACGCCACCGCCCGCAACCCGGCCGACGACTTCGCCGTCCTCGACGCCTATCCCGACCGGACCCCCTACCGCTACCGCTACCACGGCGCGTGGACGCCCGCGCCGACCCGGCACGTCGTCCCGGTCCTCGAACGGCTTCGGCTCGTCGACGGCTCCCGGGTGACCGCGCGGACCGCCGTGGCGGTCCCCGACCGCATCGTCGGGCTCACCGTGGCGATATCGAACGGGGACACCGTCCGTCGGTACGACTACGGCGGCGACATCCCCGAGACGGTGACGCTCGGGTGGACGCTGACCGGCGAGGGCGCGTCCGTGCGCCACCCGAACCTCACGACGAGCGGCGCGGGCGGGCCGGTGTCCATCGACGGCCCCGGCGAGGTCGTCCTGACCGTCACCATCACGGAGCCGGGCGGGGGCACGCTCACCTACCGGGAGGCCGTGCAGGTTCGCCCGGCCGGAGACGGCGTCGAGGTGCTCTGGCCGCCGGCATCGTCGGCGTGCCCGCTGGTCACCGACTGTGGCCTCCGGGGCACCTACCTCCCGGACCGGCCGGACACGCGCCCGACCGGCATCGCGCTGAACACGACGCTCGTCGAGGTGGAGCCGTGAAGCGGGGAGCCGCCATGGAGCTGACCCGCCGCGACGCCCTCGCGGCGGTCGCAGCGCTGGGCGGGGCCGCCGGCGCGGGGACGGCCCTGCTGACCGACGCCCGGCGGGACCAGCCCGAGGCCACCGGCACGGCCGAGGTCGACCGGGCGGGCGCCGAAGCCGGGCAGCTGGGCGACCACGAGCGCCGGACGATGGTCGCCATCGCCCGGGTGGTCTACCCGTCGGCGGTCTCGGGCACCGAGACGTTCGTCCGGACCTACCTCGACCGGCGGACGGCGGCCCGCCCGACGCTCGCGGCGTCGATCGCCGAGACGGTCTCGACGCTCGACGACCTCGGTCGCGACTGGCACGGAGAGAGGTTCGTCGACCTCGATTCCGAAACCGCGGAGCGCCTGCTCCGCGAGGTCGGCGCGGACACCGCGGACGCCGACCCGGCCGGCACCGACGCCGAACGGGTGCGCTACCGGCTGGTCAACGAGCTGCTGTTCGCGCTCTACGCCTCGCCGACCGGCGGCCGGCTGGTGGGCATCGAGAACCCGCAGGGGCACCCCGGCGGCCTGGCGAGCTACCGGGAGGGACCGTCCGGATGACCGCCGACCGGGCCCCCGAGCCCCGCGTCGACGTCTGCGTCGTCGGGGCCGGACCCGCCGGTGGGCTGGTGGCCGCGACGCTCGCCGCCGCCGGCCACGACGTCGTGGTCCTCGAGGCGGGACCGCGGTTCGACGAGGCGTCCCGTCTCGAGCGGATGGAACGGGGCATCCGGCCGGCGCACGGGGACACGTCGGTCTGGGACATGGGCGGCGACCGCGACGCCTACACGTCCAGCGGCGAGCGGCACTACCCGCTCAACCGGGGCCGCGTCAAGGGCATCGGCGGCACGAGCCTGCACTGGCAGGGGATGGTGATGCGGCTCCACGAGGCCGATTTCGAGGTCCGCACCCACCGGGGGCTCGCGGCGGACTGGCCCATCGACTACGCCGACCTCCGGCCGTACTACGCGGCGGCGGAGCGCGAGCTGGGCGTGGCGGGAGCGGCCGACAACCCGTTCGCGCCGCCCCGCGAGGAGCCGTACCCCCTCCCGGCGTTCCCGCCGTCGTACAGCGACTCCCTGTTCGCGGCCGCCTGCGAGCGGCTCGGCATCGCCACGCACTCGGTGCCGAACGCGAGGAACTCCGAACCCTACGACGGGCGCGGCGCCTGCGAGGGATACGGGACCTGCCGGCCGGTGTGTCCCTCCGGCGCGAAGTACGACGCCACCCGCCACGTCGACCGGGCCGAGGCGGCCGGCGCGCGGGTCATCGACCGGGCCCCGGTCCAGCGGCTCGAACACGACGGGGAAGGCCAGCGGGTCACGACCGCGGTCTACGCCACCCCGGACGGGGACACCCACCGCCAGGGGGCCCGGCAGTTCGTCCTCGCGGCGGGGGGCATCGAGGTCCCCCGCCTGCTGCTGCTCTCCCGGTCGTCGACCTTCCCCGACGGCCTCGCGAACCGGTCGGGGGTCGTCGGACGATACCTCTTCGACCACCTGTTCGCCGGCGCGGGCGGGCTGCTCGACGAACCGACCCGGCAGAACCACGTCGGGTTCAACACGACCGAGTCCCACCAGTTCTACGAACCCGACGACCCGCGCCACGACCGCATCAAGCTCGAGTTCTTCAACTACGCGGGGCCGTCGCCCGTCGAGCTCGCCCTCGACGGCGACGACTGGGGCGACGCCCTCCTGACGCGGCTCCGTCGCGAGTACGGCCGCAGCGTCGCGGTCGGGGGGCTGGTCGAGCAGCTCCCGCGCCGGGAGCACCGCGTGGCCCTCGACCCCGACCGGACCGACGACCACGGCAATCCTGTGCCGGACATCCGGTGGGGCATCGACGACCGCGTCGCCGCCACCGTCCGACGGGCCAACGAGATACAGCACCGCATCCTCCGGGAGCTGGGCGCCGACGTCACGTGGACGGTCGGACCCGGGGGGACGGGACCGGCCTTCCACCCCATGGGGACGACCCGGATGGGCCGCGACCCGGCGTCGTCGGTCGTCGACCGCCGGCTCCGGACCCACGACCTGGCGAACCTCACCATCGCCTCGTCCTCGGTGTTCGTGACGGGCGGGGCGATGAACCCGACGCTCACCATCGCAGCGCTGGCGCTGATGGCGGCCGACGCGATAGACGAGGACCTCCGACGGTGACGGAACCCCGGACGGGCCGGCGAGGCGGCCCGCCCGGGCCCGGGAACCGCGTCGCTCTTAAGCCCGGCCGCCGCCAGTGCCGGATGACGACGGTCCCGGCGGGTCGCCTCCCGGACCGGGAACGGTGGAACGATGGCGAAATCTGACGCGGAGCACGAGGCGGTCGCCGACGCCGCACCGACCGGCCAGCCCGTGCTCGAGCTCGACGGCATCACGAAGCGGTTCGGCCCGGAGACGGCCGTCGACGACCTCTCGCTCGCGGTGGCCGAGGGCGAGCTGCTGACCCTCCTCGGCCCGTCGGGCTGCGGCAAGACGACGACGCTCCGCCTGCTCGCCGGGCTGGAACGGCCCACCGCGGGGACCATCCGCATCGGGGGCCGCGTCGTCGCCGACGCCGACCGGTTCGTCGAGCCGGAGGACCGCGGCGTGGGCATCGTGTTCCAGGACTTCGCGCTGTTCCCCCACCTCACCGTCGCGGAGAACGTGGGGTTCGGGCTGAACGGCCTCGACGACGGGGCGACCGCCACCCGCGTCGACGAGCTCCTGGACCTCGTCGGGCTCGACGGCTACGGGGAGCGGACGCCCGACCAGCTCTCCGGCGGTGAGCAGCAGCGCGTGGCCCTGGCCCGGTCGCTGGCCCCCGAGCCCGCCATCCTGCTGCTCGACGAGCCGTTCTCGAACCTCGACGTCCGGCTCCGCGTCGAGATGCGCGAGGAGGTCCGGCGCATCCTGAAGGCCGCGGGCGTCACCACGGTGTCGGTCACCCACGACCAGGAGGAGGCGCTGTCGATATCCGACCGCGTCGCGGTGATGAACGCCGGCCACATAGAGCAGGTCGGCGAGCCCGAGAGCGTGTTCGAGCACCCACGCTCGCGGTTCGTCGCCGGCTTCCTCGGCCAGGCGTCGTTCCTCTCGGCCCGCGTCGACGACGGCGACGTTCGAACCGCCCTGGGCACGTACGACGACGACCTCCTGAAGGGCCTCACGGCCGAGTACGACGGCGCGGACATCGACGTCCTCGTCCGGCCGGACGACCTCCGAGCCAGCTCGGCCCCGCCGGACGAAGCGAACGGCACCATCATCCACCGCCAGTACAACGGGCCGACGTTCGTCTACCGGGTCGAGCTCGGCAACGGCGACGTCGTCCACTGCCAGCACAACCACGTCACGACGATGTCCATCGGCCAGCCGGTGTCGGTGGAGCTCGCGGCCGACCACACGCTGGCGTGGTACCCGGCCCGATAGGACGCCGCGGGGTGCTGGTCATCGGAGCCGCTCTTCGAGGCAGACCCTGACGATGGACCATCCGATGGCGAGGCCGCCCCGGAGCGGGTCGAGCGTGGTCTCCCCCGCGCGCTCGCGGTACTCGATGGGGAGCTCGACGACGCGGTAGCCCCGGGCCAGCGGGCGGACGAGCAGCTCGGCGGACAGCCCGGTGTTCTCGGTCCACTCGATGGCCTCGACGACCTCGCGGCGGTACGCTCGCATCCCCGTCGTCGCGTCGTGGACGCGGTGACCGCAGAGCAGCGACGCCAGCGCGGCGAGCGCCCGGTTGCCGGCCCGGTTGAGCCGGGGCATCGCCGCGGCGCCCCAGTAGAGCCGGTCGCCGGAGACCACGTCGTGGCCCCGGTTGATGGCCTCGAGGAAGTCGGGGAGCCGCTCCATCGGGTAGGTGTCGTCGCAGTCGGTGGTCACGATGACGGGGCGTCCGGCGGCCGCGAGCGCCCTGCTGACCGCGACGCCGTATCCCTGCGGCTCCTGCTCGATGACCGTCGCGCCTCGCTCGCGGGCGATCGACGGCGTCTCGTCGTCGGAGCCGTCGACGCAGACGACCTCGGCCCGGCCGTCCGTCGCCGCCTCGACGTCGTCGAGCACCGTCGCCACGGCGTCGGCCTCGTTGTACGTCCCCATGACGACCGAGACGTCGTCGAAGGTGAAGCCGGTCTCCGGCGATTGCGTCGTCCCGACCATGACGGACCGTGGCGGGTCGGACAGGAGAACCTTCCCATCTCGGCCGCCCGGAACCGCGGTCGGCGACGGAACGGCCGGCCGTGTCGACGCCGGGCGAGCGCTTCTCGGGACGGCCGCGCGGGTACGAGCACGTATCGACGGTCCCGCTCCAACCCGGCGGTCTACGTCCCTGCGGCCTCCGCCCCGGTCTCGACCATCGGCACCACGAGGACGGGGACGTCGGCGCTGTCGAGGACCCGCCTGGTCGTGCTCCCGAAGAGGAGTCGATGGAGGCGGTGTCGGCCGTGGACGTTCATGACGACGAGGTCGACGTCGTGCGCTTCGACGTAGCTGAGGACGAGGTCGTGGGGGACGCCGACCTCGGTCGAGACCACGACGTCGACGCCGGCCCGCTCGGCCCGGTCGACGGTCCTCTCGAGGAGGTAGTCGCCCCGCGCCTCGAGCGGTTCGACGGCGCTCTGGATGGAGGTGTCGTACTTCCTCGAGTCGATGGTGAACAGGACGTGCAGCCGGGCGCCGTGGCCGCTCGCGAGCTCGAGCGCGTACCCCGTCGCGTTGTCGGTCGGGACGTAGACGCCGTCGGGTGCGTCGGGACCGCCGGGACGCGGGTAGGTCGTCTGGAGGACGAGCTCCCGGACGATGGAGCCCAGTCGCTTGGTCAAGCGGGCGCGCCACGTCTCGCGGTACCTGACCGGGCTCTCCGCGAGGTCGGTCTCGTCCGTGGCGACGAGGATTTCGTCGAACATGGGCGCAGTCCAGCAGCACCGGCTGACGCGGCGGGTGGCCACCCGGCCATCGTCGAGCACCCTCGAGGGCCGCCGTCAGGTGTGTCGGGAACGGCTCGACGCATCGTCACCGGGTTCGTCGTCGCGCCGGTTCGGCGAGAGGGTGTATAATCGTGAGGGTTCGCCCGGCTGACGCTCCGACGTTACTTATAGCAACATGCAGTTTACAAGTTCGATTGCCGACGGCTGCCATCGCGATGTCGCCGGAACGAAGCGGCGATTTTCGGGGGATCTCAGGCCAGCGAGTAGATGTTGGCCTCGTATATCTCGCGGACGCGGTCGCCCCAGTTATGTGTGTACGTGTCGATGACGTCGTCGGCGACGTCGCCGCGGAGGTACTTGACGACGCCGCGGTCGCCAGTGCGGTCGCGGAGGTGCGTGGTGAAGAAGTGCCGGAAGTAGTGAGGGGTGACGTTCTCGGAGGCGCCACCGCCGGGGCGATGCCACCCTACCCGTCCAGCGTGGTGCTGGACGACGTGGTGGACCATGTCGGGCGTGAGCCGCTGGCCCCAGCTGTCGGCCGTGCTCAG
>CAZVOR010000025.1:0-21275 GCA_964628745.1 uncultured Halobacteriales archaeon
TCCGTTCGTTCGGTCTCGCCGGCGCTCGACCGGGACCGGCCGCGTCTTCCAGGGGCTCGAATCCCGCTTTTCGTCCATGACAACGCTTCGGGTTGGGGCCGCGGTGGAACGCGGCACCGTCCGTCCGCGAGAACACGCCAGGACTGGGATTTGAACCCAGAATCCCTCACGGGAACACGCTTTCCAGGCGTGCGCCTTACCGTTCGGCCATCCTGGCCCGCACCGGGATTACCCGCCTGCCAGCTTTAAGCGCTTCCGTTGTCCGGAAGCCGTCGTTCGACACGGGGCGCCAGCAGGACCGTCGCCCCGGCCACCGCCAGCGCGACGGCGGCCTTCGTCGCCAGGCCGAGGCGCACCGCCGCGACCAGCTCGAAGCCCTGCGCGAGCACGAGGAAGGACAGCCCGCCGACGAGACCCCAGCCGAGCGACTCCCGGCGCCTCACTTCTTCGCCGCGACGGCCTCGACCTCGACCGCGGCGTCCTTCGGGAGGTTCGCGACCTCGACGGCGCTTCTGGCCGGCGGGTTGTCCCGGAAGTACTCCGAGTAGGTCTCGTTCATCGCGTCGTAGTCCTCGATGTCGGCCAGGAAGACGGTGACCTTGAGGACGTCCTGCATGGTCAGCCCCTCCTCCTCGATGATGGCCTTGACGTTCTCGAGCGCCTGCCGGGTCTGCACGCCGACGGGCTCGTCCTCGAGGAAGGTCCCGTCGGGCGCGAGGGCGATCTGCCCGGCCGTGAACACGAGGTCGCCGTCGGTGGTGGCCTGGCTGTAGGGCCCGACGGCCGCGGGAGCGTCCGGCGTGCTGATGACGCGCTTCATGGCGCCGGCGACGGCCACCGCGGCCATAAAGGTACGCGCCGCCCCGTGGCGAGGGAGCCGAACGAAGCGAACCCGAACCGTCCCTCCCGGTGCAGTCCGCTGCAGCCGCGAGCGAACGAGCGAAGCGAGTGAGCGAGCGGCCGCGCCGAGCGACGAACGGGAGCGAGGCGCGGTTTTTCGCCCACCTTTTTGCACCTCGCGAGCGCCGGCGGCGCTCGCTCGGGCAAAAACGTGGAGGTGCTACTGCAGCACCTCGACCTCGTAGCCGTTCGCCCGGAGGTCGGCCAGCAGCGCCTCGACGTGGTCGGGGCCCCGCGTCTCGATGTCCACCTCGACCTCGGCGTCGTTGAGCCCGACGTCCCGCGAGGTCCGGTCGTGCTGGAAGGCGTAGATGTTCGCGCGGTGGTCGGCGATGACCCTCGACAGCTCCACCAGCGCGCCTGGCCGGTCCGGGAGGACCGTCCGCAGCCGCAGGTAGCGGCCGGTCTCGACCAGCCCGCGCATCAGCACCGTCGTCAGCATGTTCATGTCGATGTTCCCGCCGGAGAGCACGGGGACGACGGTCTCGTCCGGCTCGTACTCGAACGCCCCGGCGCACAGCGCGGCCAGCGGCACCGCGCCGGCGCCCTCCACGAGCGTCTTGCCGCGCTCGAGCGCGAGCATCAGCGCCACGGCGATCTGCGAGTCCGTGACGGTGACGACCTCGTCGACCCGCTCGCGGATGACCTCGAACGTCTGCTCGCCGACCCGCCGGGCCGCCAGCCCGTCGGCGATGGTGTCGACGGCGTCGAGCTCGACGATCTCGCCCGCCTCGAGCGAGCGGGCGGCCGAGTCGGCGCCGGCGGCCTGCACCCCGACGACGCGGACGTCCGGGTCCGCCCCCTTCACCGCGGTCGCCACGCCGGCGATGAGCCCGCCGCCGCCGATGGGAACGACCACCGTGTCGACGTCGGGGCGGTCCTCGACGATCTCGAGGCCGAGCGTCCCCTGGCCGGCCATCACCGCCTCGTCGTCGAACGCGTGGACGTAGGTGAGCCCGCCCTCCGTCTCGAGCCGGTGGGCGTGGGACGCGGCCTCGGCGTAGTCGGCGCCGTGGAGGACGACCTCGGCGCCGTAGTGCTCGGTCGCCTTGACCTTCGAGACGGCCGCGTGCTCGGGCATCACGATGGTCGCCTGGACGCCGGCGCGCGTGGCCGCCAGCGCGACGCCCTGGGCGTGGTTGCCCGCGCTGGCCGTCACGACGCCGGCCGCGCGCTGCTCGGGCGACAGGGTCTCGATGCGGTTGGTCGCGCCCCGGATCTTGAAGGCGCCCGTCCGCTGGGTGTTCTCGAGCTTCAGGTGGACGTCGGCGCCGGTCAGCTCGGAGAACGCGTGCG
This sequence comes from uncultured Halobacteriales archaeon, assembly GCA_964628745.1. Taxonomy (GTDB): domain Archaea; phylum Halobacteriota; class Halobacteria; order Halobacteriales; family Hikarchaeaceae; genus CAZVOR01. The sequence goes on from CAZVOR010000025.1 coordinate 2,197, forward strand.
AGCCGGAAAGCGGCGTTCGCCGGGCGACGCCCTCGACCCGCTCGGCCGCGGCGAGGACGTCGTCGAACTGGAGCATGGCCCGCCCTACACCCGGGGGACGCCAAATCCCTACCGGTCGGCCGGTCGCTGTCCCGCCCCGCCGTCGGGCCGGCGGACGACGACGGCCGACGCGTCGAGGTACGCCCGCACCCGCGAGGCGAACGGGCCGTCGCCGGGCCAGCTCGCGGGCGCGTCGAGCTGCGCCGGGTCGCCGACGTACAGCCACGCCTCTCCCCCGCTGTTTCGCTCCGCTCCACAGCGAGCGGGCGGCTCGCTCTGCTCGTCGGCGTCCGCGACGGGCACGCGCTCGCGGACGTACAGCCCCGACGCCACGCCCTCGTAGGCGTCGAGCGCGTCGAGCGCCGGCGTGACGAGCAGCCGGCCCGCCGTCTCGCCGCCGGGGGCGAGCGTCGGGTACTCGCCCTCGACCCGTCGACATCCCTCGAGAACGGCGTCGCCCGCGAACGCCCACTCGTCGAGCACCGCGTCGACGCGTTCGGGGTCGGTCAGCGTGCCGTAGACGAAGACTGGCCGGTGGGCGCCCGTCATGGCGAGGAATAGGTTCCCCTCATGGCGAGGAGAACCTCGGGCCGGGCGCCGAACCGCTCACCCCCGAGCGACGTCCGGGGCGCCGTTCGATGGCGCACGTCTCACGCCATCTCGACGAACGTCGCGCGCCCGTTCTGTTCGACGGTGATGCGGTAGCCCTCGTAGCTGAACGTGACCTGGACCTGGGCCTCCGGCGCCGGCGGGTTCGAGAAGACGGCATCGAGCACGTCGTCGATGCAGCCCCACGCCGTCGCCAGTTCCGTCGCGTCGGTCCCTTCGAGGTCGGCGACGACCTCGACGACCGCCATCGCCGGATTCTCGGCGTCGGTGTCCAGCTCCCGTTGCACGATCTCGTCGTCGTGGCCGTCGTCCATGGTCTCCGTTCGACTCGAACGCCCTTAGAGGTGCCTCGGCTCGACGCCAGCGGACCGGCTCGCAGACCGGCGAACGGCCGGCCCCCGAGCGCGTGGAGACGACCCCCCGCCACACCCACGTCCCGAAGCTGGCGAACGCCGGCATCCTCGAGTACGACGCCCGGAGCCGGGAGCTCCGCTACCGGGGCCACGAACGCCTCGAGGCCTGCTCGAACGGATACGCACGCACGAGACAGCGCCGGGCTGACCGGTCGTCGGCTCGCGGGGCCGCGGGGCCCGCGAACGCTTCCCGCTCCGTGCCGTGTCGGCCGCCCCGCCTACCGCTCCTCGAGCGGGACGAACGTCTGGTCCTTCGGCCCGACGTAGCGGGCGCGGGGCCGGATGAGCCGGTTGTCGTCGTACTGTTCCAGGACGTGCGCCACCCAGCCGCCGACGCGCGACAGCGCGAAGATGGCGGTGTAGACGTCGATGGGGATGCCCATCTGGTAGTACGTCGTCGCCGAGTAGAAGTCGACGTTCGGCGCCAGGCCCTTCTCGTCGGCCATGTACCGCTCGATGGCCGCGCTGTGCTCGTACCACTTCGTGTCGCCCGCGGCCTCGCCGAGGTCCTCCGACATCTCGCCGAGGATGTTCGCGCGGGGGTCCTTCACGGAGTAGACCCGGTGGCCGAAGCCGGGAACGCGCTCGCCGGACGCCAGCGCGTCGGCGACCCACTCGGTCGGGTCCTTCCCGCTCGCGTCGACGTCGAGCAGCATCCGCATCACGTTCTTGTTGGCCCCGCCGTGAAGCGGCCCGTCGAGCGTGCCGACGGCGCTGGTGACGGCGCTGTGCAGGTCCGCGAGCGTGCTCGCGGTGACCATCGCCGCGAACGTCGAGGCGTTCAGGCCGTGGTCGGCGTGGAGCACGAGCGCGATGTCGAACGTCTCCTCCAGCACCTCGTCGGGGACCTCGTCGTTGAGCATGTAGAGGAAGTTCGCGGCGTGGCCGAGGTCCTCCCGCGGCTCGACGGGGTCGTCGCCGTTCCGCAGCTGGGTGTAGGCGGCCAGGGCCGTCGGGAACTTCGCCGTGACGCGCCGCCCCTTCAGGAGGTTCGCCTCGCGGTCGGCCGGCTCGGCGTCGGCGTCGGGGTCGTACGCCGAGAGCATCGAGGCCACGGTCCGGAGGACGGCCATCGGGTCCTCGTCGGCCGCCGCCAGCGACCGGACCGTCGCCAGCAGGTCGTCGTCGACCGCGCGCTCGGCCGACATCCGGGCCGAGAACGCCTCGAGCTCGTCGGCGTCGGGGAGGTGGCCGTGCCAGAGGAGGTAGACGACCTCCTCGTAGGAGGCCCGGCGCGCCAGGTCCTCGATGGGGTAGCCGCGGTAGACGAGCGTCCCCGCGTCGCCGTCGATGAAGCTCAATGCCGACTCGGCCACGACCACCCCTTCGAGTCCCTTCTTGAGCTCCCCTCTCATACCGTGGAAGTTCGCCACCCCCGTGGAAAAGGATTGCCGTTCCGGCGCCCGCGCATGATTCGGCGCGGTTTGCCGGTTCGGTCCCGCAGGGCCGGCTGGCTCGGTCTGGGCGGACCTGGTGGTGTCGGCGTCGCCCGACCGGGGGCGGTCCCGGCCGGCAGGCAACCTTTTGCCCGGGGCGGGTGAATCACGGGCCGATGGCGGCCGACGACGTGGCCTACGAGCCGGTCAGCGTGAAGGCGGTGCTCTCGGAGATGAAGGACACCGCCGAGCTGCTCATCGACCTCGCCTACTCCGCGATCCTCCACGACAGCGAGGAGCTGGCCGCCGAGGTGCTCGAGCTCGAGGAGCGCATGGACGTCCTGCAGCTCCGGGCGCGGATGAGCCTCCTGCTGGCCGCGCGCCGCCCGGAGGACGCCGAGGCGCTGGCGCCGGTGCTCGGCGTCGTCGGCGCCGCCGAGAAGATATCCGACGCGACGGGCGACATCGCGAAGGCCGTCCTCGACGAGGTCGGCCTGCCCGACGAGCTCCGGGGCGCGCTGCCGGCCGCGCTCGAGCTCGTCGTCCGGGCGGTGGTCGCCGACGGCTCGCCGGTCGCCGGCCGAACGCTCGGCGACCTCAACCTCGAGACCGAGACGGGCGTGCGCGTCATCGCCATCCGGCGGGCGGGCGAGTGGCTGTTCACTCCGGACCGCGAGTCCGACCTGCGCGCCGGCGACGTCGTGCTGCTCCGGGGGCTCGAGGAGAACGTGGCGGCGGTCTACCGCCGCGTCGCCGACGGCGAGTACGCGCTGCCGGACCGGGACGAGCCCGACCACGAGGACCTGGAGCGGGCGGTCGACTCCATCGTCCTGATGAAGAACATGAGCGAGCTGGCGGTCGACCTGGCCTACGGCGCCGTGCTGTTCGACTCCGAGACCGTCGCCGAGGAGGTGTTCGCGCTCGAGGCCGAGGTCGACGCGCTGCAGTCCCGGTTCGAGGCCTGGACGCTCCGGGCCGCCGGGCGGGTCGAGGACCCGGTCTCCCTGCGCGGGCTGGTCCACCTCGCGGCCGCCACGGAGGTCATCTCCGACGCGGCGCTCGAGATCGCGGAGGGCGTCCTCCGCGGGCTCGCGGCCCACCCGGTCGTCGCGGAGGCCGTCGGCGAGTCCGACGAGGTCATCGTCCGGCTGCGGGTCCGGCCCGGGAGCGAGCTCGAGGGGGCCACCCTCGGCGAGCGGATGGTCAAGACCGAGACGGGCATGCGCGTCATCGCCGTCCGGCGGGCGCGAGAGGGCGCCGACGACTGGATCGTCTCGCCCGACTCGTCGACGCGGCTGGCCGACGACGACGTGCTCGTCGCGAAGGGCACCCGGGCCGGCGCCGAGCGGCTGGCGGCGCTGGCCGGCGACGAGCCGGACTTCGACTGGACGTGACCGGCCGCGTCGGCCCGCCGAGCCGTCAGAGACGCCCCGCCAGCCGGTAGGCGCGCCAGCCGACCAGCGCGACCGTCGCGAGCAGGCCGACCGAGACGCCGAGGACGACGCCCAGCCCGACGAACAGCACCACCGGGCGGCTCGTCCCCGGCACGAGCACGAAGAAGGCGAAGGCGGCGGCCGCCACGACGGCCCCGAGGGCGAACCCGCGGGCGGCGTTCCGGCGGACCTCGAGGGCCTCGGCGACGGCCGCGACGGCGGGCCCGGTCGTTCGCCGCTCGGGTCCGTCGGGGGGCGGCTCGGACACGACGACCCCGTCGGACGCCGGCGGGAAAGCCGGTTCGGTCGCGCGCCGACGGTTCCGAGCCGCCGAATCCCGATAGACACAATACGCTGGCGGGGCCCCGATAGACCAATGACCACGGTCGGCACGGCGTCGGCATCCGCCGGCGAGGTCGCCACGGGCCGCCTCGACGTCGGCGAGGGCCGCGACGGCGCGCCCGTCGCCCTGCCCGTCTGCGTCGTCGAGGGCGCGGAGTCGGGCGACACGCTCTACCTGCAAGCGGCCTCCGACGGCGACGAGCTCAACGGCGTCGGCGTCGTCAGTCAGGTCGTCCCGCGGCTGGACCCGGCCGAGCTGGCCGGCACGGTGCTCGTCGTCGGCGTCGTCAACCTCCACGGTTTCCTTTCGGCCAGCCACCGGAACCCGCTCGACGACACGAAGCTCAACCGGGTCTACCCCGGCGACGCGTCGGGCAGCGTCTCGGAGCGCATCGCCGCGGCGACGTTCGACCTCGCCGAGCGCGCCGACGTCGTCCTGGACCTGCACCAGGGGTCGACCAGCCGGATGCTCGACGAGGTCCGCATCCGGTGTGGCCCCCACCACCGGCTGCACGACGAGTGCCTCGAGCTGGCGGCGACCTTCGGCTGCGGCCACGTGCTCGACCAGAAGGGCCCCGACGGGCAGCTCGCCCGCGTCGCCGCCGACGAGGGCATCCCCGCCGTCGACCCCGAGCTCGGCGGCGCCGTCGGCTGGGACCACCGGAGCATCGAGCGGGGCGTCGAGGGCGTGCTGGACGTGCTCGGCCACTACGGCTTCCTCGACCGCGAGGTCGCACGCCAGCCCCAGGTCCGGGCCCGCGGCTTCGACCGCTACACCTCGCCCCGGGGCGGGCTGGTGCACTTCGCCGCCGAGCTGGGCGACCGCGTCGAGCGGGGCGACCCGCTGTTCCGCGTGACCGACGTCTTCGGCGCGGAGCGCGCGACCGTCGAGGCCGAGACGGGCGGCATCTTCTGGCGCACCCGCCGGCTGCCACAGGTCGCCTCGGGCGAGTACGTCTGCTCGATCGGCACGGACGTGGACGAGATCTGATGGGCCGGACGCCGGCGCGGCTGGCCTGCGGGGCCTGCGGGCGCACGTACCCGCCCGGTCCGGACGAGCCGTGGCGGTGTGCCTGCGGCCACGCGCTGGACTTCGACGCGACGCGGCTCCCCGACGGCCCGGCGCCGGAGCCCGGCGGTCTCGACCGCGACCGGGGGCTCTGGGCGTTCGCCGACTTCCTGCCCGTCGAGCCCCGCGTGACGCTCGGCGAGGGCTGGACGCCGCTGATCCGCGCCGCCGGGTGGGACGCGGCGTTCAAGCTCGAGTACCTGTTCCCCTCCGGCTCCTTCAAGGACCGCGGCGCGGCGACGACGCTCTCGCGGGCCGTCGAGCTGGGGGTCGAGCGCGTGGTCGAGGACTCCTCGGGCAACGCGGGCGCGGCCATCGCGCAGTACGCCGCCCGCGCCGGCATCGCCGCCGAGGTCTTCGTGCCCGCGTCGGCGAAGCGCTCGAAGCTCGCGGCCATCGAGCGGGCCGGCGCCGAGGCCGTCCGCGTCGAGGGCGACCGCGCCGCGGTCGCGGCCGCCTGCCGCGAGCGGGTCGCCGACGGCGACGCCTGGTACGCCAGCCACGCCTGGAACCCCGCCTTCTACTCGGGCACGGCGACGTTCGCGCTCGAGTGCTGCGCCCAGCGCGGCTGGTCGGCGCCCGACGCCGTCGTCACCCCCCTCGGCCACGGGACGCTGCTGCTCGGCGCCTACCGCGGCTTCGCGGCGCTCCGCGAGGCCGGTTGGATCGACGACCTCCCGCGGCTGCTCGGCGCGCAGGCCGCCGGCCACGCCCCCGTCGCGGACAGCCTGCACGGACCCGCCCCCGACGGCGTCGACGAGGCGAACGACCTCGCCGACGGCATCCAGATCGACGCGCCCGCCCGCGCCGACCAGCTGCTCGACGCGCTCGAGGCGACCCGCGGCGACGCCGTCGCGGTGGACGAGGCCGCCGTCCGCGAGGCGCTCGACGAGCTCCACCGGGCCGGCTTCTACGTCGAGCCGACCAGCGCGGCCGCCCCGGCGGCCCTGCGCGAGTACCGCGAGCGCGGCGTCGTGGGGCCGGACGACGACGTGGTCGTGCCGCTGACCGGGAGCGGGTTGAAGCGCTGAGGTGCGCACGCCGGTGGGCCGTTCGTCGACGTCGAGCCCGGCACGTTCCGGGCCGCGTTCGCCCTCGCTTTCGGGCGGTCACCCTCGAGCTGCTGTTCTTCGAACGGGACGGCCTCGGGCACGCCAACGAGGGGTTCGAGGCGTCGACCGACGACGGCGTTTAGGGCGGCGCGCCGGTACGGTCGGGCGGGTGAGACCAGTTGCTCGAACTCTACCAGGCCGAAGGCTGTCCGCACAGCACGAAGGTCCGCGAGACGCTGACCGACCTCGGAACGTCGTACGTGGCCCACAACCCGCGGCTGCACGACGGCGGGGTCCGCAACGAGCAGAGCCACGACGAGCTCGTCGCGCTCGGCGGGGAGGACCAGATCCCCTTCCTGGTGGACCACCGCCGCGAGGTCGCGATGTACGGGAGCGACGACATCGTCGAGTACCTCGAGGAGCACTACGGCTGAACGAGGCCGCGGCGGTCACCGCTCGGGGTGCGTCGGCGCGTCGAAGCCGCCGCGTGCCAGCGGCTTGGCGACGTGCCGGCGGGCGACCGGCGGCACCTCGTACCAGCCGGGCTCGAGCTCGCGCTCGACGGGTCGGTCGACCTTGCCCGGCGCCGTCGTCCCGCACGGCCGGCAGCGGTAGCCCTGGTCGCGCCCCGCGCTCTCCATGGACCGGCCGCAGTCCGGACACGGCGGGACGGCCGGCTCGGACCGCACGAGCTCGCGGACGGCGAACTTCTCGAGCTTCAGCGTCCCGTCGGCGACCTCGCCGCAGGCGGTGAGGCGGTCGCCCGGGCGCAGCGCCCGGACGCGGTCGCGGAAGCGCTTGGTCGGCTCGAACGCGGCGCACCGCACCGCGGCGTCGCCGTCGGCCAGCTCGAAGAAGACGTGCCCGCCGCGGCGGGTCGCCGGCGCGCTCGCGACGACCCCGTCGACGCGGTAGCAACGGCCGTCCCGCAGGTCGCCGACGGTGCCCTCGCGGAGGTGGGCGTCGGTGCCCTGGTTCGTGAGAAAGCGCGCCGACGTCGCCGCCGGCTCCCCCTCGATGGCCGCCGCGACGCGGTCGACGGCCGCCGGGTCGTCGCCGCGGACGCCGTAGAGCACCGGTCCGGGCGTGTGCGGCACGCAGACGGCCTCGCCCTCGACGCGGTCGACGGTGTCCCAGGCGGCGGGGTAGCCCGCCTCGGCGGCTCGCATGACGGCGTCCGCGTCGACCTCGCGGGGGGTGCCCCACCGACCGCGTTCGCGGTAGGCGATGCGCTCGACCGTCCAGTCGTCGAACGCCGCCCACGCGCCGACCGCGGCCAGCGCGCCGATGCGCCCGCGGCCGGTCTTCCAGCCCCGCGACCGGTAGCCGGCGGCCCCGGCGACGGCCAGCGCGTCGTCGAGGGCGCACAGCTCGCGGACCGCGTCGCGGGCGAATCCGGCGACGGCGTCGGGGACGGCCGCGGGGTCGCCCGGCGCGACGACGAGGCCGGGGTGCGTCTCGGGGTCGTCGGTCTCGGCGGCGTCGGCCAGCATCCCGGCCGCGATATCGAACGCGACGCCGGGGGCCACGTCGGCGTGGACGGCCAGCGCGGCGTTCCCGCGGGTCTTGTGCGGGGCGGCGGGGCACAGCCGGACCAGCAGCTGTCGGTGGACCGGCCCCGCCTCGGCCAGCCGGGCGGCCAGCCGGGCGGCCAGGTACGTGGTACACATCCCGCGCTCGCGGGAGTCGGTGTCGTCCAGCCCGACGACGGTCATCGCCGTCGGTTGGCGCGCCGGGCGGTAAACCCCTTCGGGCGGGGACGCGGTCGGCCGGCCCGGCGCTGCCTCGACGCCCCCGGACGACGCCCCTCCCGCCGGAGGGAACCGACGGCGAGGCCGGGAGAGCGGTCGACCCGACCCCCGGGACCGCAATTCGTCCGAAATCCCGGTACGCGAGCGCCAAACCGCCAGATAGCGGCCCCCCATCGCCACAACACATATAACCCTCTAGCGCCGACTGTCAGGCCGACACCATGTCCCGCTCCGCCCTGGTCGGCAACGTCGTGGCCATGCTGGAGGACGCCGGCTTCGCCGTGAGCGACCGGTGCGCCGTCCGGCCGAAGAGCTTCGACGTGGTCGCCCGGCGAGGCGAGGACCTGCTGCTGCTGAAGATCCTCGGGAACATCGACGCGTTCGACGGCCCGACGGGCGTCGAGATGCGCCGGCTGGGGACCTTCCTCTCGGGCACGCCGCTGGTCGTCGGGCTGCGGACCCGGGACAAGGAGCTCGAGCCGGGCGTGATGTACGTCCGGCACGGCGTCCCGGTGCTGAGCCCGGACACGGCCTACAACCTCTTCGTCGAGAGCGTCCAGCCGCTCATCTACGCCGCGCCCGGCGGGCTGTACGTCAACATCGACGGCCGGGTGCTCGCCGACCGCCGGCAGGAGCGCGACTGGAGCCTCGGGCGGCTGGCCACCGAGCTGGGCGTCTCGCGGCGCACCGTCTCGAAGTACGAGGACGGCATGGACGCGAGCATCGAGGTCGCGATGCGGCTCGAGGAGCTGTTCGGCGGCGACCTCACCCGGCCGCTGTCGGTGCTCGAGGGCGCCGAGGCCGTCCGCGAGGACGACGAGGGGGACTCGGCCCCGGCGGAGCCGCCGTCGGACCCGGAGGACGCGGCGATGGTGAGCGTCCTCACGCACCTCGGGTTCATCGTCCACCCGACGGTCCGGGCGCCGTTCAAGACCGTCAGCGAGGACGCCGACGAGCGCGTCGAGCCGATGATCACCGGCCACTCCACGTTCACGAGGACCGCGGAGAAGCGCGCCCGCATCATGGCCTCCATCGGCCGGGTCGCGGGGACGCAGTCGGTCTACTTCGTCGATTCCGCCAAGCGCGAGACGGTCGACGGCACGGCCATCGTCGAGCGCGAGGAGGCCGAGGATATCGACGACCCGGACGACCTCCGCGACCTCATCTACGAGCGCGGCGAGCCACACCCGTAACGGGGCCGTCGCCCACCGGCGGCCGCGACCCTAGGCCCCCGTCCCGTCGCCGTAGGTCCGCTCGAGGTACGCGACGATGTCGTCGCTCTCCGGCATCCCCTCGACGCCGTGCGCTTCGTCGACGAGCACGGGGACCCCCCGCTGACCCGAGACCGCCTCGACCCCGTCCCGCTCGGCGCGGGCGCGGGGCACCTCGTGCGAGACGTACTCCAGGTCCAGCGCCGCGAGCTTGGCCCGCACCTTCGCACAGTACGAACAGCGGGGACGCTCGTACAGTTCCAGGCTCACGGGCGTCACCAGGGGTCACTCGTCCATGTAGCTGGCGATGGGGGCGGCGTCGGCCGGGACGAGGCGAGCCGTCAGGTAGTCAGCTCGCGGACCCGGGCGGCCAGCCGGTCCCGCGCGAGGACGGCCTCGGTCGTCGCCCAGCCGAGCAGCACCAGCAGCGCCGCGAGGAGGCCGGCGAAGTCCCACCCCGTCATCCAGACGGGGTAGATCCACGGCGTGACGTGCGCCCATCGCGTCGCAAAGCGGGTCGCCGGGCCCTCGAGCGGCGTGCCGGCGAACGTGGCCACCAGGCGTCCGGCGAACGACGTCCGCTCGCCGGTCCCGGGCGAGAGCCCCGCGCTGCCCGAGAGCGTGACCTCGCCCTCGGCGCCCTGGTCGGCGATGGTCGGGCCGTTGGAGCCGTCGCCGTGCGCGATCCGTTCGGCGTCGTACGGGCCCCACGGCGCGTACACCTCCCAGACGACCTCGCCCGCGGGCGTCACCTCGACGACGCGGTGGTTCAGCGAGTCCACGACCAGCGTGTTGCCGTTCGGCAGCCGGTCGGCGTCGCGGGGCCAGGAGAGCTCCCCGGCGAGCTCCCAGGTGCGGTCCCAGCCGTCGCCCGACCGCTCGTACTCGACGATGCGGTCCTGCTCGCTGTCGGCCACGAGGATCGTCGGCCGGCCGGACTCGCTCTCCAGGTAATCGGGGTTGTGCTGCTCGGTCAGGACGTCGTGGCGGTCGTTCTCGCCGAGCCGCAGCGTGACCTCGCCGGTGTTCCGGTCGATGACGATGACCTGATCGAAGTTCCGCGGCGAGACCAGGTACTTGCCTGGCGCTATCTCGTCGACGTCGTTGACGTGCGTCCAGTCGTCGGTGCGCACCCCGCCGTGGCCGATGCTGGTGTCGTCGTCGAGGAGCTCGGGGTAGTGCTCGCGGAACAGCCACTCCCACTCGACGGTCCCCGAGGTCCGGTTGTAGACGAGGACCCGGTCGTCGTTCGTGTCCGTCGTCTCGTTGTACGCCCGCATGTTGGCGACGAGCAGCCGGTGTTCGTCGAGCTGGTCGACGTCGTGGGTGTCGGTGAACGGCAGGCGTTCCAGCCAGACGGGCTCGCGGGTCGCCGGGTCCAGCGACATCACGACGGTCCCGTCCGGGTTCGTCGCCGTCACCAGGAGGTTGCCGTCGGGCAGCGGGTCGACGTCGTAGAACCAGCGCGCGCCGACGTTGCTGCCGTTGTACACCCACCGCAGCTCGCCGCGGGGCCCGAACGCGGCCAGCCGGGCGGGCTTCTTGGTCGATCCCTGGCCCTGGAAGTGGAACCCCTGGATCGCGACGACCGTCAGGCCCTCGGCGGGGTCGGTGACGGTCCCGCGCTTGAACTCCGTGGCTTCGGCGGGGTCGTAGGTCGCGGCGGAGACGGCGGCGGGGGCGACGAGGGCCAGCACGACCGCGAGCACGAGCCCGCGGACCAGCTGGCGTCGGGTGAGGGCGGCCGAGCGCATCGCGTGGTCGGGTCGTGGCGAGCGACGATTGAGTATCTTCCTATCGAGCGGAGTGTCTCCCTACCGAACGGCGCGCGTCGAGCGGTCCCGCCGGTCACCGGATGCGGACGTACACGAACAGCACCACGGCCAGCACGACCCCGGCGGCGATGCCGACGGCCGTCGAGCCGAGGTCGACGTCGCCGAGACCCGGCAGGCTAAGGGACGTCTCGGGCTCCTCGGTGGTCGCGGTCGTCTCCGGCGGCGCCGTGTCGCCGCTGCCGGCCCCCTCCTCGACGCCGGTGATGGTCAGCGTGTCGGAGGAGAGCTGGTCGAACTCGGCGTACAGGCTGTGGTCGCCCGCGGACTCGACGGGGACGCGCAGCACGCCCTCGTTGTTCGGCTGGCCCACGGACTCGCCGTCGAGGTAGACGACCGCCTCCGGCATCGGCTCGCCGTACTGGTCGGTGACCGTGACCTGGAGCGCCTCGCCGACGACGACGCGCTGGTTCGGGACGTCGACCGACACGGCGGGGAGCTTCCGCGTGGTGAGGTTGACCCGACGGTCCTGCTCGCGGACGAGGAAGGTGGACTGGACCGGCTCGTAGCCCTCCTTCTCGACGGTGACCTGCAGCTGGGAGTTGACGGGGACGCTGACCGTCCGGGTGCCGTCGCCCTGCGTCACGGTGTTGAAGTCCGGCCCGGAGATGGTCGCCTCGGCCACCCGGCGGGGCGGGTCGAAGTTTTCGTCGAGGACGAGGAAGGTGACGGACGCGGAGCCACGCTCCATCTGCAGCTGCTCGCTGACGTCGCCCTGGACGTCGAGCGAGACGGACTCCCGGAAGTAGCCGGCCTTGAAGAGCGTCACGGTGTAGTCGCCCGACTCGATGACGCCCGACTCGATCTCGCCCTGCGAGTCGGTCGTCCGGCTCGCGACGATCTCGCCGCCCTTGCGGAGCTCGACGCGGGCGTTCTGGACCGGTCCCTCGGTGTCGACGACCGTGAGCTGCGCGGACCCCTTCTCGTAGACCGTGATCTGGACGTCGCGCTGGGTGGCGTCGTTCAGGCGGAACGGCGAGTTCCGGATGTAGTCGGGATGGTCCACCTCGATGGTCACGTCGGCGCCCTGCGGTACGTCGATCAACGCCTGGCCGTTCGATCGGGTCGTCTCGGTCGCCGAGCCGCCCTCCCACGTCGCGGTCAGCTCCGCGTCGTCGACCGGGTTCTCGGCCTCGGTCTCCACGGTGACGGTGAGCGTTACGTCCGCGGCGCCGGCCACGGCCACCGCCGGTCCGGCGGCGTACGCGACGGCTACCAGCGCCGTCAGGAGGACTGTGCGGGTGCGCATGACGGCCCGCTCACGGCCCTCCGTCATAAGTCTCGCCCTTGATTTCGCCGCCTCGGCCGGGTGTTTAAGGGGCGCTTAAGGTCGGCCGCGGCCGCCGCCGGACCCCGCGTCAGCCGACGAAACCGCCGGTCCGGACGGCGAAGTAGACCACGAACAGCCCGGCCAGGACCCACTGGCCGGCGCGAACGGCGTCGAAGTCGCCGCTGGCGGCCTTCACGAGGGGGTACGCGATGATGCCGGCCGCGATGCCGTAGGCGATGGAGAACGTGAAGGGCATCACGAGGATGGTCAGGCCCGCCGGCACGGCGTCGGTGAGCTCGTCCCACGCGACCTCCGTGACGTTGCGCATCATGATGATGGCCACGACCACCAGCGCCAGGTGCGAGGCGTAAAGCGGGATGGCCGCCGCCACGGGGACGATGACGATGGAGACGATGAACAGCGCGGCGACGACGAGCGCCGTCATCCCGGTCCGGCCGCCCTCCTCGACGCCGGTCGCCGACTCGATGTAGGTCGTGACGGTCGAGGTGCCGAGCATGCCGCCGACGGTGGTGCCGACCGCGTCGGACATGAGGGGCTTGTCCATATCGGGCAGGTTCCCCTCCTCGTCCAGGAAGCCGGCGGACTGCGAGACGCCCGTCAGCGTGCCGGCCGTGTCGAAGAAGTCGACGAAGAAGAACGTGAAGACGACGAGCGCGAAGGAGAACGCCTCGACGTCCGCGAAGCCGGACACGAAGGCCCCCGCCAGCGGCGTGATGTCGTAGAACGGCGCGACCGGGGGCGGCGTCAGGGAGATCTCGAGGAGGTTGTCCGGCTGTGGCGCCACGACGCCCATCGCCGAGGCCGCGTAGCCGGCCGCGGCGGTCAGGAGGATGCCGATGATGATGGCACCTCTGACGCCGCGGACGTAGAGCATGAACGTCAGCAGCAGCCCGAGCACCGACAGCACGGCCACGGGGTCGGAGACGAACACCGGGTTGAACGTCACGAACGTCGCCCCGGAACTGGCGATGACCCGCATCTGCTGGAGCCCGATGATGGCCAGGAACAGGCCGATGCCGGTCCCGACGGCGAACTTCACCGGCGCCGGGAACAGCCGGATGATCCACTCCCGGGCGCCGGCCGCCGTCAGCGCGATGAACAGCAGCCCCTCCACGACGACCGCCGCGAGCGCGGTCTGCCACGGGATGCCCATCGCGAGCACGACGGTGAACGCGAAGAAGGCGTTGAGCCCGAGGCCCGGCGCCTGGGCGAACGGCCGGTTGGCGTAAAGTGCCATCACCAGCGTCGCCACCGCGGCGGAGATGATGGTGACGATGGCCAGCATCTGGGTCACCTGCTGGTCGGTGTAGCCCTGGACGCTGATGGCCGCCCCCAGGATGGCCGGGTTCACGATGACGATGTACGACATCGTCAGGAACGTGGTGAGTCCGGCGAGCGTCTCCGTGCGCAGGTCCGTGTCGTGCTCGTCGAACTCGAAGTACGAAGCGACGGTGTCGGTCAGTGCCATGGCACGGCCGTGGGTGGACCGCATCGTCACTTATACTTTGATGTGTGCGGACGGGGGATATCCACGAACGTGGATACTTTCCGGTCCTGTCCCAGGGTAGAGACTGTATACTGCGCAGGGATATGGACAAGCCGGCTGTGAGGGCCAGCCGGGTCAGGCCGCGTGGTCCGACGCGCGGGGCTCGACGGTCGAAAGCGCCTCGACGGGGGCGTCGACGCGCTCGCGGGCCCGCTCGAGCCCCTCGTCCCCGACGGCGATGAGCGCGAGCACGCCGACGACCTCGGCGCCGGCCGACGCCGCGGCGTCGAGCAGCAGCGCCTGCGTCTCGCCCGACCGGACGAGGTCGTCGGCGACGAGCACGGCGTCCCCCGCCGACAGCGCCCGGGCCGGCAGGTAGTAGGTCAGCTCGATGCCGGAGGCCAGCCGCCCCCGCGCCTCGACGAACTCCTCGACGGCCGTCTCCTTGGTCTTCTTCGCGTAGGCGCACCGGGCGCCGAGGTGGCGCGCCAGCGCCGCGCCGAACGTGATGCCGTCCGTGGCGGCCGTCAGGACGGCGTCCGGCCGCCCGACGTCGGTGGTTTCGGCGGCGACCGGCGCCGCGAGGTCGAGGAACGGCGCGTCGAAGACCGCGGCGGTGGTGTCGACGTAGCCCTCGTCGTCCACGCGGATGCGCTCGGCGAGCGCGGCGGCGACCGCCTCGCGGCCGAACCCGTCGACGACCTCACGGGCCCGACCCGCGCCGGGCAGCACGTGGCCGTTGACGTACCGGTTGAGGTCGCCCGCCGACAGGCCGGTCTCGGCGGCCAGCTCGTCGTACGTCCGCGCGGCCTTCAGCGCCCGCAGCACCGAGACGGCCGACAGCTGGAGGCGGGCCGTCTCGACCCGGTTCATGGAGCACCGTTCGGTATCCACGAACTTGAATAGTTCGGTGGCATCGAGAGCCGAACCATCCACGTAGCTGCATGACCATCCGGCGGCTGTCGGTGCGCGACCGGACCGGCGCCGGGAACCGCACTCTCCGCTCACGCGGCGGCCCGCGCAGTCCGCAACACGGCGCGTCATCCGAACTGCGACCCGGGCCCCGTCTATGTGGTCAGTGCGCCATCAACGCGACCCGGGTCCCGTCAACGCGGCCCGTGCGCCGTCACCACGGCTCGCGCTTCAGCCCGAGCGCGTAGCCGACGACGTTCGTGAGCACGTGCAGCACCGGCGTGAGCACGACCACGGCCAGCAGCACTGGCGGGGTGAACGTCGCGAGCGTCCAGGCCGGCGCCGCGACGGCGGCGAGCGCCACGGCGCCGACGACGAAGTCCAGCTGGTCGAGGCCGGGGAAGGCCGCACCGCGCGCGCGGCCCGTCCGCCGTTTGACGAACGAGCCCACCACGTCGCCGAGCATCGCACCGGCGGGCAGCGCGACGGCCGCGGCGATGGGGAAGGCCGGCGGGGAGAACGGGAGCGCGTCGCCGGCGGCCGGCGCGGCGGCGGTCAACCCGGCGGCGACCAGCAGCCCCGCCAGCGTGCCCGCGGCGAGCCCCCGCCACGTCTTGCCGTCGCCGAGCAGGCGGGCCCCACGCCACGTCCGGCCACCGTCGACGGGGCGGCCCCCGCCGGCGACGACCGCCACGTTGTTGGGGACGTAGGCCGGCAGCATCGCCCACACCGCCGTGGCGACGACCTCGAGGAGGGCCATCGGCCGGAACTCTCGGGGGCGGGCCTTAAGCGGTCGCCTCGGGAAACGACGGCCGGAGCCGGAGGAGTTACGGGGGTCGCGTGGCTCGCCACTCCCATGATTCCGCCCATCGCGCGGCGGTTCGTCGCCGGCGAGACCCGGGCCGCGGCGCTCGAGCGGGCCGACGACGTGAACGGGCGGGACGTCGGCGCTATCCTCAACCTGCTGGGGGAGCACTACGACGAGCGGGCGCCGGCCGACGCCGACGCGGCGGCCTACCGCGAGCTGCTCGCGACCATCGACGAGGTCGGCCTGCGGGCCTGCGTCTCCCCGAAGCCCTCCCAGCTCGGGCTCCGCGTCGACGAGGCCGTCTTCCGGGAGAACGCCCGGTCGGTGGTCGAGACGGCGGCCGAGCGCGACGGGTTCGTCTGGTTCGACATGGAGGACCACGAGACGACGGACGCCACGCTCGACGTCTTCGAGGCGATGGTCGACGTCTACCCCGGTGGCGTCGGCGTCTGCCTGCAGGCCAACCTGCGCCGGACGGCCGACGACCTGTCGCGGCTCGCCGGCCTCCCCGGCAAGCTCCGGCTGGTCAAGGGGGCCTACGGCGAGCCCGCCGAGCTCGCCTACACCGACCGGCGCCGGGTCAACGAGGCCTACCGCGAGCTGCTCGCGAGGGCGTTCCGCGACCACGACGCCGGCGTCGCCGTGGGCAGCCACGACCCCGAGATGGTCGACCTCGCCATCGAGCTGCACGAGACCCACGGGACCGCGTTCGAGATCCAGATGCTGATGGGCGTCCGCGAGGACGCGCAGACCGAGCTGGCCGCCGAGTACCCCGTCTGGCAGTACGTCCCCTACGGGCGACGGTGGCTGGCCTACTTCACCCGGCGCGTGACCGAGCGCAAGGAGAACCTGCTGTTCGCCCTGCGGGCCGTCCTCGGGCGGTAGGACGGCCTTGCCCGCCCGCGACGGGCGGCCGCCCCTCGGCCCGCTCCGGCGAGCCGTGGCCCCGAGCCCGTTCCGGGGAACTGATAACCCTGCGAGCGGTCTACTCCGGCACATGGCCTCGTGGAAGCGGGACGCGGCCAGCGGCCTGGTCGTCCTCCTGCCCATCCTGGTGACGCTCTGGGTCGTCGCGTGGCTCTACGCGACCATCTCGAACGTCCCGCTGCTCCAGAACGTCATCGGCCCCGAGCTGTTCGGGGGGAACGCCGCCGCGGCGGAGCTGGCCCGCGTCGTCCTCACGCTGCTCGTCTTCGGCGCGCTGGTGTTCTCCATCGGCTACCTGATGCGCACGGCCGTCGGCGCCGTGGTCGAGGACGCCATCGACGACCTCATCAACCGCATGCCGGGGCTGCGCGTGGTCTACAACGCCTCGAAGATGGCCGTCGAGACGACGCTGTCCGGCGCCAGCGAGCTGCAGACGCCCGTGAAGGTCGAGCTCTGGGACGGCATGCGCATGACGGCGTTCAAGACCGGCAAGCGGGCCGCCGACGGCCGCGAGCTGCTGTTCCTGCCGACCGCACCGAACATCACCACCGGGTTCGTGATGGAGGTCGAGCCGGCGGACATCATCGAGACCGACGAGACCGTCGAGGACGCGCTGACCCGCATCCTGAGCGCGGGGTTCGGCGAGAGCCGCGACGAGGGCGTCCGCATCGACGTCCTCGAGGCCGCCGACGGCGGGCAGCACGAGGAGCACGTGGAGATAGACGACCGCGGCCGGTAGCGCCGGAAGTCGGGCACCCGGACCGCTACGTCGCGTAGTCCAGCCGGACGACGGCGCCGTCGGCGTAGATGACGAAGAGCTCGACCTCGGGATCCCCGTCGACGTCGGCCAGCGTGGGCTCCTCGAACACGGTGCCGTCGCGGTCGTAGGCGGCCAGCGTCGCGCCCGTCCCCGCGTCGAGCGCGACGACCCGCCCGTCGTTCGACGCCACGACGAGGTCGTCGACGCCGTCGCCCGTCACGTCGCCGAGCGCCGGCGGCGGCATCATCTGGACGCGGTCGGCCGCCACGTCGCGCTCCCACTCGGTCACGCCCGTCGCGCCGTCGAGCGCCCGCACCGTGCCGTCGGACGCGGTCGCGTACACCTCGCGTTCGTCGTCCCCGTCGCCGTCGCCGACCGCGCGGACGGCGGCGAACGAGCCGAACGCGCGCGTCCACGCCACCTCGCCCGTGGCGCCGTCGAGCGCGACGACCTCGCCCCCGGCCGTCGCGGCGACGAGCTCCACGGCCGGGTCGTCGTCGAGCTGCCCGCTCGTGAGCCAGGTCACGGCGTCGCCGAACGGTTCGGCGACCTCGAGGGCCGTCGACCCGTCGTCGCGGAGGACGAGCACCCGGCCGTCGCTCGTCCCGAGCGCCAGGCGCCGGGCGCCGTCGCCCGCGAGGTCGCCGACGACGGGCGCCGTCCAGACGTACGCGCCGAGCGACCGCCGCCAGACGACCGACCCGTTCCCGGCGATGACCTGGACGGTCCCCCGAGCGTCCACGACGACCAGCTCCTCGCCGGCGGCGGGCGCGAGGTCGACCACCAGCGGCGGCGCGTAGCCGTACGAGTCCAGGTCGTACCGCGCGAGGACGTCGCCGGAACGGGGCTCGAGGTCGAACAGCGCGCGCTCGGTCGTCGCCGCGAGAACCGACGGCCGGCCGTCGCCGTCGCGGTCGGCGACCGTCGGGTCGGCGACGGCGTGGACCGTGCAGTTCGCCGGCGGGACCTGGTGGCGCCAGACGGGCTCGCCGGTGGCGGCCTCGAGCGCGACCAGGCGGCAGGCCGCGCCGCCGTCCTCGCCGCTGATCGGCGCGAAGACCAGCGACCGGCCGTCTACCGTCCCCACGGCGGGGCCGTGGTGGTTCCCACTCGCGCCGTCGGGCGGCTCGCTGACCCAGGCGGCCGCCAGGGACGGGCCGCTCGGCACGAACGTCACGGCGACCGCGCCCGCGGCGGCCAGCGCGAGCGCGAGGCCGAGCGCGACGAGCGCACCGGTACGCCGCTCCATGGCGGGGGCTTCGGCCGCGCGTCGAAAGCCCTTGCGAAGGGCGAGCGGTCGGTCGGCTGCGCGGCGGGCGGGCCGCCGGCTGTGCGACGAGCGGTCGGTCGGCCTACTCGACGAACCGGAACCAGTCCGCGTGGTCGTCGGTCCGCCGCTCGACGACGTCGAAGAAGCGCTGCTGGATGGCTTCGGTGACGGGGCCGCGGCTCCCCCCGCCGATGACCACGTTGTCGACCTGCCGGATGGGCGTCACCTCGGCGGCGGTGCCGGTGAAGAACAGCTCGTCGGCGGTGTGGAGCTCGCCGCGGCTGATGGTCGCGTCGTCGTTGACGGCGTACCCGAGCTCCTCGGCGAGCGTGACGACGGCATGGCGGGTGATGCCGTCGAGGATGCCCTCGGAGAGCCCCGGGGTGTGGACCTCGCCGTCGCGGACGAGAAAGAGGTTCTCGCCGGGACCCTCGGCGACGTTGCCCTCCTTGTTGAGCACGATGGCCTCGACGTAGCCGTTCCGCCGGGCCTCCTCGC
>CAZVOR010000026.1:0-19928 GCA_964628745.1 uncultured Halobacteriales archaeon
TCCGCGAGCTGTTCGTGCACGACCTCGAGGACATCTACTACGCCGAGAACGAGCTGCTCGACGCGCTGGACGAGCTGGCCGAACAGACCCAGACCGAGGCGGTCGCCGAGGCGTTCCGCGAGCACCGCGAGGAGACCCAAGGGCACGTCGAGCGCCTCGACCGCGTGTTCGAGATGCTCGACCAGCAGCCGGAGCAGGAGGAGTGCGAGGGCATCGAGGGCCTCATCAAGGAGCACGAGGCGTTCGTCGGCGAGGACCCGAGCCAGGAGGTCCTCGACGTGCACAACCTCGTCGCGGCACAGAAGACCGAGCACTACGAGATCGCCGCGTACGGGAACCTCGCGCTCATCGCGGACCGGCTGGGGATGGGCGACGCCGGCGACCTGCTGCACCAGAACCTCGAGGAGGAGCAGGCCGCGCTGGACAAGCTGGCGTCGCTGACGGACGACTTCGACTACGGGACGGTCAGGGAATCGCCCGCCGCCGACTGAGGTCGGCGCCGGCCGCCGTCGACCCGTAGCCCGACGGCCTCGTTCTCGAGCGACGGGCGATCGACGCGATCCCGACCGGCACTCTCACCCGTCGACCCGACCGGACGGTATCCGGACGGGCGAGCGCGCCCCGCCGTCCGCTCAACCGGGCGCCAGCTCGTCGGCGAGCACCGCCGCCCACGCCAGCAGCCGCTCGTCGGCCATGAACGGGCCGACCAGCTGCAGCCCGAGGGGCAGGCCGTCGGCCGCCGTGCCCGCCGGGAGCGTCACCGCGGGCAGCCCCGAGTGGGTCCAGGGCCGGTTCATCACCGAATCGCCGGTGCTCCGGATCGTCGCCGGCGCGGGGCCGGGCGCCGCCGGGGCGGCCCAGACGTCGAGCTCGTGCGCCTCGAGCAGCTCCTCCAGCTCCGCCCGGAGCTCGAGCCGGCTCGCGCGGGCTGCGGCGAGCTGGCCGGCCGTCACCCCGCGGCCGCGCTCGATCCGCTCGGCCATCGGCGTCCGGTAGAACGCCCCGTAGTCGTCGAACCACGCCTGGTGGACGAACGCGAGCTCCGCCTCCGTCAGCCGTCGGTGGCGGCGGTCGAGGGCCTCGAAGTCCTCGAACGTCGGGACGGTCACCTCGCGGACGGTGCTGCCCGCGCGCTCGAGCCGGGCGACCTGCGACTCGAACGCCTCCCGGGCGACGTCGGACGCCCGCTCGAGGTACCCGCCCTCGGGGATCCCGATCGTCGGGCGGCCCTCGACGGACGCGTCGGCGTCCGACCAGTCGTCACAGAGCGCGGCCGCGGCGAGCCGCATCCCCGCGACGTCCTGGGTGAACAGGCCCACGTGGTCGGCCGACGCGGACCGCTCGAGCACGCCGTCCCGCGGGATCCGCTCGAAGCTCGGCTTCAGCCCCACGACGCCACAGAAGGCGGCGGGGCGGATGACCGAGCCGCCCGTCTGCGTCCCGAGGGCCAGCGGGCACAGGCCGGCGGCGACGGCCGCCGCGGAGCCGCTCGAGGAGCCGCCGGGCGTGTGCCCGAGGTCGTGGGGGTTCCGGGTGAGGCCCGGGGCGTGCCCCGCGAACTCGGTCGTGACTGTCTTGCCGAGCACGACCGCACCGGCCTCGCGGAGCCGCCCCACGCACGCGGCCTCGGGGCCGGCGAACAGCGCCGGCGGCAGGGCGGTCCCCGCTCGCGTCTCGAAGCCGTCGGCGTGGATGATGTCCTTGACGCCGACGGGGACGCCGAAAAGCTGCAGCCGGTCCGACGGGTCGGAATCGCGGTCGGAAAGCGCCGTGAGCTGGTCGTGGACCTTCTCGCGCCGGTCCGGCTCGGGGACGAACGCCCGGAGCTCGCCGTCGACCGCGTCGATTCGGTCGCAGCAGTCGTCGGCGTACTCGCCGGGGTCGAGCTCGCCGGTTCGCAGTTCGCCTGCGACCGCGGCGAGCCGCGCGGGTTGGGGTTGGACGGACACGCCGTGAGGCTGGCGCCACGGGATGTTGTATCTTCTGACGGCGGGAGGGAACGGACGGCCCCGTGCGAAGGTTGCCCGGAGGCCGGCGGTGCCACCGCGGGCCGCGACATGTACCCGCCCCGCTCGAGCCACCCGCCGGCGGAACGCTTAACGTCTGCTACAGTCTATAGCTATAGCACATAACAATGGCGACAACCGTCCAGGTGAGCGAGGAGACCCGGGCCCGCCTCGCCCAGTACAAGGAATCGATCGGGGCCGAGACGTACGAGGAGGCTATCCTCCGGCTCCTGCGGGGGACCGAGTCCGAGAGCGCGTTCGGCTCAATGGCGGGCTGGGGGTCGTGGTCCGAGGCGGACCGCCTGCGCGCCCGGAGCGACGACGGGGAGGTCTGAGCCGTGTCGGACGCGGTCGTCGTCGACTCGTACGCCTGGGTCGAGTACGCGGCCGGCTCCGCGGCGGGCGAGCTCGCCCGGACGTACGTCGAGGGCGACGGCCCGCGCTACACGCCGGCGATCGTGGTCGCCGAACTGTCCGACCGCGGAACGCGAACGGACCGGCGGCCCGCGTGGAGCTCGACGTTGTTTCCGTTCGTCCGCCGCCACACGACCGTCGTCCCCCTCGATACGGAGCTCGCCGACCTGGCCGGCCGGCTGAAGTGGGAGCTGCGCGAGCACAGCCCCGAGGCGGGCCTCGCCGACGCGATCGTCCTCGCCACGGCCCGCGAGCACGACGCCCGCGTCCTCACCGGCGACCCAGACTTCCTCGTCCCGGCGCTGGCCGACGAGGTCATCGACCTCACGGCCGCGGCCGACTGAACGAACGGCCGCGCTCGTTCGTTCGCCCCGCCCGCACCGGGGTCCGACTGCCACGCTCCGGGATGGGCGTTCCAGGCACGCCATCGTGACCGGCGGCATACCGCCCACTGGTCGCCGGGGCTCCACGACGAGTTCGTTGGCTGGTTCGGGCGTACCGAGTGATTCGAGCAGCCGTCGTCGACGAGCCCGCGGCGGTCACTGCTCCTCGTCGGGGATCTGCCGCCGGAGGAGGAACGGCCCGAAGTCGGCCGAGGTGCGTCGGGCGACGGTCGCGATGCGCATGACGTGGGCCAGCAACACGGCGAACGGAGGAAGGCCGCGGTGAGGGCGCCGCAGACGACGAGGGTCGAGACCGCCCGTCCCGGCTCGGCCGCGAGGACGCGCTCGTACGAGAGGATGACGAAGCCGCCGTACACCAGCGCCACCGTGCCGACGTAGAGCAGGAGCTTCGAGAGGTCGGCCAGCTCCTGCTGGACGTTGACGGACTTGAAGTACAGCGCGGTGACGTGTGCGTCCTCGAGGAGCGCCTCCAGGTCGCCGAGGACCTCGGTCGCGTCGTCCGGCACGTCGCCCGTGGCCCGCAGGGAGCGGAGCCGGTGGAGCAGGTAGCTCGCGTCGAAGTCGATGCTGACCGAGAGGAGCTCGAAGGTGTTGCGCTCGATGCCCTGCAGTCGCCGCCGCGCGTCGTCGCCTCCACGGGCGAGGTCAGCGAGAAAGTGCGCCAGCGGGCCCTCCGCGCCGGTGCGCTCGCGCAGTCGCTCGGTGCAGTCGAGTATCGCCGCCATCTGCTCGCGCAGGAACGCCGGCGGCTCGGCGGGGCTGATGGCGAGGTCGGCATCGCGCTCGACCTTCCGGCGGAACTCCTTCATCTCCGTGAGCCGGTCGCCGAAGGCGCCCGGCGCCCGAACGTCTGCGTGAGGATGAGCTGGTCGATGGCGACGACGATGGTGACGAAGGACACCATGCCGCCGATTATCCCGCCGAGGAGCGTGCGAACCGGGGCCGGGTCCTCGACGGCCAGCAGCCCGAGCCCGACGGCGACGAGGCAGCCCAGGAAGACGGCAGCGGCTATCGACCCGGCCAGGAGGTTGCGGTCGCCGACCAGGAGAACCCACCGCCAGAAGTCGTCCACGTACGCACCGACCATGGCGTCGCTACCGGATACGGACAGTTAGTAATGCGGCGCCAACGAGCGAGGAGGGCCGTCGTTTCCGCCGCGCGGCGATCGCCCGTCCTCCCGCGGGAGCGGGCGCGAGGGGGTTGACGGGGCTCCCGCCGGCACCCGCCACGGGCGTCCCGCCGGCGTCACCTCCGCAGCCTCGCGCCTTCCCCGGCGACGTCGTGAACGGGTGACAGGCTAATCACTGAGGTATCTCGGTTATGGTCGCTGGCGCGTTCCACCCCGTCATGCCCAAGCCGTACATGGCGACGTGCGACGACTGCCCGTTCGAGCGGGCGGCGTCGTCGCGAACGAAGGCGGCGGCCGTCGCCCGACGGCACCTCGACGAGACGGGTCACGACGTGTTCGCCGTCGAGATGCCACGGCCCCGATGACGAGCGGGCCGGCACGCGCCGGACCCGACGTATATCCAACCTCGGCACGCCAAAGCGCACGTGGGCGCCTACGAGATCGGGCTGATCGTCATCGCCGTCGCGCTCCTGGGGACGGCCGTCCTCCCGCGGCTGCTCGAGCACCGGCCGCTTTCCTTTCCCATCGTCTACGTCGCCCTCGGCGTCCTGCTGTTCGCCGTCGTCCCCGGCGCGCCGGCGGTCGACCCGGTCGCGAACGCCCACCTGACCGAGCGCCTGACCGAGCTCGTCGTCATCATCTCGCTGATGGGCGCGGGCCTGAAGATCGACCGCCCGTTCGCCGTGCTGACGTGGACGGCCACCTGGCGGCTGCTCGCCATCGCGCTGCCCCTCACGGCCGGGCTGGTGGCGGTCCTGGCGTGGGGCGTCCTGGGCCTCCTCCCGGCGACCGCCATCCTCCTCGGGGCCGTCATCGCGCCGACCGACCCGGTGCTCGCGTCCGGCATCGAGGCGGGCGCCCCGCTGACCGAGCTCGAGGAGGAGCGACATCCGGACGCCCGATGGGGGACGGTCCGGTTCGCGCTCACCACGGAGGCCGGCCTCAACGACGGCCTCGCGTTCCCGCTCACGAACCTTGCGATCGTCGTCGCCGGGGCGACGCTCGCCGAGCCCGGGACGTGGCTGTTCGAGTGGCTCCTCGTCGATGTCGGCTACAGGATCGCGGCCGGGATCGGCTTCGGGTACGTGGTCGGGGCGCTCATGGCCCGGTTCCTGTTCCGGCTGCCGACGGCCGAGAGCGTGGCCGACATGATGGGCGAGCGAGGGGAGATCATGGCGGGGGTCGAGGCGCTGGCGACGACGCTGCTCGCCTACGGCCTGACCGAGCAGGCGGCCGGGTACGGGTTCATCGCCGTGTTCGTCGCGGCA
This sequence comes from uncultured Halobacteriales archaeon, assembly GCA_964628745.1. Taxonomy (GTDB): domain Archaea; phylum Halobacteriota; class Halobacteria; order Halobacteriales; family Hikarchaeaceae; genus CAZVOR01. Next base: position 5,222 of record CAZVOR010000026.1, read on the forward strand.
CTGACGCTCCGCCACTCGGAGTGGGAGCACGAGTACTACGTCGAGCTCCACGATTTCGCCGTCCTCGTCGAGCGGCTGCTGATGGCGACGGTCCTCGTGCTGTTCGGGGGCGCGATCGCCGGGGGATTGCTCGCGCCCCTGGCGTGGCTCGAGGGGCTGGTGGGCCTCGCCCTCCTGCTGGTCATCAGGCCGATGGCCGGCGTCCTCAGCTTCGTCGGCACCCCCGCACCCTGGCCGGAGCGGGCCACCATCGCCTTCTTCGGCATCCGGGGCATCGGCTCGTTTTTCTATCTCTCCCACGCGCTGGCGCAGTCGTCGTTCCAGGAGCTCGAGCTCATCGTCGCCGCGTCGGAGCTCTGGGCCTTCGTGGGGTTCGTGGTGCTCGCGTCGATACTCCTCCACGGGGTCACCTCGACCCCGGCGATGGACGCGCTCGAGCGGTGGCAGCGACGACAGACCACGGGTCCGGCCGCCGGTCGCTGACGGGCGCCCGCCGGGTCCGTCGACGTCATCCGGCTCGACGGCTGTCATGACGTCGCCGACGCCGGAAGCGAAGACTGCGCGGCGGCGTCGCCGCGAACCCCTTCGATATGGTCGCGACCAGAAAGGATTTACTCGTTCGGCGACGACCTTCCCCGCGGCCACCGACGGTCGCCATCGCGGTCACCGAATCGGTCCGAGCAGGGACGCACCGTGTGTCAACCAACATCCGATGCCTGGTCCCCGGCCCGTGTCGCCATGCCTTCGGCCGGGGGCCCCCCACCTTCCTCCACAGCCCGGGCGATTCCGGCCTGCACAGCAGTGCTCGAGGCGCCGATAGCGGGCACCGGAACGACGGTCGACGGTCAGCCGCCGATGGCCGCCTCGCACGACGCGACGAACGCGTCGAGGTCGACCTCGACGTCCCGGTCGACGGAGACGAACCGCCCGGAGTAGCTGTCCGTCGCGAAGTGGAACATCGTGGCCTCCTCGAAGCAGAAGGCGGTGCACTCGACCCGTCCGGCGTGGAAGATCTTCTCGAGGTAGGCTCGACCCAGCCCGGCGAGGACGAGCTCCTGGAAGACCTCGTTGATCTCGGCTTCCGAATAGCGCTCGGCGATGTCGTCGCGGAGGTACTGCAGCTCGTACTCCTTCTCGCGGTACGCCGCGACGGCGCGGAGGGCGTCACCGACGCGCTCCTCGACGACGCGCAGGAGTTCGTCCTGGGGCTCGGACATCGGGCGGGTTTCGGATACGCCATTAATAGCGTTTTGTGGTTCCCGGGCGGGTAGCCGCGCCACCGGACCGACGCGAACTCACGCCCGCTCGACGCGTATCTCCCCGGGCGCGACGGTCACGCGAAGGCCCTCGTAGCCGAACGTCATCTTCCGCTCGGACGGCGACGACCGCTCCGACGACCGGTACAGCGCGCCGGTTCGGGTCGACTCGCCGAAGAACCGGTTCAACGTGTCGGTCCTCACCGTGCGGTGGAGCGGGTCGAGTTCGGTGACGGGGACGCCCTTGACCCACGACACGGCCTCGACGATCGCCATCGACGGCTGGTCGTCCGCCTCCGGCGGATACGAGAAGGTGAACACGTCCTCCGAATCGTCGGGACGGTCCCCGGAGGGCGCCATACGGGGGGCACTGTCTCCGTCGCCGTTAGCTGTTCTGACAATCGCATCAAAACGACGGGGGAGGACGCACCGTCCGCGGGCCGGTGCCGGAGCGCGAACCGCACGGCCCGTATCGGCGGCCGCCGACCTGCTCGGACTGCTGTGCCTGGCCTACTCCGGTTGCTCTTCCCGGATGCGATGCAACCACCGCTCGACGAGCTCGGTCGGATGGTACCGGAGCTGGCCGCTCCGCGGGTCGAAGTCGATGACGCCGAGCTCGGCCATCATGGGGAGGTGCTGGTGGTGGAACTCGGCCAGCACCCGGTCGCGGTCGACGGATTCGCCGGCCTCCTCGCGGGCGCTCATGACGTGGTCGGCGATGGCCTCGATCTCCAGGATGTTCCCGGGCGTCGAGACGCAGCAGTCGATGACGTCCCGCCGGAGCGGGTGGCCGAGGATCTGGAGCGTGTCGTCGATGGATGGTGCGGTGCTCCGGAGGTCGTTGGAGTCGTCGCAGCCCCCGGAGGACGGGTTCATCGCGCCACATCCTTTATTTGACGACCGTCACCAAATATGTTGGCCCTGCTATCCAATGGCCGGGGGATTTCCCGCGGGTTCCGGCGACCTCCGGCAGGATTCCCGCCGCGTCGCGAGACTGGTGCTGAGCCGCTCGCACGTTCCGGGCCCGGGACGGCCCCTCGTTCGGGCGCGAGTGCGGCCGGGCGCGAGGGAGCAGCTCTCGAGGGCGAAGCTCGGACGGGTCGACCGGGAGGCGCGGCGGTCAGCAGCCAGGCTCGACGGCTGGTCGGCGGCGGTGAGCCGGCTGGCGGCGCGGCGCGTGGTCGACGGACGTGACGGACCCCGCGCTCGACGAACGGCGCGTTGGCCCACTGGTCGTACATCGGGTGGATCTCGTCCTCGCGCCCGTCCGCGGTGATCCGGACCCGGACGTGCTTCGTACCGCACGTCCCCGCCTCCCCCGCAATATACTCCCCGCGCGAGTCCGGCAGCAAGGTTTCCCCGTGCCGGCGCCTACCGACGGTCGCATGACGGTATTCATCGCCGGAGCGACGGGCGTCCTCGGCCGCCGACTCGTCGACCGGCTCGCCGACCGCGACCACGAGGTCGTGGGGCTGGCCAGGGACGACCCGGGAGCGCGGGTCGTCGAGCGCAACGGTGGAACCGCCCGGCGCGGGGACGTCCTCGAGCCCGAGACGCTGCAGCGGGCGATGGACGACGACGTCGAGGTGCTGGTCCACGCCGCGACGGCCATCCCGGAGCTGACCGGGCCGAGCGACGAGGCGTGGACGCGGAACGACCGCGTCCGGCTCGAGGGCGCGAGGAACCTGCTCGAGGCAGCCCCGGCCGGACTCCGGCAGGTGCTGTTCCCGAGCGTGGTCTGGCTGGCTCGCCAGCCCGACGGCTCGCGGTTCGACGAGACGGCCGACCGCCACCCCGACCGGGCCACGCGGTCGGCGGCCGACGTCGAGGACCTGCTCGAGGCGAGCGCCGCCGAGATGGGCTTCGACGCGGCGGTCCTGCGGTGCGGCCTCTTCTACGCGCCCGACGCGAGGGACACGCGAGCGTGGGGCGCCGGGCTGCTCGATGGCGACCTGCCCGTCGTCGGCGGCGGGCTGCTCGGCCGGCGGGACGCCGAGCTATCGTTCGTCCACGCCGACGACGCGGCGGCGGCGTTCGTCGCCGCCGTCGAGGCCGGGGCGGAGGGCCGCTACCACGTCGTCGACGACGAGCCGGTGACGGGGGCGGCGTTCTTCCGGACGTTCGCGGAGCTGCTCGACGCCCCCGCGCCGAACCGGGTCCCGGGCTGGCTCGCCCGCTTCTTCGTCGGGAAGGTCGCCGCCACCGCGCTCACGAGCCCGACGCCCACGACCAACGCGAAGGCGAGGCGGGCGCTCGGCTGGGAGCCGGCCTATCCGACCTACCGCGAGGGGTTGCGGCAGGTCGTCGAGACGTGGCGGTCCGACGGGACGCTCGCCGCGCTGCGGGACGGCTCGACCGGCGGGACGGGACCGCCGCCTCGGCGCGAGGCCGCGTGAACCGGGTCACCTCGTCGACGATGCCGTCCGGGGGCGTCTCCGGCGACCGACCGAAGGAACGTCCCGCGACTGCTCGACCCGTAGCCACGCGACGATGGCGGGCTCTCGAGCTCGCCACCGTCGGGTCGCGGGCTGCAGCGGGGCCGAGACGCCCACGAGCCCCTCGGCGTCAGCCGGCCGTCGAGCGACGGTGCGCCGTCCGGAACCGCGGGGGACCGGGTCAGGGCTCGGCCGGCGCGTCCGTTCCGAGCGCGGTGATCGTCACCGCGTAGAGCGCCCCGCAGCGGTCACAGCGGAGGCGGGTGTCGAGCTCGGTCGCGGGGCCCCTCGTGAACTCGGACAGCTGCTGGTCGCACTCGCAGACGAACTGTATCTCCACGACGGCATCGCGACCGGCCGGAACATAAACGTACGCCTCCGGTCTCGGCTCGAGCGGATGCGGCTCCGTTCTCGGGTCGAGATGACGCGGTCGATCGCCCGCGCCGGCTCGGCGGGACGGCCGGACGGGCGCCGCCAGCGCCGGTGGGGGACGTGGGACCGTCTCCGGCGGTCCCGGTTATCGCGTCGCGGGCCCGCGCCGGAATAGTTAACAGCGGCCGGGCGGAGGTGGGGCGACAGGTATGGCACAGATGGACCGGCTGTTCGCCCTCTCCCCGTCCAAGATCGGCGTGAGCTACCTCGCCTTCGGCGGGCTGTGGATCCTCCTCTCGGACCGGCTCGTCTTGGCGCTCGCGCGGACCCCCGGGGCGGCCGCCCGGCTGCAGACGGTCAAGGGGTGGGCGTTCGTGCTCCTCTCGGCGGTGCTCATCGTCGGGCTGACGCGGACGCGCGAGCAGCAGCTCGACACCTCCCAGCAGCGCCTGCTCCGGGCGTCCCAGGAGCTGCAGGTGCTCCACCGGATCTTCCGGCACAACATCCGCAACGACCTGAACGTCATCCAAGGGTACGCGGAGCTGGTCCGGTCGAAGCTCGACGAGGCCGGGCCGGCCGCCGACCTGCGGACCATCTCGCGGACGGCCGACCGGATCGTCCGGATGAGCAACAAGCTCCGCGTCATCGAGCGGACCGAGTTCGACGTCACCCACGACACCACGGTGGACGTGGCCGCGCTCGTCCGGGACGAACGGGACCGGCTGCTCGACCGGCATCCCGGGGTCACGGTCGACGTGGACGGTCCAGCCGAGGCCGAGGTCGTCGGGGACCAGTCGCTGGCCTACGTCGTCCGCGAGCTCCTCGAGAACGCGGTCGAACACCGCGCGGACGGGACGGACGCCCCCCACATCGCCGTCGACGTCGACAGCGCGTTGACGGACGTGACGGTCCGGGTGACGGACGACGGCCCCGGCATCCCGGAGGGCGAGCTGGAGGCCATCAGCCGCGGGCGCGAGTCGCCGCTGGAGCACGGCAGCGGCATCGGGCTCTGGCTCGTCACGTGGCTGACCCGGCTCTACGACGGCCGCGTCGAGTTCGAGGCCACCGGGGACGGCACCGTCGCCACCGTCTACTTCAACCCCGCCTCGCCCCTCGAGCAGCTCGCCAACCAGTCGCCGATCGGCGCGGTCGCTTCGGCGTAGGCGGTGGCCGCCCGACCGGCCGAAACGTCGGGCCGGAGCGTCGGGCGATGACCGCGCTGCGCCGCCGCGCCGGTGACCCGCACGCCCGGCCTGACGGGGCGACGTAGTGATGGAGAAACGATAATACGGCGTCGGACCGAACGGCCGCGTATGCTCCTCGGAGGGGACGGGTCGCCGTGCGCGTAGTCGTCGTCGGGGCTGGCGAGGTCGGGGAGACCATCGCGTCGAACCTCGCCGAGGAACACGAGGTGATCGTCGTCGACGCCGACCAGAACCGGGTCGAGAGCCTCACCTACTCGCTCGACATCCTCGCCATCGAGGGGACCGGCGTCTCCGCGTCGGTTCTGGACGATGCGGGCGTCGGCGAGGCCGACATGGTCATCGCGAGCACGGACGACGACGAGACGAACCTCGTCACCTGCGCCACGGCGAAGACCATCGCCGACGTGTTCACCATCGCCCGGGTCAAGGACGTCACCTACCTCCGGACGTGGGAGCGGGCCCAGCGGGTGTTCGGCGTCGATTTCATGGTCTGCACGAACCTGCTGGCCGCCCAGGACATCGTCCGGATCCTCGGCCTGCCGGCCGCCCGGGACGTCGACCCGTTCGCCGGCGGCCTCGTCCAGATGGCCGAGCTCGACATCGGGGTCGAAAGCCCGATCGTCGACCAGACGGTCCGCGAGGCCGACCGGTGGGGCTCGCTGACGTTCGCCGCGCTCTTCCGGGACGACGCGGTCGTGATCCCGCGCGGTGACACGGTCATCCGGTCCGGTGACCGGCTGATCGTCATCGGGAGCCCGGAGAGCGTCCGGTCGTCCGCGGCGTCCATCGCGCCGGACGTGGCCGGCGGGGCGCAGGAGCTCGTCATCTTCGGCGGGAGCAAGATCGGGTATCACGTGGCCGAGCTCCTCGAGGACCGGGGCCATCAGCCTCGGCTCGTCGAGCAGTCCGCCGAGCGAGCCCGCGAGCTGGCGGAGGCCCTCCCCGAGACGGTCGTCCTCGGACACGACGCCTTCGACGTCGAGTTCCTCGACCGCGAACGGGTCGGCGAGGCCGACACGGTGGTGGCCACGCTCGACAACGACCAGCAGAACCTCATGGTCAGCCTGCTCGCCGACCGGCTGGGCGCGGACCGGACGGTCGCCGTCGTCGAGGAGGGCGCCTACATCGACCTGTTCGAGGCGGTCGGCGTGGACGTCGCGGTCAACCCCCGGCTGGTCGCCGCCGAGGAGATCACGCGGTTCACCCACCGGGGCGGCGCCGAGAAGATCGCGTTCATCGAGAACGACCGGGCCGAGGTGCTCGAGTTCGAGATCGACGCCGACAGCGTCCTCGCCGACCGACCCATCAGGGAGGCCATCGAGGCCCTCCCGACCAGCGTCGTCATCGGCGCCATCACCCGCGACGGCGAGTTCGTCACCCCCCGCGGCGACACGGTCGTCCGTCCCGGCGACCACGTCGTCGTCTTCGTGGAAGCGGCGGACGTCGACGCCGTCACGGGACGGGTATGACCGTCCGGGTCGACTGGCGAACCAGTCTGAGCCTGGTCGGTACGGTCCTCAGCTATCTCGCGCTGCCGCTCGTCATCCCGCTTCTGATCGCGGTCCACGATGGCGTCGATGTCCTCCCGTTCCTCGCGACCATCCTCCTGACCGTCGTCGTCGGCAAGGCGCTCGAACGGCTCGGCGGCGACGAGCGGGACATGGGCGCCCGGGAGGCGTTCCTCATGGTGTCGCTCACGTGGCTCTCGGTCGGCCTCGTCGGGGCCGTCCCGTTCGTCCTGGCCGGCCAGGGGAGCATCGCGCTCCCGTCGAACGCCTTCTTCGAGAGCATGAGCGGCATCACCACCACCGGCGCGACCGTCCTCGTGGACTTCGACCGCCACTCCCGGGCCGTCCTGCTCTGGCGGCAGGTCATCCAGTGGCTCGGCGGCCTCGGCATCCTCGTCCTCGCCACGGCGATCCTCTCCGAGCTCTCGGTGGGCGGCGCCCAGCTGATGGAAACCGAGACCCGGACCCGGACCGTCCACAAGCTCACGCCGCGGATGTCGGAGACGGCGCGCCTGATCGGCGGCATCTACCTCGGCCTGACCGTCCTGCAGATGGCCGTGCTGTACGGGCTCCACCTGCTCGGCCTCGCCCCGAACATGACGCTCTTCGACGCCGTCGCGCATCCGTTGACGGCCGTCTCGACCAGCGGGTTCTCCCCGCAGCCCGACAGCATCGCCGCCTTCTCGCCGGCGGTGCAGTGGTCCGTCATCCCGTTCATGGCCGTCGGCGCCACGAACTTCATCCTGCTCTACGCGGTCATCAACGGCGACTTCGACCGGCTCCGGGGGAGCGACGAGTTCCGGTTCTACCTCGGCGTCCTCGCGTTCTTCGGGGCGGGTGTCACGGCGCTGCTGTTCGTCGAACCCCAGTTCACCGGCACGGCCGAGGAGACCGTTCGCCACGGGCTGTTCCAGGTCGTCTCCATCGTCACGACGACCGGCTACGCGAGCACGGACTTCGACCTCTGGTCGCCGTCGGCGAAGAACCTGCTGTTCATCTGCATGTTCATCGGCGGGATGGCCGGCAGCACGACCTGCTCCATCAAGACCCTCCGCTGGCTGGTGGTGTTGAAGGCGTTCCGTCGCGACCTGTTCACGGCCGCGCATCCGGAGGCCGTGCGGCCGGTCCGCCTCAGCGACGAGATCGTCGACGAGGGGACGATCAGCGACGTCTACGCCTACACCCTCGTCAGCATCCTGTTCTTCATCGGGGGCACCATCCTCGTCGTGATGGACAGCTCCCGCGCCGGCCTCGAGGTGACAGAGTTCGAGGCGATGGGGGCGGCGGCCTCGACGTTCTTCAACATCGGCCCGGCGTTCGGCATCGCTGGCCCCTTCGCCAGCTACGAGCCGTTTCCCTCGAGCACGAAGGTGGCGATGGGGCTGCTCATGTGGATCGGTCGGATCGAGATCGTCCCCGTCCTGGTCCTGCTGACGCCGTCCTACTGGCGGGGGTGAGCGGGCGTGGACTCGCGCAGTGCCCCGCTTGAGTGCCGGATCGGACGCGACGGTCGAGGGGGTGTACGGGGAGCGGTCATCCAGGGAGGGCGCGGGGACGCGGGCCCCGTTCGCCGAAGCGGTCCACGACACCCACCCCGACGCCGCGCTCGCCTGGAACTACTCGTCGAACTTCAACTGGACGGCCGAGGACGACCCGCTGACCTTCGCCGACCTCGGCGAGCTGGGCTACGGCTACATCTTCATCACGCTGTTCGGGCGGCAGGCGACCACGCACCCCTCCTACGAGCTCGTCTCGAACCTGGCCGCCAACGCCGAAGGCGCCCAGTTCGACATGGAGCGAGCCTGGGAGGACCACGAGGCGTTCGCCGACTCCACGGACGTCTTCTTCGAGCTCGGGGGCTTCGGCGATTTCCAGCCGACCGAGGGGCGGTACCTCGAGGACGCCGCCGAGCGGTTCGAGTCTTCGGTGGGCTACGACGAGCGGTAGGGCCGGCCGCGAAGTCAGCCGCCGTCCTGATCGTGCGGGGTCCGACTCGCCGAAGTAGCGTGCGGTCCGAACGCCCAGTCCGGCTCGATCACCCACGTCAGGATCACCGCTACGACGCCCGCCGGGGCCGCGACGAGGATCGGGTAGGTTCCGATCGCCGCGACGCCACCGACCCGTCCTCGTCGCCGTCGGTACCGGCGGCGTAGCCGGGGCCGTACGCGACGGCCCGAGCCGCCGGACGGCTATATGTCCGCCGGGGTGGCCCTGGCAGCCGTCGTCTTGAACGCCGCGACGACGTCGCTGCCCTCCGCGAGGCCGAGGCGGTCCACGCTCTCCACGGTGATGATCGACTCGATCGTCACCCCCTCCGCGACCTCGACCGTCACCGTCGCCACCGCGTCGTCGGTCACGAGCCGGGTGACGACCCCTTCGAGTTGATTCCGGAGGCTCGTGTGGGCCTGGGACGGCGACCCGGGGTTCATCAGCACGACGGCGTCGGCTCGCACCGCGATCTCCACGTCCTCCGCCCGCTCGGGGGCTCGGGCGGTGAGTGCTCCAGCGGCCGTCCGGACGGTCGCCAGGTCACCCTCCCGGTCCACGACCGTCCCCGGGATGACCGACTCGGTGACCGCCGCCACGCCGCCGAGCTCGACGCGCAGGCGCTCGAAGCGCCGGATGAGGTCCAGCGCGTCGGTCGTCAATCGGGTGCCGCCGCCGCCTTTCCCGCCCCGGACGCGCTCCGTCAGCGAACCGATCGCCTCCTCCAGTTCGACCAGGCGCCGCTGCAGGTGTGGATACGACCGACCCAGCTCGTCCGCCGCCCTGTGCATCGAGCCGAACCGGTGGATCGCGCGGAGCATCTCGATGTCCCGACCGGTGACGGTCGTGTCGCCGAGCGCGAGGTGCGGTTCGAAGCCCTTCTGGAGCGTCATTGGTGGATGGTACCGCGAGGCGGAGAGCGATGTCGCGCCGGAGGCGTCCGCTCAGTATACCAATTCTCCTGAGATAAACTTCCGGGTACGGGCGTCGTCGGGGGCGTCGAAGATCCGGGCCGTCGGGCCGACCTCGGTGAAGCCGCCGTCGAGGAGGACCGCGACGCGGTCGGCGACGCGTTCGGCCTGGTGCATGTCGTGGGTCGCCACGACGACGCCGATCCCCCGGCTCCGGGCCTCCCCGACCGCGTCCTCGATGACCGCCGTGTTCCGCGGGTCCAGATCCGACGTCGGCTCGTCGAGCAGCAGGACGTCGGGGTCGTAGGCGAGCGCCCGCGCGAACGACACGCGCTGGGCCTCCCCTCCCGACAGCGACGTCGCGTGCTGGTCGATCCGGTCGCGCAACCCGACGACGTCGAGAGCCTCCCGGACCGCGTCCGCCGTCCCGCTCGAACGAACGACCGACCTGAACTCGTCACGGAGGCGCTCGGACCACGGCCGGCGAACCCGGAGGCCGTACTCGACGTTCCGGGCGACCGAGGCGTCGAAGAGGCTCGCCTCCTGGAACACCATACCGACGCGCCGTCGCGATGCCAGGCGTTCGGCTTCGTCGACGGTCCACGCTTCCGTGCCACCGAGCCGCACCGAACCGTCGTCCGGTTCGAGTGAGAGCGCGAGGACGCGAAGCAACGTCGTCTTCCCGACGCCCGATGGCCCGATGACGGCGACGACCTCCCCCGACTCGACGTCGATCGACAGGTCGGAAAGCACCTGCTCGGTGCCGTACGAGAGCGAGACGTCGGTCGCGCTCAGTATCATCGCTGCACCCGCCGGTCGCCGAGCCTGACGACCACGGCGTTCACGAGCAACACGAGGACGACCAGGACGGCGCCGAGGAGCATCGCCGTCTCGTACCGGCCCTGCCGCGCCTCCAGCTGGATCGCCGTCGTCAGCGTCCGCGTCTTCGAGACCCCGTCGGCGCCGACGATGTTCCCCCCGACGATGAGCACGGAGCCGACCTCGCTGATCGCCCGGCCGAACCCGGCCAGGACGGCCGTCGCGATCCCGTACCGGGCCTCCTTGATCGTGACCAGCGCGATGTCCAGTCGGTTCCCCCCGAGGACGTGCGCGGCGTGTCGAACGTCCTGGTCGACGCCGGAGATGGCGGCGAGGCTGATCGCCGTGATCGGCGGCGCGGCGAGCACGAACTGCGACATGATCATCGCCTCCCGCGTGAACACCAGGTCGAACCGACCGAGCGGGCCCTGGTTCGAGACGGCGAAGAGGACGACCAGCCCGACGACGACGCTCGGAAAGCCCATCCCCGTGTTGATGACGGAGGTGAGAAACCGCTGCCCGGGGAAGTCGGTGAACCCCATGACCAGCGCGACCGGCAGGCTCACCGCGGCGCTCAGGACCACGGCCACCACGCTGACGTACAGCGAGACCCGGACGATGCTCCGCACGTACACCGCCTCGAAGGGGAACTCGACGACGAGCGGCGAGGCGACGGGCGCGAAGGCGTCGATGAGCACGGTTATCGGTTATGCGGAGGCGTCCGCGCGCCACCCCTCGGGGACGTACTGCTGGAAGTTCGGGTCCGCCGAGAGCGCCCGCGGGAAGAACAGCTGCTCCCCGTTCGTCTCGTAGTTCTCGATCGCCGCCTGTCCCTCGGGGCTCGTGAGGTAGCCGATGTACGCCATCGCGAGGTCGTAGTTGACGTCGTCGTGGACGGCCGGGTTCACCGCCAGGATGCCGTAGGGGTTGGCGAGCAGTTCGGGGCCGCCCTCGATCGGGCCCTGGACGAGGACCACGAGGTCGACCGTCGAGCGCTGGGAGAGGTACGTCCCCCGGTCGGCGAGCGTGTAGCCCCTCTGCTCGTCGGTGACGTGCAGCACCTCGCCCATCCCCTGGCCGGTCTCCATGTACCAGTCACCGCCCGGTTCGACGCCGGCCGCCTCCCAGACGGCGAGCTCCTTGGTGTGCGTGCCGGACTCGTCGCCCCGGGAGACGAACGTCGTCCCAGCCTCGGCGATGGCGGCGAACGCGTCCGCCGCCGAGTCCACCCCCTCGATGCCGGCCGGGTCGTCCGCCGGGCCGACGACGACGAAGTCGTTGAACATGAGGTCGCGTCGGTTGACGCCGTAGCCCTCGCGCATGAACTCGTCCTCCAGCGAGCGAGCGTGGACCATCACGACGTCCGAGTCGCCGTTCCGGGCGGTCTCCAGGGCAGCGCCGGTCCCCTGCGCGACGGCGTCGACCGTGACGCCGTACCGGTCCTCGAAGTTCGCGTCGAGTTCGTCGAGCAGCCCGGTGTCGTAGGTGCTCGTCGTGGTGGTCAGCGTGAGCGTCTCGCCGACGACAGCTGGCTGGTCTGCCTCCCCGCCGCCGACCTGTGCACAGCCAGCGAGCCCGGCCAGCGCCCCGGTACCGAGCGCTCTGAGGAACTGCCGCCGTTGTATCGCCATGGAAACATCGAATCGGAGCGAGGAAAAATAGCTTGCGCTGTCGAACCCATCTACGCCACGGAAGCCTCCGGATGCCGGAAACTCCCTCGCAACCGGACTCGAATCGTGACCGCCGGGACCGACGAACTCCCTCCGGCACGTCGCGCGCCTGCCCCCGAGCCCATCTTCCAGCGCCCGCGACGGACGCCGCCGTTCGAGCAGGCCACCGGCGAGCCCGACGGGGACGCGCTGCTCCGCGGGCCGACGGATTCGCACGCGACCGTCGTCCCGGCGGACGTCTACGGCCCGCTCGAGGTGGGGCCCGGTTCGAAGGAACTCGACGGCGCGTCACCGCGGTGGCTGCGGTCCGTCGGCTCGTCGACCTCGACGATTTCGGCCGCGGCGGCGTTCGCTTTCACGCTCCGCAGCCCCTGTTCGCACTTCTGCCGGCTCGCGTACCCCTCGCCGCCGTCGGCGATGATGTTGCCGTTGTCGTGGACGAGGCGCCAGCGCCACTTCCCCTCGCGGTCCTCGTAGACCTCGAAGGTCGCCTTCGACATGCGAAACCCTTCGTCGTCGCGTGGAAAGTATCTGCCGCCGGCCCGTCCGGTCTCGCGGCCGCCGGCCGGCGAGTCCACTCACCGGTCCGCGCTCGGCGCCGTCCCGCGCCCCGCCGACCCCATCACGGGCTGCCGGTTGTTGCGGGCCGACAGCACGACGCTGCGGGCGTTCGCCCGGACGGACCGGTTCGTCGAGCCGGTGAGGAACCGTCGCAGGCGACCCTTGGTGGGCGCGCCCATCACGGTGAGCCCGTAGTACCGCGACTGCTCGATGACCGCGTCGACGACGTCGTCGGCCTCCACCACCCACGTCGACGTGGTCTCGGGCCGGCCGAGCCGGCCCGCGACGCTCTCGACCAGCTCCTCGGCGGCCGCTCGCCGGCCGGCCGACGCGTCCCCCTCGACGACGTGGAGCACGTCGACCCAGGCGCCCCCGTCGGCGGCGATGCCCCGGGCGAAGTCGGCGGCCAGCCCCGAGTGGGGACCGCCGGCGACCGGCAGGAGGATCGACGGCGGGTCGCGGTAGCCGGCCCGTCCGTTCACGACGAGGACGTCGCAGCTCGCTCGCGGGCCGATGCGCTCGGTGAGGCTCCGCCGGATCGCGCCACCGTCGGCGCAGCCCGGCAGCACTAGCAGGTCGACGTCCCGCGTGTCCACCGTCCGCAGGACCGCCTTGATCACCTCCCGCGTGCGCAGCAGGCCGCCGTCGCCCGTCGCCGGCGAGCCGGCCGTCCGCTCCCGCGCCCACTCGAGGAGCGCGCCGTCGTCGACCGCGGACGCGTCGTTCCGGAGGGACGTGGCCGCCCCGTCTGGCGCCGTGCGCGGGTCGACCAGGGAGAGCGAGGCGCCCGTGGCCCGGCCGAGCGCCGCCGCGACCCTGACCTGGTCGGCCACGGCCGCGTCATCCAGCCGAAGGAGGGGCACGAGGATGTGCCCGCCGTCGAACCGCCCGGCGAGGGCCGTTCGGTCCCGTCGCGTGACTCCCGTCGGACCGAGCAGGCCGCTCCCGAACGACGCGAGGCTCATGGCCGGCCCCAACCGCCCGAACCACAAAAACGGGGCGGTTGGTTCAATACGGACGGCGAGCCGGCTCTCGGGCCGTCACCGCCGGGAGACGACCGGGCGACGGTCCCGCCTAGACGCCGAGCGGATCCAGCAGGTTACGGACGCGTCGGCGACGCTCGACGGGACGGAGCGAAGCGGGTGACGACGGGGTGAGCGTCCACGGGCGGTTCTCCCGGACCGCGGCTTCGCACCGACACGCACGGTTACGCATCAGCGCGGCCGGAAGGGAGCGCTCCATCGGTCGAGGTCGTCGTCGCGATACCGCTCTACCTGCCCGGCGCGGCCGGCGCGAACGCCCGGCTGGCCCGAGCGGCGCGTCGACCGGTGTGGATCCGTCGCCGGGCCCGTTTCGCCGACCGGAGCCGGCGGACGAACGGCCTCCGCGCTGGTGGCAGGGACGGACCGCACTGGACCGACGACGGCTACCGATTTCCCCATCTCCCACCGTCCGAGCCGGCGCCGGCCCCGGTCGTCCCCGCCACCTCCTCCGGGGGTCGACGGTGCGCCGGCCGTCCCCAACGAGCGACCATTCGGTCCGTAACCGGATACCAAACGGAAGCTATCCCGCCGCAGACCGTCGCATAGTAGGAACAACTGATAAAGGCCTCACCATCACTCCCCGCTGAATGGGAACCAACTGGTGGAGGTGACACGAATGAACCGACGCCGATTCCTGACGGCGGTGACGGGGGGTATCGCGGCGCTCGCCGGCTGCGCATCGGACGAGCCGACCGGCGCGGCGGGCCCGGAGACCGAGACGAGTCCGGCGGCGAGCCCGGGGACGGTCCACGCGGGGCCGGCCGTCACGGCGAGAGCTCCCGAGCCGTCGACGGACCCGCCGCCGACCACGGCCATCGTGGTGACGTCGACGGAGCCGGTCACGTTCACGCCGGCGGTGACCGAGACGACGACGAGCGACGACGGCGGCTCGTCGGGCGGCGGTGGCTCGTACGGCGGCAGCGGTGGCTCTTCGGGCGGCT
>CAZVOR010000026.1:20028-21093 GCA_964628745.1 uncultured Halobacteriales archaeon
CCCGTTTCTCTCGGGTCCGGGAGTGAACACCCCTTTCCGGCTGGCCGGACAACGACCGTACGTGTACGACCGCATCCTCCACCCGACCGACGGGAGCGAAGGCGCGGAGACGGCCACGGAGCACGCGATGGGGTTCGCCCGCCGGTTCGACGCTCCCGTTCACGCGCTGTTCGTCGTCGACGTGTCGGCTGTCCAGCCGACCGACGCGTACGCCACCTCCAACTTCGAGGCCACCGTCGAGGCGCTGGAGGCCGAGGGGAGCGAACGGATCGACCAGATCCGCGAACGCGCGGAAGGCCTGGAGGTCGACGTCACCAGCGATATCACGACGGGCACGCCGGCGAGCACCATCACCGACGAGGCCGAACCGGGCGATCTCATCGTCATGGGAACCCACGGACGCACGGGACTCGACCGCTACCTCATCGGGAGCACGACGGAGAACGTCGTCAGGACTGCCGACGTCCCCGTCGTGACGATCCCCATGACCGAGGCTGGCGACCGCCGGTCGGAGAACCAGCGGTAGCGTCCCTGGCCGTGACGGCCCCCGTCGAGCCGAGCGACGTGCGGACCGAACTCGCGTCCGCGGTCACCCTGGCTGTTCGGCAGCCCGGTGAGCGAGCGAATCCGACCGGCCGGTCCTGACGACCTGGAAGACGGTCATCAGGTCGGTTCGGGAGAGGAGCCCGGCCAGGCCGTCGTCGTCGGTGACGAGGACGCGGCCGACGTCGTGCTGCTGGAGCGTCGTCAGCGCGGCGGTCGCCTCGGTGTCGGGGGAGACCGTCACCAGGTCCGTCGACATCACCTCCCGGACGGCCGTCCCGTCGCGGTGCTCGGGGGCGGCCTCTTGGACGTCCTCGAGCGTGACGACGCCGACGAGTTCGCCGTCCTCGACGACGGGGTAGCCGGTGTGGCGCTCGCGGACCATCCGCTCGAGCAGTTCCGAGAGCGGCACGTCGGGCGCTACCGTATCGAGTTCGCCCGCCGGCGTCATGATGTCGCTGGCGGTCAGTCCCTCGAACGTCGCCTGGAACACGACCTGTCGCGTCTCGCTGGTGGCGGCCA
>CAZVOR010000027.1:0-20010 GCA_964628745.1 uncultured Halobacteriales archaeon
GATGACGCTGATGGACCCCCGCGAGTACGACGGGAACGAGCCGACCGACGCCGTGGCGGCGGCGATGCGCGAGGCGGACGTCGTGATCACTCCCGTCTGGCGGTCCATCACGCACTCGGCGGCGACTCGCGCCGCCCTCGAGGGCGGCGCGCGCGTCGTCAGCATGGTGAAGTTCACCCCCGAGCAGCTGGTCGAGGGCGGGCTGTACGCCGACTACGAGGCCATGCGCCCGCACTGCGAGGCGATGGCCGAGCGGTTCGCCGACGCCGACGAGGCGACGGTGACCTCGCCGCAGGGCACGGACCTGACGTTCGACCTGCGTGGCTGCGGCGGGAACGCCCACGCCGGCATCGCCGACGAGTCCGGCACCTTCACGGCGCTCGTCCACGTCGAGGCCAACACCGCGCCGGTCGAGGGCTCCACGGAGGGCACCGCCGTGTTCGACGGCGCCATCCCGAACCTCGACATCGGCGTGCTCGAGGAGCCCGTCGTCATGGAGATCGAGGCGGGGGCCGTCACGAGCGTGGAGGGCGGCCGGGCGGCCGAGACCGTCTCGCGCGTCTGGGCCGAGCACGACGACCCCGCCGTGTACAACATCGCCCAGCTGGCCGTGGGGATGAACCCGGAGTGCCGGGCGTTCAACGGCTGGTTCTCGAACGACCACGGCCGGTGGGGGAACGTCCACCTCGGCATCGGCACGTCCTCGAACCTCGGCGGCGAGACCCGGGCGCCGGTGCACTTCGACGCGATGATGGCCGAGCCGACGCTCGCCTTCGACGGGGAGGTCGTCGTCGAGGACGGCGAGTTCACGACGTTCGAGGCGCCATGAAGCACGGCCTGCTCGACGAAGACATCCAGCCGGGCGGCCGGCTGGTCGCCGCGCTCGACGACGTCGTCGAGTTCGACGTCGGCGTCGACGCCGACGAGGACGCCGTCGTCGAGGCGCTGGCCGACGCGGACCTGGTCGTCTGCACCTCCCGCATCAAGGTCACCGAGCGGGTGCTCGAGGCGACCGACCTGGAGCTCGTCGCGAAGCTCGGCACCGGCATCGACAACGTCGACCTGGCGGCCGCCCGCGAGCGGGGCGTCCCGGTCACCTACACGCCCGGGGCCAACGCGATGGCCGTCGCCGAACACGCCGTCGGCCTGATGCTGATGGTCTGCCGGCGGCTGGTCGAGAGCCACGAGCACCTGCAGTCGGGCGGCTGGCGGGACGAGCTGGAACCAGGCCGGCACCTGTACGGCTCGACCGTCGGCGTCGTCGGCTACGGGGACATCGGCAGCCGGGTCGCCGAGCTCCTCGCGGGCTTCGACGTCGAGGTGCTCGCCTACGACCCCTACGTCGCGCCGTTCGACGGCGAGCTCGGCGGGGCGGAGCTGACCGACCTCGGGACGGTGCTCGACCGGGCCGACGTGCTCTCGCTGCACCCCGAGCTGACCGCGGAGACGCGAGGGCTCATCGGCGCGGAGGAGCTCGCCCTGCTCCGCGAGGGCGCCATCCTGGTCAACACCGCGCGGGGGCCGGTCGTCGACGAGGCCGCGCTCGTGGAGGCGCTCGACTCTGGGCACCTGGCCGGCGCCGGGCTCGACGTCTTCGGCGAGGAGCCGGTGCTGGCCGACTCGCCCCTCCTGGGGCGCGACCGCGTGGTGACCACGCCCCACGTGGGCGCCAGCGCACGCGAGTCCCGCGAGCGCATCATCGACATCATGGCCGGGAACGTCCGCGCCCTGCTCGCCGGCGAGCCCGTCCACGACCGGTACCTCGCCGTCGCGCCACCCGGCTAGCCGGGGACGGGCGCCTGCCGCGGGGCCAGCCGCCGCCGGAGCGCCGGCCGCCGGCGGCCGCTAGTCGTCGAGCGCCCCGTCGCCGACGGCCTCGACTGCCCCGGCGAGCGTCCGCACCCCGATGGGGATGGACGCCTCGTCGACGTCGAAGGTCGCGCTGTGGTGACCGCCCGGGTGGTCCGTGCCGATCCCGACGTACGCCGCGAGGCCGCCTCGCTCCTGGACGCGGCGCATCAGGAAGGTGGCGTCCTCGCTGCCCCCGAGCTTGTCGCGGTCGACGACCGAGTCGACGCCGGGGACCGAGCCGGCCACCTCGCCCACGAGGTCGACCAGCGCCCCGTCGCTCTCCCCGCTCGGCGCCTCGGCCCCGGCCTCCACCTCGACCTCGCAGTCGTGCATGTCGGCGGCCGCGCGCAGCATCCGCCGCGCGTGCTCGCGGGTGTACGCCATCAGGTCGGTCGTCTCGCCGCGGACCTCGCCCTCGACGAACGCCCCGTCCGGGATGACGTTCGTTGCCGTCCCGCCCGCGACGACGCCGGCGTTGACCCGGGTCGCGCCGTCGCCGTGCCGGGGGATGGCGTAGAGGTTCTGGACGGCCGTCGCCGCGGCCTGCACGGCGTTCCGTCCGGCCTGCGGTTCGATGCCGGCGTGGGCGCCCTCGCCGGCGAAGTCCGCGCGGAAGTGGTGGACGGCGAGGAAGCCCTCGAAGCCGCAGACGACCTCGCCGGTCGGGTGGTCGAGCCCGACGTGCACGGCGAGCAGCGCGTCGACGTCGTCGAGGTGGCCGCTTTCCGCCATCGGCTCGCCGCCCCCGATGCGCTCCTCGGCGGGCTGGAACAGCACCTTGAACGTCCCCCGGAAGTCGCCCGCCTTCACGGCCTCCAGGACGCCGACGCCGATGGCCGCGTGGGCGTCGTGGCCGCAGGCGTGCATCGCGCCCTCGCGCGTCGACCGGAAGCCCTCGGCGGCCGGGACGTGCCCGGGGGCGTCGCTCTCGGCGCGGGGCAGCGCGTCGACGTCGACGCGGAGGGCGACGGTCGGTCCGTCCCCCCGCTCGAGCACGGCGACGGCGCCGGTCCAGCCGCCGCGTAGCGGCTCGAGGCGGGTCTCGTCGGCGCCGTCGGCCAGCGCCCGCTCGTACCACGTCTCGAGCTCGTCGTCGTCCGGGACGCCGCTCCGGGCGTCGGCCAGCGCGTCCCGGCCGACGTACACGGCGTCGACGCCGACGCGCTCGACGGCCTCGACGACGCGGGCGGTGGTGTAGAACTCGCACCACGACGGCTCGGGATGTCGGTGCAGGTCGCGCCGGAGGGCGACGAGGTGGTCGAACTCGCCGGCAGCGGTCTCGGGCATGCCGGGGGCTCGTTCGGGGGCACCTTAACGTCGGCCATGGGGCCGGCGGTCAGCCGCCGGGCGACGGGCCGCTCACCGGCCGCGGGCCGAACGGACGCGGGTGACCTCGACGGTCCGGCGGACGGCGGTCGGAACGTCGCGGGCGAGCAGCGAGCGGACCGTCCCGTCGTGGCCGGTGAACTCGAGGGTCCGCTCGTAGACGGTGTACGGCCAGGCGGGGTGGCGGCGGCCGTCGTCCGCGGTCGAGCGCCGGAAGAGGGGCACCTGGTAGGTCTCCGGCGACGCCGTGTGCGGCCCGCGGAGGTCCAGGCCCTTGCGCTCGGCGTCGCGCTTGACCGACTCGACGAACCCGTCGAGGGCCCCCCGGTCGCCGCTCGACAGCACGAGCCGGGTGACGAAGGGCATGGTTGTGGAAACGAGGTCGCCGACGGGCTTACCGTTTTCCCTCCGCGGCGTCGGCGGGTGCCGGTTTCCGTCGCGGGGGGTCGCTAACGCCCGCGCCGCCCGGCGTCCGTCGGCGGGCGGACGGACGCTGCGGCCCGGACGGGGCGGCGAGCGGGGGCGATGGGTGGTCCTCGCGGACGGACCGGCGGCCTGATACTGACGGGGCTATTATCGGAAACCGACAACGTAATGCCCGGTACGCGACACGCTCATAACGACCACCGGAGTATCCATCGGCCATGATAGAGGCCACGAGCGCCGGGGCGATACTCTATCGGGACTCGCGCGGCAAGCGCGAGTACCTCCTGCTGAAGAGCCGCCCCGGCGACTGGGAGTTCCCCAAGGGGGGCGTCGAGGGGGAGGAGGAGCTACAGCAGACGGCGATCCGCGAGGTGAAAGAGGAGGCCGGCATCGAGGCGTTCCGGCTCGTCGACGGGTTCCGCCGCGACTACGACTACGTCTTCCAGGCGAACGGCTCCACCATCCACAAGACCGTCCACCTGTTCATCGCGAAGTCCGAGGAGACCAGCGCCGACCTGTCCCACGAGCACTCGGACCACCAGTGGCGCGACTACGAGCAGGCCATCAACACCATCACCCAGGACGGCCCGCGCGACGTCCTCCGGGACGCCCACGCGTTCCTGAACGAGCACGAACGCTGAGGCGTCGCGGAGCCGACGACGCGACCGGCGCGGCCCCCACCAGCGGCCGCGCCGGGCGTCCGTGCGTCGCCGGACACGGGCCACACTCGCGGACGGTCGGCCGCGGCCCAACGGTTAAGGCCGCCTCGGGCGTCGTCCCGGCCATGGCCGACCCCGTACGAGTGGACGACGGCGCGGTGACGACCGTCACCATCGACCGCCCCGAGCAGCTCAACGCACTGAACGTCGAGACGCTCGAGCGGCTCGCCGAGGCCGTCGAGGCCACCCGGGACGAGGCCCGGGCCCTGGTGCTGACCGGCGCGGGCGAGGAGGCGTTCGCCGCCGGCGCCGACATCTCCTACATGCGGGACCTGTCGCCGGTCGAGGCCCAGGCGTTCGCCGAGCTGGGCCACCGGGCGGCGGACGCCCTCGAGTCGTTCCCGGCGCCGACCGTCGCCGCCGTCAACGGCTACGCGTTCGGCGGCGGCTGCGAGCTCGCCATCGCGTGCGACCTGCGGGTGGCCTCCGAGCGGGCCGTCCTCGGCCAGACGGAGGTCGACCTCGGCATCATCCCGGGCTGGGGCGGCACCCAGCGCCTGCCCCGGCTCGTCGGCGACGAACTCGCCCGGCGGATGATCTACTTCGGCGAGCGCGTCGACGCCCAGGACGCCCGGGAGTACGGCCTGGTCGGCGAGGTCGTCGCCCACGACGAGCTCCGCGAGTACGTCGCCGGGCTGGCCGCCGAGCTCGCCGGGAAGCCCCGGCACGCGATGGCCGCCGCCAAGGAGGCGCTCGCCCTGGAGCGGCGCGGCGACCCCGAGGCCGGGCTGGCGTTCGAGCGCCGGGCCTGGAGCGGGCTGTTCGGCAGCCACGACCAGCGCGAGGGGATGGCGGCGTTCGTCGAGAAGCGCGAGCCGGAGTTCGAGTAGCGAGCCGGAGTTCGAGCAGGCCCGGCTCAGTCCTGGGGGGCGGGGGTCGGCGAGCCCCCGGCGGTCGGCACCGTCTCCTCGACCTGCGTGTAGACGAGCACCGTCCCCACGGCCGCGAGGGCCGCGCCGACGGCGAACGGCACGACGAAGCCGAAGCCGACCAGCGAGCCGGAGAGCAGCGGGCCGACGGCGACGCCGAGCCCGAACGCCATCGTCAGGACCGACAGCTTCGTTCCCGACTCGCCCCGCCCGGCGAGGTCGCCCGCGATGGCCAGCGCGGGGGCGAACACCATCGTCATGGCGACGCCCTGGGCGATGCGGGCGGCGAGCAGCCCCGCCGACGTCGCGACCAGCCCCTGCCAGAGCGTCGTCGGGACGAGCAGCGCCATCCCCGCGACGACGAACGGGCGTCGGCCGTACCGGTCGGTCGCGCGGCCGACCGGCGCCTGGAGGGCGACCTGCACCAGCACGAACGCGGCGAACTGCACGCCGAAGACGGTCGCGGACTGGTCGAGCCGGGCGTTGACGATGTTCTGCAGCGTCGCCAGCAGCGCGATGCCGATGGCCATCACGAGCGTGGCGAGCCCCAGCGTGAACACCGGGTCGAACGTGTGCCGGCCGGTCGGGTCGCGGACGGCGATGGCGAGGTCCGCGCCGGCGTTCGCCCGGGTCTCCGCCGGGTCGTGCACCAGCACCGACACCAGGGCGTAGCCGACGACGGCGGTCCCCGCGGCCATCCCGAAGGCCGCCTCGAAGCCCGTCACCGGCGCCCCGAGGAGGACGAACGGCCCCGCGTTGACGACGGCGCCGGCCGCGACCGGTCCCGCCCCGAAGCCCAGCAGCCGGAACGTGTTGAACACGCCCATGTTCCCCCCGCGGGTGGCCGCCGTGGCCAGCTCGTTGACCAGCGCGAGGGTCGCGGGGATGGTGAACGCCACGCCGACGCCCTGGACGGCGCGGATGAGGACGAGCAGCCAGTACCGGTCGGCGAACACGTACGCGAGGTCGGTGACGGCCAGGACGGCCAGCCCGAACAGGATGTACACTTTTCGCCGGCCGGTGCGGTCGGACAGGCGGCCCGCGAACGGCTGCGCGATGCTGTTGAGAAAGCCCAGCAGCGAGAGCACCACGCCGATGATGAGCGGCTCGGTGACCCGCACGCCCGCGACCGTCGAACCGAGCAGCGGGCCGGAGACCCCGCCGCTGGCGATGTAGAGCGGCAGGACGATGATGAGAAAGGAGTTGCCGACCGCGTCGGCCATGCGCGCGACGGCGAGCGCGACGACCCGGCGGTCGGTCCCGAAGACGGCCATCGCGTCCCGGTTCCGCCGGTCGTCGTATCAGGGTTGGCATTCCGGTCGGACCGTCGGCCCGGGCGTGCCGGTCGGCCGGTCGCGCTCGGCCCCCGCGCGGTCCGTCGGACCGCCGCCAGGGGCCCGACCGTAAAGCCGCCGTCCCGGACATCAGCAGCCTTAACGGGGCCGGCCGCCAACCGGCGCCACCGATGGAGTTCTGCGACGAGTGCGGCTCGATGATGAAGAAGGCGGACGACCGGTGGGTCTGCGGCTCGTGCGGGGCCGAGAAGCCGGTCGACGCCGAGGCCACCTACGTCGTCACCCAGGGCCAGGAGGCCAGCGAGATCATCGAGACGACCGGGGGCGAAAGCGGCCTCCCGACGACCGGCGCGACCTGCCCCGAGTGCGGCCACGACGAGGCCTACTGGTACCTCCAGCAGCTCCGCTCGGCCGACGAGTCGGAGACGCGCTTTTTCGTCTGCACGAACTGCGAGTACCGGTGGCGCGAGGACGACCACTGAGGAGCGGCCCGCGTCGTCGGAGGGTCACCCGCTGGTCGACGACGCCGGGGCGTCAATCGTCAGTCGACGCCGCCGGGGCGTCACTCGTCCGCCGACCCGTCCTCCGGCAGCCGGATGAGGTTCTCCCGGCCGAGCTGGAGCTTCTCGATCGAGCCGTCCTCGGCCATCCGGGAGAGCACCCGCGAGGTCTTCGAGGTCGACCAGCCGAACGCGTCGACGACGGCCGCCTGCGGCACGCGGCCGCCGCGGGACTCGAGCAGCTCGAGCACGCGCTGTTCGTCGCTCGGCGGTATCGCGGCCCCGGCCGGGGCGTGTCGGGCGCGACGCCGGTAGGCGACCGTCGCCAGCCCGACGAGCAGCGCCAGCACCACCGCGCCGGCGCCGAGCAGGGCCGGGTCGATGGGCGTCGGCCGGCTGCCGGCGCCAGCCGCCTCCCCGTCGGCCGCCGACGGCGCCGCACGCACCATCGGCCGGCCGTCCGGGAAGTCCTCCCGGCCGATCCAGGTGACGGAACGCTCGCCTCGCTGGGCCGGCGCCGGCTCGGCGGCCGTGACCGCGTAGCCCGCCGGCGCGACGACCGCGAGCGTGTCGTTCTCGGCGAGGAAGAAGCCGCCGTCGAACGCGTCGCCGACCACGAGCGCGTCGCCGTCCACCGCGGCGAACCCCACCCAGGTGAACGAGTAGGAAACGACGCCCCACCGGCGGGGGACCTCCTGGACGCGGGTCTCGGCGGCGAACTCCGTCGCCGTCATCTCCCGGCCCGTCGCTTCGGCGGCGTTCGCGACCACCGCCCCGATGCGCGTCTCGAACGGGTCGAGGAAGCGCGAGCGGTTCTCGCGGAAGCGCGCCTGGAACGCCTCGAACTCCTCGACGGCGGCCGCCGTCGGCAGCCGCGTGCGGACGGTGACGGTCCAGCGCGCCGAGCCGTCCGGCGAGAGCTCGATCCGCGTGACGGTGTTGTCGACGGCCGGCGGTCCGGGCGTCTCCTGGCTCGGCGGGAGCGGCGAGGCGGCGCTCCCTGCCGCGGCCGGGACGGCGAGCACGACGAGCAGGAGGAGAACTGCTCCGGAGCCGGGCGGGCGGGAGACCATCGGTGGGCCACCCGTACCCGGCAGGGTGGTATAAATCCGGGCCACGGTTTCCGCGGTTACACCGGCGGGGACGTTCCCCGTCTCGTCGCGCGGCGTCCGCGACGGCTACCCGCCGCCGGCGGGCCGAACGGGCGCCGTCACGGCGCCCGCGCGAACGTCAGGTAACCGGAGTGACCGACGCCGGCCGTCGACGGCCGGGAGCCGCGCTCGTCGAAGTCCATCTCGCGCTGGATGGTCTCGTAGGTCTCGACCGACGCCAGGTCCACCTCGCGCGCCGCCTCGACGGCCGCCCGTGCGCCCTCGACGAACGGCGCGTAGACGGCGACGACGCCGCCCGGTCCCAGCAGCGTCGGCGCGGCCTCGACGACGGCCGGCGCGTCCCGCGTGTCGAGCGTCAGCGCGTCGAACGGCTCCCCGGCCGCCAGGTCGTCGAGCGCGTCGAGGACGTCCTCCGCCCGGACCTCGACGCGGTCCTCGACGCCGGCGAGCCGCACGTTCTCCCGCGCCGTCCCGGCGAACTCCGGGTCCCGCTCGTAGCTGGTGACCGACATGCCGAGCCGGCCGAGGAAGACCGCGAGGACGCCGGTACCCGTGCCAGCGTCGAGCACCGCGTCGCCGGCCTCGAGCCCCAGGTGGCCGACGACGAGCCCGACGTCCCGGGGCAGCATCGGCGCGCCCGTGCGCTCGAGGTGGCGGAACAGCGCCGGACCGCGGGCTCGCTCGACCCGGAACGCCTCCCCGAGGTGGGTCTCGACGACGTCGCCCGGCGCGACGTCCGCCGGGACCTCGAGCACGCCGAGGTCGGTCTGGAGCTCCTCCCCCGGGGCGCAGAGGAACTCGCGGCCGTCGCGGACCAGCAGGATCCTCACGAGAGGTCGTCGATGGCCGCCGCCAGGTCGCCGTCGGCGGCCTCGAGCGCCTCGCGGGCGTCGGCCTCCGGGACGCCGGCCTGCTCGGCGACCAGCGCGACGTCGTCGTCGGGGACGTCGCCGGACCCGCCGGCGTCATCCGCCTCGCCGCCCGCCGCCGTCCCCCCGGCCTCGTCGGCGTCGCCCCCGTCGTCCACCTCGCCCGCCCGCGCCTCGGGCGACCCCACGAGCTGGTAGGTCTGCTGGCCCCGGGCGTCCATCCGGGTGACGTCCGGCCCGTCGAAGACCAGCTCCGTCCCGTCGTCGAGCCGGAGGACGGCCGACTCGACGTCGAGCTCCGTGAGGTCGATTCCCATCTGCTCCATCATCTTCTGCATCTTTCGCGGGTTCAGCCCGCCGCCACCAAACATGCGCGAGGCGACGGTCCACGGCGAGAAAAGCGTGGCGCTCTCTCGGGCGGTCCCAGCGCCCGAAACTGGCGCGTTCCGCGCGGAACGGGCCGACGGGGGACCGCCGTGGAGCCGCCGGGTCGGCCGCCCGGCTGCCCGGCTCGGGGGCGCCCGCGGCCGCGCCGTCGACGCATCGCGCCTCGCGCGGCGAGGGACGACCGGTCGCCGACGGGCCGACCCTACCCGACGCCCTCGCGGACCATCACGGCCATCCCCGTCTCGAACGCCAGCATCCCCTCGGCGGACAGCTCGGCCCGGCCCACCGCCAGCAGACGGTCGGCGCCGTCGACGACCAGGACCTCGTCGCCGGGTCGTATCGCGGGGTCGACGTCGGCGACGAACTTCGCGAACGCGTTCTTGCCGTCCCGGACGAACGGCTCGGACTCCTCGCCGACCGCCACGCGGTACGCGGGCGGGTCGAGCGCCGCGTGCAGCCGCCGGCCGCCGGCGAGCCCCAGCGACAGCCGGCCGTCGGTGTTGTACGTGGCGAGCCGGCCGGCCCCGGCGACGACCTGCCGCGGTCGACCGGACGTCGACCGCTCGACGGACAGCGGCTCGTCGGCGGGGACCAGCGCCGAGCCGGCGCCCGCGCCGAACTGGTAGTCGGCGACGGCCCGCAGGGCGACCAGGTCGTCGGGCAGGTCGGTCACGGCCGACGCTGGCCGGGCGGCGGGCAAAAGCGTGTCGTCGTCGGGCTACCGCCGGACGTCGTCGCGCTACAGCAGGAACCGCTCGACGTCCGCGGAGAGGTCCCGGAACGCGTCGGCTGCCTCGACCAGCGAGTCGGCGGTCGACTCCCGGAAGGCGACCACCTCGGCGCGCACGCCCTCGTGGCGGAGGTGCGAGCAGAGCCGGACGAAGTCCCCGTCGCCGGTGCACAGCACGAGGACGTCGACGTGGCTCGCCAGCGTCACGGCGTCGAGGCTCATCCCGAGGTCCCAGTCGGCCTTCTTCGAGCCGTCCGCGTACGTCCGTATCGCCTTGATCTTCGTCTCGAAGCCGATGTCCTCGAGCGCCTCGAAGAACGTCTCCTCGTCCGGGTTGTCGGCCCGGATGACGTACGCGATGGCCCGGACGAGCGAGCGGCCGGCGACCGCCCCCTCGAGCAGGGCGGTGTAGTCGACGTTCCGGGAGTGCAGGCTCTGGGCCGTGTGATAGAGGTTCTGCGCGTCGACGAGCACCCCGACGCGCTGGGCGGAGTGGATGGGTGGCACGGCTCCCACTGCCCGCCCCGGCGACAAAGGTGTTCCCGCGTCGCTGCCCGGCGCTCCCGCCCCGTTCCGGTCCCGTAGGTCCCGCGAGCGGACGGAACCGAGGCGCAACGGATAAGTACGGGCGACCAGTTCCTTCGGCCATGCCCCGCGCCACGGCCGCGACGGGCCGGCCCCGGGCCGACAGCCGCGGCCCCGCGGCGCGCTCCTTCTCGGGTGCGGTCCCCAAACCGGCGTAGCGCGGGCTCCCGGCGGGCGTGGCAACCCCGTCGCGGGTCCTCCCGACCGCCGCAGCGCCGACGACCGCTCGCAGCGAACCTCGCACCGCGCCGCGCGAAAACCGCACCCCCCACCGCAAAACCGCACCAGCCACCATGCCAGACCAGCCGTTCGCCGGAGTCTACCCGGCCATGACCACGCCGTTCACGGAGGACCGCAGCATCGACCACGAATCGCTCCGCGCCGAGGCCCGACGGCTCGAGGCCGCCGGCGTCGACGGGCTCGTGCCCGCCGGCTCGACCGGCGAGGCCGCGACGCTGACCCACGACGAGCACGTCGAGGTCGTCGAGACCGTCGTCGACGCCGTCGACGTCCCCGTCGTCGCGGGCGCCGGAAGCAACTCGACCCACGAGGCCGTCACCCTGTCCGAGCGCGCCGAGGCCGCCGGCGCCGACGCGCTGCTGCACCTCTCGCCGTACTACAACAAGCCCGAGCCCGCCGGGATGGAGGACCACTACCGGGCCATCGCCGACGCCGTCGACATCCCGGTCGTCGTCTACAACGTGCCGAGCCGCACGGGCCGGAGCATCGCCCTCGAGACCGTCGAGGCGCTCGCGAGCGTCGAGAACATCACCGGCTACAAGGCGGCCAGCGGCGACATGGGCCGCATCTCCGAGGTCATCGAGCGAACCCGCGACGAGGAGTTTGCCGTGCTATCGGGCGACGACGGGATGACCTACCCGATCGTCGCGACCGGGGGCACCGGCGTCATCAGCGTCTCCGCGAACGTCTTCCCCGGGCCGCACGTCGAGCTGGTCGGCGCCGCGCTCGACGGCGAGTACGACCGGGCCCGAGCGCTCCACCACCGCCTCGGGCCGCTGTTCCGGGCGATGTTCGTCGAGACCAACCCCATCCCCGTCAAGGAGGCCGTGCACCTCGTCCACGACGCGCCGCCGCACCTCCGGCCTCCCCTCTCGCGGCTCCGCGACGAGCACCGCGAGGAGCTGGAGGCGACGCTGGCGACGTACGAACGAGAGCGCGCGACGGCATGAACGTCGCCGTCACCGGCGCGACCGGCCGGATGGGCCGCGCCGTTCTGGAGCGGGCCGCCGAGCGCGAGGACGTCACCGTCGCGTTCGGCGTCGCTCGCGAGCCCGACGGGGCCCGGGTCGCCGGCGCCCGCGTCTACGGCCCGCGCGAGCTCCCCGACCTGCTCGACGAGCAGCGCCCGAACGTCCTGGTGGACTTCACGACGCCCGACGCCTCGGTCGACATCGTCGAGCGGGCGGCCGACGCCGCCGTCCCGGCGGTCGTGGGGACGACCGGGTTCGACGACGACCAGTTCGCCGCGTTCGAGGCGGCCGCTGAGCACGTGCCCGTCCTCGTCGCCTCGAACTTCTCGCGGGGCGTCCAGGCGCTGCGGACCGCCGTCGAGGACGCCGTGGAGGCGCTGCCGGGGTACGACGTCGAGCTCACCGAGACCCATCACAACGCAAAGCGCGACGCGCCGAGCGGCACGGCGCGCGCGCTGCTCGACGCCATCGAGTCCGTCCGCGGCGACGTCGAGCGCGTCCACGGCCGCTACGGCGAGCAGCCCCGCGAGCCCGACGAGGTCGGGGTCCACGCCCGCCGGGCCGGCGGCGTCCACGGCGAGCACGAGGTGCTGCTGGCCGGCAACGACGAGGTGCTGACGCTCTCCCACCGGGCGGAGAGCCGGCAGGTGTTCGCCGCGGGCGCGCTCGACGCCGCCGTCTGGCTGGCCGGCCAGCGCCCCGGTCGCTACGACTTCGCGGACGCGCTGGAGGGGGGCGCATGAGCCGCCCGGCGCCGGACGAGGCGGTGGTGGAGGGGCGATGAGCCTCGAGGCCGACGTCGAGGCGCTCTGGGCCGCCTACGACGCTGGCGAGCTGGACGCCGGGACGGTCGACGCCGACGACCTCGAGACGCTCGACGCCTTCCTCGACGCGCTCGAGGCGGGCGAGGTCCGGGCCGCCGAGCCGGCCGGCGACGGCACGTGGGCGGCCAACGAGTGGGTCAAGCGCGGCATCCTGCTGAACTTCGGGCTGCGCGAGACCGAGCCGCGCCGGTACGGCGACGTGACCTACCACGACGTGCTCCCGCTGGCCGAGACGGCCGCCATCGGCGACCGGGGGACCCGGAACACGCCCGACGGCACCGTCGTCCGTCGGGGGGCCCACGTCGGCTCGGACGCCATCCTGATGAGCCCCTGCTTCGTCAACGTCGGCGCGCGCGTCGGCGACGGCACGCTCGTCGACTCCTGCGACACGGTCGGCTCGTGCGCCCAGGTGGGTTCGAACGTCAAGCTCGGCGCGAACACGCTCGTCGGCGGCGTGCTCGAGCCCGTCGAGGACGCGCCCGTCGTCGTCGAGGACGGCGTCTCGCTGGGCGCCGGCTGCCGGGTCACAAGCGGCTTCGTCGTGGGCGAGGGCTCGGTGGTCGGCGAGAACACGCTGCTGACCCCGCGCATCCCCGTCTACGACCTCGTCGAGGAGACGGTCGTCTACGGTCGGCTGCCGCCCGAGCGCCGGGCGTTCACCCGGTTCGTCGAGTCCAGCGTCGGCGAGGCCGACCTGTTCGACGGCGGCGCGTACAAGCCCGCCGTCGTGGCCACGGACCTCGAGGCCGAGACGCTCGAGGCCACCGCCCGCGAGGAGGCGCTGCGCGGATGAGCGCGAGCCGCGCCGGCGAGCCGGCCACGACCGCCGCCGGCGAGGAGGGCCCGCGCCGATGAGCGCCGCCGAGCGCGAGGAGTGGGGCCCGGCGGTCCGCCGGCTGGCCGACTGGGACGCGGGCACCCTCGAGGCGCTCGCCGAGGCCTACGGCACGCCGCTGTACGTGATGGACCTCGACCGCGTCCGGGCGAACGCCCGCCGCTTCGCGGCGGCGTTCCCCGACGCCCGGCTGCTCTACGCGGCGAAGGCGCACGCCGGACGGGCCGTCCTCCGGACGGTGGCCGACGAGGGCTACCTCGTCGAGGCCGCGGCGCGGGGCGAGGTGCGCCGGGCCGTCGACGCGGGCGTCGACCCGGCGGCCGTCCAGTACACGGGCGTCAACCCCCCCGACCCGGACCTCGACTACGCGGTCGAGCTCTGGGAGTCCCACCCCGGGCTGACCGTCACCGTCGGCGCGGCGTCGAGCCTCGACCGGCTGGCCGAGCGCGGCTACGACGGTCGGCTCTGCCTGCGGGTCAACCCGGGCGTCGGGATGGGCCACCACGAGAAGGTCGCCACCGGCTCCCACCCGAAGTTCGGCGTCCCGTACGACCGCGTGCCCGACGTCCTCGCGTCGGCCCGCGAGCGGTTCGACGTCGTCGGGCTGCACGGCCACGCCGGCAGCGGCATCCTCGAGCGCGAGGACCTCGACGCCCACGGACGGTACGTCGAGCGGATGGCCGACCTCGCGGACGAGGTCGGCCCGCTCGAGTTCGTCGACCTCGGCGGCGGCTTCGGCGTGCCGTACCGCGAGGACGAGGCGCCGCTGGACCTCCCGGCCGCCGCCGGGCGCGTCCGCGAGGCGTTCGCGGACGTCGACGCGCGGCTGGCGCTCGAGCCGGGGCGGTACCTCGTCGCCGACGCCGGCGTGCTGCTGGCCCGGGTCAACACCGTAAAGGAGACGCCCGAAACCACCGTCGTCGGCGTCGACGCGAGCATGACGACGTTGATCCGCCCGGCGCTGTACGACGCCTACCACGCCGTCAGGAACGTCACGAGCCCCGACGCCCGGCCCGAGTCGGTCACGGTCGGCGGGCCCGTCTGCGAGTCCTCGGACGTGCTCGCGGCCGACCGCGAGCTCCCGCGGCCGGCGTACGGCGACCTGCTGGCCGTCGGCAACGCGGGCGCCTACGGCTACGAGATGGCGAGCACGTTCCACTCCCAGCCCCGGCCCGCCGAGGTCGTCGTGGCGGGCGACGAGGCGCGCGTCGCCCGGCGGCGCGAGACCGTCGACGACCTGCTGGCCTACGAACGCGACTGAGCCATGTCCGGAGCACCCAGCGCCGACTTCGACCCCGTCGACTTCCTGGAGCGGGCGGTCCGGACGCCCTCCCACGACGAGGTCGGCCCAATGCGCGACCTGCTCGTCGACGAGCTGGCCGCACGCGGCGTCGAGCCGACCGTCGACGACGCCGGCAACGTCCTCGCCGAGCGGGGCGAGGGGCGGCCCCACGTCGTCCTCAACACCCACCTCGACACCGTGACGCCACACGTCCCGTACGGGCGCGAGGGCGTCCCTGCGAGCGACGCGAGCGGGGGCTCGTCGGACCGGGGGTCCGACGGCGACGTCGTCCGCGGCCGGGGCGCGTGCGACGCCAAGGGGCCGCTGGCCGCGATGCTCGACGCGTTCCTCGCGGTCGACGGCCCGCGCCTGACGCTCGCCGTCACCCCGGACGAGGAGACCGAGTCGACGGGCGCCGCGGCGCTCGACCTCGACGCCGACGCCTACGTCGTCGGCGAGCCGACCGGCCTCGACGTCTGCAACGCCGCCCGCGGCCGGTTCGAGGCCACCGTGACGCTCCGCGGCGCGAACGCCCACGCCGCCGAGGCCGGCGAGGGCGTCAACGCCGTCGCGGCCGCCGGCGACGCGCTGGCCGCCATCGCCACGTTCGACGCCGAGCGCGGCCCGCCGGTCCACGACGCGCTCGGCCCGCCGCTTTTGACTCCCACCGTCGTCCGCGGCGGCGGGGCGGCCAACCAGGTCCCCGACGAGTGCGCCATCGTCGTCGACCGCCGGAGCGTCCCTCCCGAGGACGCCGAGGGGTTCCGGGCCGCCCTCGAGGCACACCTCCGCGCCGCGGTCGCGGCGGACGTCGGCGTCGAGATGGCCCTGGCCGACCGGCCGACGCCGTTCCTCGAGGCGTTCGAGACGCCCGCCGACGCGCCGCTGGTCCGGGCCCTCGTCGCGGCGGGCGGCGGGGCCGTCCGGCCGTTCTCGGCGGCGACGGAGGCCTCGTACTTCGCCGAGCGTGGCGCGACCGTCGTGTTCGGCCCCGGCGACCTGGCGGACGACGAGGGGGCGGTGGCCCACGCCGACCGCGAGTACGTGCGGACCGGGGCCGTCCGGGCGGCCGCGTCGACGCTCCGGGAGGCCCTGTCGTCGGTGGGGTAGGGCCGCGAGCCGCGGCGGCCGGTCGGTATCCCGCCGTCAGACGCGCGGCCGCCGACGGGGGCGAAATCGAATGACGGGCGTCAGACGTCCGGGGCTGAATTTATGGCGGTCGCCCCCCTGGCGCGGGTCATGGTCCGGTATCGCCAACCCCGCTCCCAGCCCACGCGGCGGGACCCAGACCCCTCCGTCTACGGCCGGCTCAGCCTGCTGGTCGCGGCCTGCACGGCGGCGCTGACGTTCTCGTTCGTGGGCCTCGTCGCGCTCGCGACGGGGGGCGCCGGCAACGTCGGCGGTCGGGTGCCGTTCTACGTGCTCGGGACGTCGATGTCGTTCGTCGCCGCCATCCTCGTCATCGACGGCCCGCGACGGGACGGCCGGGCGGTCCTCGTCGTCGCCGGCGCCATCGCCGGCGCGACGTTCGTCCTGCTGTCGCTGGGCGTCGAGGGCCTGCTGTACTCCCTGCGCAACCCCGACGCCGCGCTGGCCTCGCGCAGCGGGCTGTACCTCGTCGCCGCCGGCCTCATCGGCACCGGCGTGGGCTACTGGGGGCTCCGTCACTGGCGCGAGATGGCCGCGACGGTCCGCGCACTGTAGCGAAGCGCGCTGGCGCGAACGTCGACGGCGCCGCGCGGATGCCCGCTACAGCTCGTCGACCAGCTCGGCCGCGAGCCCCACGTAGTCCGCCGGCTCGAGCGATTGCAGATCGGCAGCCACGTCCCGGTCGACGTCCAGGTCGGCGACCGCGTCGCGCAGCGACGCCAGCGTGACCTCGCGGCCGCGGGTCAGCGCCTTCACGCGCTCGTAGGCGTCGGCGTGGCCCTCCCGGCGGAGCACGGTCTGGACCGCCTCCGCGAGCACCTCGGGGTGGGCTTCGAGGTCCGCTCGCATCGCCCGCTCGTCCGGGACGACCGCCTCGAGGCCCTCGCGGGTCTTCGCGTAGCCCAGCAGGCAGTGCGCCAGCGCCGCGCCGACGTTGCGCTTGACCGTCGAGTCGGTCAGGTCGCGCTGCAGCCGCGAGGTCGTCACCGCCGCGGAGAGCACGTCCAGGTCCGACAGCGCCTTCTCGAGGTTCCCCTCGGCGTTCTCGAAGTCGATGGGGTTGACCTTGTGCGGCATCGTCGAGGAGCCCGTCTCGCCCGCGGCGGCGCGCTGGCGCAGGTAGCCCCGAGAGACGTACAGCCAGGCGTCGCGGTCGAGGTCAACGAGCACGCGGTTTGCGCCGCGCAGCGCGTCGAAGAGGGCCGCGAGGTCGTCGCCGGGGTTGACCTGCGTGGCCAGCGGGACGTGCCGGAGCCCGAGCGCCTCGACGAACTCGCGGGCGAACGCCCGCCAGTCGACGTCCGGGTAGGCCGCGACGTGGGCGGCGTACGTCCCCGAGGCGCCCGCGAGCTTGCCCCCGAGGCCGGCCGTCGCTCCGGACAGGCGGTCGAGCCGACCGTCGAGCCGCGCGGCGACCACGGCCAGCTCCTTGCCGAACGTCGTCGGCGTGGCGGGCTGTCCGTGGGTGCGGGCCAGCATCGGGGTCGCGCGATGCTCGCGGGCCAGCTCGGCGAGCCGGTCTCGAACCGCTCGCAGCTCGGGCGCCAGCACGTCCTCGACGGCCCCGCGGACGAGCAGCCGGTAGGCGAGGTTGGTGACGTCCTCGCTTGTCAGGCCGAAGTGGACCCAGGGGTGCGCGCGCTCGAGGTCGGCCAGGCGCACGCGGAGGAAGTACTCGACGGCCTTGACGTCGTGGTTGGTCGCGGGGTACTCCCCGTGCCCCTCGGTCTCGATGGCCTTCACCAGCCGGGCGTCATCGCCGTCGAACTCCTCGTAGACCGCCCGACAGCGCCCGCG
Organism: uncultured Halobacteriales archaeon; assembly: GCA_964628745.1. GTDB lineage: Archaea > Halobacteriota > Halobacteria > Halobacteriales > Hikarchaeaceae > CAZVOR01. The sequence continues at coordinate 17,768 of CAZVOR010000027.1, forward strand.
CTCGGCGCCGTCCAGCTCGAGCGGGACCGCCTCGAGGTCGGCCAGCGCGAGGAGGTACTCGACCTCGACGCGCGTCCGCGCCCGCATCAGCGCCGCCTCGCTGGCGTACGCCCGCAGCGGGGCCGTCCGGCCGGCGTACCGGCCGTCGAGCGGCGAGACGGCGTCGAGGGGGTCCGGCATACGCTCCACCCTGCCCGTGGACGGACGAAAAGGGTGTCGGAGGCGGGCGCTGGCGCGCCGGCTATCCCGCGGTCAGGTAGATACCGCTACCCCGCGGTCAGGCCGGCGCCGCAGTCCGGGCAGGCCTCGTCGGCCACCGAAACCGGGGCGTCGCAGTCGGGGCAGAACTCGAGGTAGCAGACCCGCTCGCCCATGGGTCGCCTCGGGTCGCCAGCGCCAAATCGGTTTCCCCCGCGGCCGGTCCGGTGCCCGACCGCCGGCGGTTCCGGTCGGCCCGGCCGGCCACCTCCGTCCCCCACCCCGAGCCCCCCAATCAGTACCCCTTTGGTGTCGCCCCTCCGGGGACCGTGCATGAAGCTCGCGGGCCTCGCCAGCAACCGCGGCCGCAACCTCCGGAACCTCCACGAGCTCGCCCCCGGCGGCGCCGAGCTCGGCGTCGTGCTGTCGAACCACGCCGACGCGCCGGTGCTCGACTGGGCCGCCGAGCACGGCGTGCCGGCGGAGGCGGTCGTCCGGGACGACGACGAGGGACGCCGGGCCCACGAGCGCCGGGTGGTCGACGCGCTCGAGCCGCACGCGGTCGACCTGGTCTGCCTGGACGGCTACATGCGCGTCCTCTCGGAGACCTTCCTCGACCCGATGCCGACGACGCTGAACGTCCACCCGTCGCTGCTGCCGTCGTTCCCCGGGACGGACGCGTGGGGGGACGCGCTCGACGCCGGCGCGAAGGTCGTCGGCGCGACGGTCCACGTCGTGACCGACGCCGTGGACGACGAGGGGAACGTCGTCCAGGACGACGTCGACGGCGGGCCGATCGTGACCCAGGAGCCCGTCCCCGTCTACGACGGCGACGACCGGGAGACGCTCGCGGACCGCGTGCTCTACGAGGCGGAGTTCCGCGCCTACCCGCGGGCCGTCCGGTGGTTCGCCCGGGATGCCGTCGAGGTCGACCGCGAGGCCAACGTCGTCCGTGTCCCCGACGACGAGGGCGGTCGGTTCCCCGCCCGCCGGCTGGCGAGCGACGACCGGGTCCGGCAGCTCCGCTACGGCGAGAACCCCCACCAGGACGCGGCGCTGTTCGCCGATCCGACCGCCGCGGACGCGACGGTCGTCGGGGGCGAGCAGCTGAATCCCGACGCGAAGGCGCTCTCGTACAACAACTACAACGACGCGGACGCGGCGCTCGCGCTCGTCCGCGAGTTCGACGAGCCCGCCGCGGCCGTCATCAAGCACGCGAACCCCGCGGGCTGCGCCGTCGCCGGGACGCTGGCGGACGCCTACGACCGCGCGCTTCGCACGGACCCGATGAGCGCCTTCGGCGGCGTCGTGGCGCTTTCCCGCCCGTGCGACGCCCCGACCGCCGACCAGGTCGTGGACTCGTTCAAGGAGGTCGTCGTCGCGCCGGGCTACGACGACGACGCGCTGGCCGTCCTGACCGGCGAGGAGGACCTGCGCGTGCTCGACGTGGGGGAGCTGGAGGCGCCGGGCGACCGCCCGCCGGGCGTCGTCGAGAAGCCGCTTTCGGGCGGGCGGCTGGTCCAGGACCGCGACGACCAGCGGCTCGCGGTCGACGACCTCGAGGTCGTCACGGAGCGCGAGCCCACCGGGGCGCAGCTCGAGACGATGGCCTTCGCCTGGCCCGTCGTCAAGCACGTCACCTCCAACGCCATCGTGTTCGCCGCCGGCACCGAGACCGTCGGCGTGGGGATGGGGCAGGTCTCCCGCGTCGACGCGGTCCGGCTGGCGGCGCTGAAGGCCAACGAGCACGCCGAGGGCAAGTCGGCCGACGGGGCCGTGATGGCCTCGGACGCGTTCTTCCCGTTCCCGGACGGCGTGGAGGTCGCCGCCGAGGCCGGCGTCGAGGCCGTCGTCCAGCCAGGCGGCTCGGTCAACGACGACGACGTCGTCGCGGCCTGCGACGAGCTCGGGCTCGCGATGGCGTTCACCGGCCGGCGCGCGTTCAGGCACGGCTGACGGGGCGCGGCCGCCCCGCCCGACGGGCCGCCGGCGGACGGAAAACGCGTCGCTTCGACAGGCCTAAGCGGGCCGCCCCGGTCCCCCCG
>CAZVOR010000028.1:0-19985 GCA_964628745.1 uncultured Halobacteriales archaeon
ATCTCCTCCTGGAGGATGCGCGAGGCCATGTCGTAGGTGCGCGGGTCCCTGTCCCGGGTCATGTCGCAGACCTCGGACCAGGTCCGGATGGCGCACCGCTCGGCCTCGAGCAGCACCTCGAGGACCTCCTCGGCCGTCAGGTCCTGGACGTTCGGGACCTCCCCCTCGTAGGGGACGGGCAGCTCGGCGTCGGGACAGGAGGCGCGGTCGGCGAACTCGCGGATGTCGTTCGGGAGCGCGCCGCCCAGCTCGTACACCCGGGGCACCACCAGCTCGAAGTGAGCGCGGTCCTCGAGGCGCGCGTCCTCGGTGATCTCCTTGTAGTCCTCGTTGCCCGCGAGGTGCATCCGGAGGTTGGTGTAGTAGTAGTACGTCGTGAACTCGGCGCCGATGGCGTCGACGAGCTTCTCGCGGAGCTCCTCGACGTCGATGCCGCGCTCCTGGATGGAGGTGATTCCGACCCGCTGGCTGGTGTCGCCGGGCGGGATGCTGCCGCTCGCGTGGGGTTTGTCGTCACTCATGGGGTCCGTCTAGCCAATGGATTTTTTCGCACTTAGTGGTTCGCTCGACGCATCGACGAGAGGCGTTCGTCTGACGCGAGTTCGGGTGGTCGGGGGGAACTCGGCTGGTCGGGCTGACTCGCCCGGAGTGACGCACCGCGAACCGCCCGTCGTGCGCCGGTCAGTCCGTCACGACGTACGAGGCGGCCGAGGCAGCGTCGAAGAGCGCGTCGAGGCGCTCGCGGGCCGGCCCGGACAGCGGCACCGTGTCGTGGTACGGGTCCGGCTCGCGGTCGGCGCCGACGACGGTCCGGACGGCGTCGGCGGCCCGCTCGTAGGAGCCGTCGACGACGTCGCGGACGAGCGCCGGGACGCCCGCCCGCTCGCAGAGCTCGACGGCCGCCTCGCGCCCGACGTGGACCCGGCCGGCCGGCCCGTCGACGAAGACCACGGCGAACGGCGGCTCGCCGAACTGGGCGGCCAGGAACTCCTGGGCGGCCGGGTCGTCCCACGCGACGGCCCCGACGGCGGGCAGCCGGCGCAGCGCGGACGCCGCGGCCGCGCAGAACGGGCACTCGCCGTCGTGGACCAGGACGCCCTCGAGCCGCTCGATGTCGTTCGCGCGGGCGGGCACGGACCGGGGTAGGGGTCCCGCCGGCGTAAACCCCCCGGCCGCCGGCTCGCCGCCCCCGTGCCGGGGTGGTGCTGCCGGCTCACTCCGCGAGCCAGGTCGGGTTCGGTCGCGGCGGGCTGAAGACGTCGATGGCGAGCAGCTCCTCGTCGCCGGTGTTCACCGCGCCGTGGGGCTCGCCACCCTCGAGGAAGTACGACTCGCCGGGCGTGACGTCGTGCTCGGTGCCGTCGGCCATGACGAACGTCTGGGTGCCCTGGTAGACGAAGCCGAGCTGCTCGTGGTGGTGGTCGTGCTCGGGGACGCGAGCGCCCGGCTCCATCCGGAGGTGCTGGATGCTCATGCGCTCGCCGACCGCCAGCTGCGTCAGGAAGACGCCGTCGGCGACCTCGACCGTCTCCCGCCCGCCGGGGGTGACGTGGTCCATGCTCGCCGCCAGGAGAGGCGGGACCAAAGGCGTTGTGCGAGCGCCGACGGCGTCGGGCGTCGCCGCCGGCTGGTCGCTTCCGTCAGGCCGTCGCCTCGGCCGTCGCGGGACGGCGCCCCTCGTGGCCCCGCGCGTCCGCGTAGCCGGCCGCCCAGAGCGCGGCCACGACGACCCCGACGTAGAACACCACCAGCGCGCTGGCGACCCACCCGACCAGCGGGAAGACGTTGACGACCCCGGCGACGACGGCCGCGACGACGCCGACCAGGACCGACCACAGCCAGGGCACCGCGTAGGCCCGGCTGGTGACGACCCCGCGGACGGCGTCGACGTCGAACGCGTCCCCGAGCCGGCCCCGCACGGCCAGGTTCGCCAGCGAGGCGGGCAGCAGGAAGTAGAGGACGACCGACACGGCGAGCAGGAACAGCCCGCCGACGCCCACGCCGAGGAGGCCGAGGGCGAGCCCGAGGTCCGAGCCGGCGCTCATCGACGCGATGGAGCCGCCGAAGATGCCCACGCCGAGGACCGCCGGGACGATGGAGAAGGCGAACACCACCACCCAGGCCTTCAGTCCGTCGACGAACAGCCCGCCCCAGTCGCCGAACGCGGGCGGCTCCTCGTGCCCCTCGACTCGGTGGCGGACAACCGATAGCACGTAGCCGGAGACCAGGACGGCCGGGACGACGAGGAAGCCGAACAGCGTCAGCGCGCCGCCGACGAGCACGGTCCGCACCCAGTCCTCGCGGCGCATCGGGTACCGCAGCAGTTCCTCGATCGGTTCCATGCGCCACGTACGCCGGGTCCTCACTTAGCCTCGCTGGCCGATCACCCCTACGGCGTCCGGCTCGCCGGCCCGCCGACTGGGACACACCTAAGGCCCCGGCCGACCGAGTGCCCGCCGATGGACGACGTCTCGTGGTCGCTGTCGGAGCTGACCTACCTGCTGGACTGGCGGTGCCGGCGGGTGCTCGAGGTGCTCGAGCGACGCGACGGCGCCGCCACCCAGTCGGTGCTGCTCGACGAGACCGACTTCACCCGCGGCGAGCTCTACCACATCCTCTCGGAGCTCGGGTCGGTCGACCTGGTCTCCCGCGACCGCCACGGGGACGGACCGGGCGAGGCCGAGATCCGGCTGGCCGAGGCGGGCCGGGAGGCGCTCGCGGCGGGCCTCCTCGAGGAGCTCGGCGAGGGGCCGCCGCGGTACAACGCGTGGCGGGAGCTGTACCAGCGGACGAAGTGGCTGGACGGCGTCGTCCACCGCTGACCGCCGGCGGGCCACTGCAACGGCTAAATACCGGGCGCGGAAAGCCCGGGCCATGACGTGGGAAGCCGAGGCCGTCGCCGGCCTCAAGGCGAACGACGTCGAGCTGGTCGCCTCGCTCCCGGACGCCGCGCTCGCCGGGCTCCTCGAGCAGCTCGAGGCCGACGACGACATCCGGTGCGTGACGGTCGCCCGCGAGGAGGAGGCCGTCGGCGTGCTCTCCGGGGCCTGGCTGGGAGGCCGGCGGGGCGCGCTGTGCTGCCAGTCGAGCGGCCTCGCGACCACCGTCAACGCGCTGGCGTCGCTCTCGAAGCCGGCGCGCATCCCCTTTCTCGGCCTGGTCTCGCGCCGGGGCGACCTCGGCGAGTTCAACCTCGCGCAGGTGCCCTTCGGCTACGGCGTCGGCGGCGTCCTCGACGCCATCGGGCTGCGCCACGGCTCGCTCGACGCCGGCGCGGACGTCCGCCGGCGGGTCGACCTGGCCGCCAGGACCGCGTTCTCGACGGCCGAGCCGTACCTCCTCCTGCTGGAATCCACGCTGACGGGGGCCAAGGATGAGTTCTGACCGCGCCGACCAGTTCGGCGTCACGGCGGCGGTGCTCGAGGCCACGCCCGACGCAGCCGTCGTCTCGAACCTCGGCGTCGCGTCGTACGTCCTCGCGGGCGTCGCCGACCGCGCCCGGAACGTCTACCTCTGGGGCAGCATGGGCGTGACCACGCCGGTCGGGCTCGGCCTCGCGCTCGCCGTCGACGACCACGTCGCGGTCCTCGACGGCGACGGCTCGCTGCTGATGTCGCTCGGCTGCCTGTCGACCGTCGGCACGCTCGACCCGGCGAACCTGACCGTCGTCGTCATGGACAACGGCGAGTACGCGACGACCGGGGGCCAGCCGACGCCCGCCGCGACGACCGACTTCGCCGCGGTGGCGCGCGACTGCGGGCTGCACGCCGAGCGCGCCGCGACCGTCGACGGGTTCGCCGCGGCCTACCGCGAGGCCGTCGGCCACGACGGCGCGTCGCTGGTCGCCTGCGAGGTCGAGCCCGTCGACCCGGACGCCCGGCCGCCGGCGGACGCCGCCTATCTGACCCACCGCGTCCGGGCGGCGCTGGCGTCGGACGACGGGTAGGCCTCGCGGCCGGGCCGGCTACCCGTCCTCGCCGGCCACGGAGTGGAACGCGCCGTCCCCGAGCGCCTCGCGCAGCCGCGCCTTGACGTCGCTCGAGCTCCCGACCCCCTCGTCGGGCCCCGGGCCGACGCGGACCACCTCGACGTCGGGAAAGCCCGCCTCGGCGAGGTCCGCCTCGAGCGTCTCCGGGTCGAACTCCTGGTCGTAGCCGAGCGTGATGACGTCGGGGTGCAGCCGCTCGACGCTGTCGAACAGGTCACCCTCGGAGCCGAGCACGGCCTCGTCGACGCACGACAGCGCCGCGACGACGCGCCGCCGGCTCTCCTCGTCCATGAAGAGGTCCTTCCGCGCGCCGACGCGGGAGTCGCGGGCGACGACGACGACGAGCTCGTCGCCGAGCGCCGCGCTGGCCTCGAGGTAGTGGACGTGGCCGGGGTGCAGGACGTCGAACGTCCCCTGCGCCATCACGCGCCGCATGGTCCCCCGTAGCGGAGCGAGGCACATCAGCGTAGCCCTTTGGACGCGCGGGGTGGACGGCCGCGAGTCGGGCCAAAACGGAATCCTCAAGGCGCCGACGCGAGACGCTCCGAGCGACGAGGGATCTATCGTATGGAGATACCCGACGACCTGCTCTGTCTGTTTAGCGCGCGCATCGACTCCCGCGACGGTTCGCACGTCATCGAGATTCCCGACGCCGAGTTCGACCTCGGCGGGCTGGACGACGACGGCGTCTACCGCGTCGCGGTCCTGCCCGCCGCCGACGAGAGCGGCGGCGCCTCGACCGGAGGGCGCGGTCGACACGGTCGGAGCGGCCGCGAGGACCACCGGGAGCCGCCGGTCGAGGTCGGCGACGTCCGCGAGGTCGAGATCGAGAGCCTCGGCGACCAGGGCGACGGCATCGCCCGCGTCGACCGCGGCTACGTCGTCATCGTGCCGGAGACGGAGGTCGGCGACCGCGTGACCATCGAGATCGAGGACCTCCACGCCAACTTCGCCATCGCGCGCGTCGTCGAGAACCACGACGCCTGACGGCGGCCGGATCCGCCCCGCGCCCCGCGGCGGTGGTCGCGAGCGGGGCTGCCCGGCCGCCGCCGCCCGCCGCGCCGCGGGCCGGCGTGTGATCGCGCCAGCGCCCGGTCCCTATCCGCGCCCCACGGCGTTGCGCAGCGTCCCGACCCCCTCGTACCATATCTCGACGTCGTCGCCCGGCTCGACGAGCCCCGGGTTGGGCGGGCTGCCGAACGCGACGACGTCGCCCGGTCGCAGCGTCAGCCTCGTCGAGAGGAAGCTGACGACCTCGCGGGGCCCGAACAGCATCGCGTCGGTCGAGGCGTCCTGGCGGCGCTCGCCGCTCACGTCCGTCGTCATCGCGAGGTCGGTCGGGTCGACGTCGGTCGCGACGACCGGCCCGAGGGGCGCCGAGCCGGCGAACGCCTTGCGCTCGGTCAGTCCGGGCTGGTCGAGCGCGTCGACGTCGTTCAGGACGGTGTAGCCGAGCACCGCGTCGTCGACCTGGTCCTCGGCGAGGTCCCGGGCGGGCTGGCCGATGACGGCGGCCAGCTCGCCGGCGTAGGTGACCTCCTCGGAGAACGACGGGTACGGGATGGCCTCGCCGGGGTCGAGCACGGACGCCGGCGGCTTGATGAAAAACGAGGGCTGGTCGGGCCGCTCGTAGCCCATCTGCTCGATGGTGCCGGCGTAGTTCCGGCCGGCGCAGTAAAGCGCCGAGGGCTCGGCCGGCGCGAGTAGCTCGGCGTCATCGCCGACGACGTGCGTCTCGCCGTCGACCGTCACGACCCCGTCCTCGTACGGGCCGGTGGCCGTCCCGTCGGCGGTCCGGACCCGGGCGAGCTTCATGCGGGCGCCTACGCGGCGCGGCTCGTAAATCCGCCGGTGGCGGTCGGCGACCGGGTCGGACCGACGGCCGCCGCCAGCTCTCGGCGGTCAGTCGGCGCCGTCGTCGCTACCGTTGACGAGCCGGACGGCCGCCCCGGTCCGCACGATGGCCGTCCGCTCGTCGACGAGGTGGTCCCCGATGCTCCCGCCCGCGAGCAGGCCCGCCCCCTGCCGCGCCCGCTCGGGCGTGTCCGCGGCGATCACCAGGTCGTAGCCGGTGTCCGGCGCCCGGACGACGATGACGCCGGTCGCCTCGGACCCGTAGGTCCCGACGCGCACCCGGCGGTCGGTCGCCTGGATGCCGGTGTCCAGCCCGTCGCGCTGGGCGAGGAAGCCGAACGTCGTCACGAGCACGTCGGTCCGGTCGGGCGAGACCGCCTGCCGCCGGAGCGCCAGGCTCGGCTGCACGCCCGCGTCGCGGAGGTCGGTGGCGACGCGCTGGGCGGCGGGCAGCAGCCCGGGGCCGGTGTAGTGGACGGTCGGGTCGTCGGCGACGAACGCCCGGTAGCCATCGACCGTCCGGGCCTTCTCGCCGTCGACGAGGAAGCCGACGACGTTCGCGAGGAGCCGCTCGTTGTCGACGACGTTGTAGTTGCCCCGCCGCAGGAACGTCGCGTCGCCGACCGCGAGCACGTTCCCGTTGACGGCGGCGACGGGGTAGGTCCCGAGCGCGTCGGTCCGGGAGCTGCGCGTTCCCTCCCCGGCGACGAGCACCGTCTGGCCCTCTCGCGCCTGCACGGTCGTCGCCGTGTAGAGCGCCGTCCGTCCGAGCCCGTCGGTGAGCGCCGAGGGCCCGGCGGGCTGGGCGAAGACGTTCAGGTGGTTCCCGTCGTTGTCCGCCAGGTTGAAGAGGTACGCCTCGCCGTACTCGATGCCGAACTCCGCGGCGAGGGGCGACATCCGGTTCCTGACCGGCGCCACACCGCCGAGTCCGCCCGCGATCCGCGACCGGGTCGGCTCCGCGGCGAGCAGCAGCCGCCCGCCGCGGTCGACGAAGCGCGCGACCCTGGCCGCCTCGGCCTCGGTGTACCGGCGGCCGGGGTCGATGACGACGTAGGCGTCCGCCCGGGACAGCGACCGGTCGAGGTCCTCGTCGACCTCGAGCAGGTCGACCTCGTAGCCGGCCGCCGTGACCGCCGCGATGAGGGGCTGGACCTCGTCGACCTCGAACCGGTTGAAGTGCGCGGTGTCGACGAGCACGACCCCCGTGCCGTTCCGGCGCTGGACGGTCACCTCGCCCTCGGCGGCCGCGCGCTCGGGCACGAGCCGGTCGACGGCGAACTCGGGCGTGTCGGACGACGGCGGTCCGAGCAGCGCCGGGGCACCGGAGACGCCGGCCACGACGACGAGTATCGTCACGACGAAGGCCGTCGCCCGGGCCCGGCTACTGCGCGGGAGTCGTGACATTGGCGCTCACCTCCTCCGCCACGGCCGCCCGGACGATGGACGGCGGCAACATCACGACCGTCGGTGCCACGCTCCGGTTCCGCGAGGCGATGAAGTACTGCGGGCTGACCAGTTCCTTCTGCTCGGCCGTCGCCGCCACGTAGGCCGAGCGCGTGACGAACGTCACGGGGCCGGCGTAGCCGATCGTCTGGACGGTCCATCGGGGCAAGTGGGCCAGCGAGGCCGCGTGCCGGACGGCGTCCTGGAGCCCGCCGATGCGGTCGGCCATGCCGTTGTCGACGGCCTCCGCCCCGGTGTACAGCTTCGCGTAGGACAGCTCCTCGGCGGTGAGCTCGAGGCGGTCACCGCGGCTCTCGACGACCGCGCCAGTGAAGGCCCGGCGGATGGACTCGGTCTTGTAGAACCACTCGCGCTGGTCGGCGCCGGTGAGCTTGTTCGGCCCGGTCGTGATGAGCTCGTCGAGCGGGTCGACGGGCTGGGGCGTGGTGAAGAACACCCCGACGCTGCCGACCAGCGACGAGGGCTTGACGAAGATGGCGTCGCTGGGGGCCGCGGCGTAGTAGCCCCCGGAGGCGGCCATGGCGTCGACGCTCGCGACCACCGGCATCTGCGCCGCGGTCCGCTTGATCGACAGGTAGAGCGTCTCGCTGGCCGACGCGCTACCGCCCGGGCTGTTCACGAGGAGCACGACCGCCTCGACGTCGGGGTCCTGCCGGGCCTGCCGGAGCCGGTCGACGACCGACGCCGCGTTGCCGCCGTCGATGCCGCCCGACAGCGGCACGACCGCGACCGAGCCCGACGCCGGCCGGGTGGCGACCTCCGAGACGACCGGCGCGACCTGCAGTCCGACGACGATGCCGAGCAGGACGATGACGATGTACGACCGCGAGGCCGCCCCGAGCAGCCGTCGGGCGCGGGCCCGGCGATCGTCGGTGGCGACGGCCCGCAGCCTGCTCCGGAGCCGTGACATGCGATAGTCCGGACCAGGGACCCGCTTGGCCTATAGCTTTCGCCGACGGGACGCCCGTTCGCGGGGCGGGCCCACGGGAGCGGACCGGCGGCTCCGTCGCGCCAGGTTCGGCGGCCCCGTCGGGGCCCGCGGTGCCGGGGCTCAGTCGTCCGACGCCCCGGCGGCCTCGTGGATTCGCTCGCCCCGGTTGAGCCGGTCGGCGATCCGGAACGTCTGCTCGCCGGCGCGTCGCGTGGGCGTGTGGGCCGCCAGGTACCGGGCGGTCGCGACCAGGTGGACCCGCGCCCGCTCCGCGTCCGACTGGGCGGCGTGCTGGGCGAACGCCGCCTCGACGTTCTGCCGTGGGTGGAAGCCGGCGTCCTCCCGCAGGAGGACCTCCCCGAGCCGCCGCTTCAGCCGGTCGACGTCGCCGCCGGCCGCCAGGTAGGCCGCCGTCAGCCGTCCCGCCCGGTCGACCTCCTCGTCGGCCTCGACCTCGAAGGTCTCGGCGAGGTCGGCGAGCACCGCGTCCGGGTCGTCGTCGCCCGCCGGCTGGGGGAGGGGCACCGGCGGCGTGTTGAGGAAGCGGTCGAGGTAGACGTTCATCCCCGCGTCGAACACGCCGCGGTACACCGCCGGCGCGTCGGTCCGCCGTGCGAGCCCGTACACCGCGTTGGCGTACGTGTACGTGTGGTGCACGGTGTTCCAGTCGTTGAACTGGTTGGACGTGCCGAACTGGGCGATCCGGCGGGCCGCGGCGTACGCCACGACCGCCGCCAGCTCGTCGGCGGCCGCCCCCTCCTCGATGGCGCCCGTCAGGGCGTCGATGGCGGCGCTGGGGTCGTCGCCGAGGAGGGTGTCGACGAACCCGTCCGGCTCCGTCCACGCCGCCCCCGCGCCGGACTCGAGCAGGTCGGGGAGCGCGTCGGCGGCCGCGAAGCACAGCTCGGCCACGTCGACCGGCTGGCGCCACGCGGAGTTCTCCTCCGCGCGACCAGCCGACGCGAGCCCCGGCACCAGGCTCGGCAGCACGTCGTCGGCGTGCTCCCAGCCGACGTGGTCCAGCGTCTCGAACGCCTTGTTGACGAAGTCCAGCCGGTGTCCGGCGTCGAGGTACAGGTGGTCGGTCGCCGCCGCCGCGAGCATCCCCGCGATGGCGGACTCGGGGAGCTCCGCCCGGATGGCCGCCCGGAGCACGCGCTCGGCCCCGTCGGCGTCGCGGACCTCGACGTTGTCCCGGAACCACGCCTCGAGCCGTCCGGCCGGGACGTCGTCGGCCGATAGGGGGTCCTGCACGAAGAAGGGTGGCTCGCCGGCGCAGTCGTCGGCGACCGCCGACAGCCCCACGTAGAGCGCCCGGCGTCGGTCCGCCGGCCGGAGGGCGGGCAGCAGGTTGGCCATCGCGCCGAGGGTGGTCAGGCCCGGGCCCCAGCCGTCCCCCCGGTAGTGGGTCCCGAACGCCGCGCCGATGCCGACGGGGACCGAGTAGTGGACGCCCTCGTCGTCCAGCCCGATGACGGACTTGGCGACCACGAGGTCGAGGTTCTCGCGCAGGCCGTGTTCCAGCCGGTCGCGCCAGTGCGCCTCGGGCGGCTCGTCGCGCTCGGGGTCCGGGTCGACGTAGACGGCGCCGTCCCGGACTTCCACGGGGTAGGTCCGCACGTCGTCGGCGAACGGGTCCAGGGTGTCGCCGCAGGAGATCTCGAAGCGGGCGTGGTGCCACGGGCAGGTGAGGATGCCGTCCTCGACGGTGCCGTCGGTGAGCGGAAAGCCCATGTGGGGACAGCGGTTGTCGGTCGCGAAGAAGCGCCCCTCGTGGAAGAACAGGCCCAGCGAGCGGCCGCCCGCCTGCACGATCCGGGGGGTGCCCTCCCGTACCTCGTCGGCGGCCGCGACCTCAACGAACGAGTCGTCGTCTGCCATGGGTCAGGTCTCCCGTCCCGCCGGTACGGTCGCTCGGGCTCCGGGGACGCGGGCGCGTCCCGCCGCGCGGTCGTGGGCTGGCATGGGTCGAACGGAGGGTCCCGCGGGGCAAGAAGCCTTCCCCGGCAGGCGGGAATGCCGTCGACCGGTGGTCGTTTACGTGGGGCCCGCCTGCGGAGGGCCATGGCCGAGCGGCTGGCGCCGGGCGTCCACTGGCTCGCCCTGGGGTGGCGGCCGCCGCTCGGGACCAACGCCTACGTCGTCGACGACGGCGAGGTGACCCTCGTCGACACGGGCTTTCCCCTGAACGCCCGCCGGCTCCGGGCCGAGCTCGCCGAGGTCGGCGTGGCCGCCGCCGACATCGACCGGGTGCTCCTGACGCACTACGACCTGGACCACGTCGGGGGGCTCTCGCGGCTCGTCCCCGACCTGCGGGCGCCGGCCTACCTCGGCGAGCCGGACCTGTCGCTCGCCCGCGGCGACTGGGACCCACCCTGGCTGAACCACAAGGGGCTGTTCCACCGGGGGCTCCGGCGGCTGTACCGGGTCCCCGCGGCGGTAGACCTCCGTCGGGCGGTCGACGGCGACGCCATCGGGGGTTTCACGGTGCACCACACCCCCGGCCACAACCCCGGACACACGGCCTACGTCCACGAGGCGCTCGGCGTGGCGCTGCTCGGCGACCTCGCCTGGAGCAAGCCGCGCGGGCTGGTCACGCCCATCTGGCTGGACTCCTACGACATGGCGGAGCTGCGCGCGAGCGTCCGCGCGTTCGCCGAGGGGGCGCCCCCCTTCGAGGTCGCGTGCGTCGGCCACGGCGAGCCGCTGCGGTCGGGCGGTCGCGAGGCCGTTCGCGAGCTGGCCGCGCGCTGCTGAGCGCGGCGAGGACAACAGCTTTCCCGCCGCCCGGCGCAGCCCGGCGCATGGACGCGCGGTGCTTTCTCTTCTGCTCGCTGGACGCCGCCCTCATCGGGGACCTCGCGTGGCAGGTGGCGAAGGAGGGCCACGAGGTGCGGTACTACATCGAGGCCGAGCGCGACCGGGAGATCGCCGACGGGTTCGTCCCGAAGACCGACGACTGGCGGGCCGACCTCGACTGGGCCGACGTCGTCATCTTCGACGACATCTGGGTCGGCGACGAGGTCGGCACGGGGGCCATCGCCAGCGAGCTCCGGGCCGAGGGGCACGCCGTCGTCGGCGGGACGCCGAACACCGACCGCCTCGAGGACGACCGCGGGTACGCGATGGACCGGCTGGAGGCCCACGGCATCGAGGTGCTCCCGCACGCGGTGTTCCGGGACTTCGGGGAGGGCATCCGGTACGTCGAGGACAACCCCGACCCGTACGTCATCAAGCCGCTGGGCGAGGTGCAGAACGTAAAGCGGCTGCTCTACGTCGGCCGGGAGGCGGACGGCAGCGACGTCGTGGACGTCCTCCGCGCCTACGAGAAGGCCTGGGGGCACCGCATGAAGGGATTCCAGCTGCAGCGGCGCGTCTCGGGTGTCGAGGTCGCCGTCTGCGGCTTCTTCGACGGCGGGCGGTTCGTCGAGCCGGTCAACGTCAACTTCGAGCACAAGCGGCTGTTCCCGGGGAACATCGGCCCCTCGACGGGGGAGATGGGGACGTCGATGTTCTGGACCGACCGGAACCGACTCTTCGAACGGACCCTCGGCCGGCTCGAGGGCTGGCTCGCCGAGGAGGGCTACGTGGGGAGCATCGACCTCAACTGCATGGTCAACGGGGACGGCATCTTCCCGCTCGAGTTCACGCCGCGCTTTGGCTACCCGACCATCGCGCTCCAGGAGGAGGGCCTCCGAACGCCGACGGGCGAGTTCCTGTACGGGCTCGCCCGGGGCGACCCGCCAGACCTGCGCGTCCACCGGGGGTACCAGGTCGCCGTCCGGGTCGTGCTCCCCCCGTTCCCGTTCGACGACGCCCGGACCTACGACGAGAACTCCCGGAACGCCGCGGTGGTCTTCGAGACGGCCGACGAGGGGGCGGGGTCCGCGTGCGGATGGCGCGGCCCCCCGGCGGAGGCGCCCGTCGATGGCGTCCACATCGAGGACGCGAAGCTGGTCGACGGCCAGTGGCGCGTCGCCGGCGAGTCAGGCATGCCGCTCGTCGTGACGGGAACGGGCGAGACGATGGCAGCCGCTCGCGAACGGGCCTACGACCGGGTCGACCGCATCATCGTCCCGAACCTGTACTACCGCGACGACATCGGCGAGCGGTGGATCGAGGGGGACGGCGACAAGCTCCAGGCGTGGGGTTACCTGGGGGCGTGAGGGCGGCGACACTCCACCGGAGCCCGGAGAACGAAGGAGGGCGCTCCCCCCGGCTCCCGGCGTGGAATGCGAGCATTGATGGCCCGGAAGGGCCGTCGGGCTACCAGCGTGGCGCCACTCGACCTGCTGCTCGGCGACGAAACCGAGGTGCTCGCGGACCCGAGCTTCCAGCTCCTGCTGGTGGCCAACCTCATGGCGCCGCTCGGGACCGCGCTGGTCTCGCCGCTGCTCTCCTCGCTGACGGGCCCGTTCGGCGTCTCGGAGACCCAGGTGGGCCTGCTCATCTCCGCGTACACCGCGCCGCCCATCGTCACCATCCCGCTGGCGGGCGTGCTGGCCGACCGCTACGGCCGCAAGCCCCTGCTCGTGGCCGGGCTGCTGCTGTTCGGGACCGCCGGCTCGGCCATCGCGCTGACGACCGACTTCACCGTCGCGCTCGCGCTGCGGTTCCTGCAGGGCGTGGGCTTCGCCGGGCTGACGCCGATGATCATCACGAGCATCGGCGACCTCTACCGCGGGACGACCGAGGCGACGGCCCAGGGCGTGCGCTTTACGACCTCCGGCGTCTACCAGTCGGTGTTCCCGCTGGTCGGCGGGGCGCTGGTCGGCATCGCCTGGCAGTACCCCTTCCTCATCTACGCGATGGCGTTCCCCATCGCCGGCGCCGTGGCATGGTGGTTCCCCGAGCCCGCCGCCCTCCCGGCCGCCGACGAGACCGGCGCTGCGCCGACGACCGGCGAGGGGGACGCCGCGGCGGACGACCCCGCCGGGGACGGACCGGCGGACCCCGAACCCGACGGGGGCGCGAGCGAACGTCCGGACCGCCGCGAGCAGCTCCGCCAGCTCGGCCGGCTGCTCGCCCACCGGCGGGTGCTCGCGGTCATCGTGGCCCGGGGGCTCCCGATGTTCATCTGGATCGGCTTTCTGACCTACAACTCCATCGTCGTGGTCGGGCTGCTCGGCGGGACGCCGACGGCGGCCGGCCTGCTCGTCACGGTCAACAGCGTCGGCCTCGCCGTCGGCGCCAGCCAGGCGGGACGGATCAGCGCCTGGTTCGACAGCCGGCTCTGGCCGCTCGTCGGCGCGAACGTCGGGCTCGGCGGCGGGCTGGCGGTGGTGACGCTCTCGCCGTCGGTCGCGGTCGCGGCGGTCGGCGCCGCGGCGCTCGGCGTCGGGTTCGGCGTCGCGCTGTCGCTGACCCGCAGCCTCACGACGGCGCTGGCGCCGCCGTCGCTGCGCGGCGGGCTCGTGAGCGTCGCGGAGTCGGTCGGCCGGCTGACCTCGACCGTGGCCCCGGTCGTGATGGGCGCGGCCGTCGCCGCCGCCGTGCCGCTGGTCGGCTTCGACGCGGCGGTGCGGCTGACGGGCGTCGGCGTCGGCGTCGTCTTCGCGGCCGGCGGGAGCCTCGCGCTCGTGGTCGCCGCCGTCTCGCCGCTGCCGGCGGTCACCCCCGAGCAGGAGCGCGCGGGGCTGTAGCCTGCGACCCGGCGGCACCCGGCGAGCGACGGAGTTATTAATAATGGGGTGTATCTTAATATCGTGTCGCGAACCGGTCTCGCCGCCGCCGGCCCGACGGCGCTGGTGGCCCTCTCGGCCGCGGGCTACGCGCTCGGCGTCGCTCCGAAGGTGCTCGGCATCGCCTGGGTGGCCTTCCTCGCGATGGCGCTGGCCATCCCGCTTGGCGTCCGCGCGAGCCGCCGGCAGCACGCCCGCCGGCTGGTCTGGGGCTACGGGCTCGCCAGCGGCGCGATGGTCACCAGCGCGGCGGTCTTCCTCGTCCCCGGCGCCGTCGGGCACCACCCCGAGTTCGGCGGCTTCGGCGTCGCGCTGGGCGTCGTCGCCGGCTACAGCGCCCACACCGTCGGCCACCGGCTGACCCACGTCGACGCGCCGTTCGAGGACACGGCGCTGCGGCTGGCGGCCCACGCGCTGGCCGCCGGTGGCATCATCGGCATCGTCTACGCGGCGATGCCCGCCCTCGGCCCGCTGCTCGGGCTCGCCATCGTCTCGCACAAGGGGCCGGCGGGCTACGCCGCGGCCCACCGGCTGTCGAACGAGGGCCGCCCCGTCTGGCCGCTGCTCGTGCCCGCCGCCGGCGTCGGCATCACGGCCATCCCGGCCGCGCTGCTGGCCGTCCCCGCCGACCCGGTGGTCAACGCGGTCGTGTTCGGGTTCGCCGCCGGCATCTTCCTGCACGTGGCGATGGACTTCCTCCCGCGGTGCGAGGTCGGCGGCGAGGTCTACGAGCTCGCGGCCGTCGAGTCGCCGGCGGACCACGGCCTGCTCGACCGGCTCCGCCTGCACGCCGTCACGAGCACCGCGCTGGGCGCCGCGGCGGTGTTCGTCGCCTGGCTGCTGGTCTGACTCGCTCGGCGGCTCGCCCGGCCCGGACCCGCTGCACCGGGCCGGACGGAGCCAGGCTACACCGGCAGGCTCGCCGACTCGCGCCACCCCTCGTCGAGCCGGGCGCCGGTCTCGGCGAGGGCCTCGAAGGTCCGGTCGACGTCGGCCTCGGTCGTCCGGAAGCTGCAGACCGACATGCGAAGCGTCCGGTGGCCGTGGATGAGCGTCGTCGTGAGGAACGCCACCCCGCTCTGGAGGACCTCGTCGACGATGGCCTGGTTGAGCTCGTCGAGATACTCGTGAACGCGGTCGGCCGCGGCGTCGTCGGCCTCCTCGAGGGCGGCGGCCAGGTCCGCGGGGACGTACCGGAAGCTGTAGATGTAGAGGTTCGGCTCCTGGAGCGTCGCGAAGTCGGGGTGCGCTTCGACCCGGTCGTGGAGGTGGTGGGCGCAGTCGACGGTCTGTCGGAGCAGCTGGCGGTAGCCCTCGAGGCCGTACTGCTTGAGCGTCATCCAGAGCTTCAGCGCCCGGAAGCTCCGGGACATCTGCGGGCCGTGCTCGAAGAGGTCGAGGTCCTCCGGGCGGCCGCTCACCGACCCCTTGAGGTACCCCGCGTGCATCGAGAAGGCCCGAACCAGCGCCGTCGGGTCCTGCACCATGACCGAGCCACACTCGTACGGGATCCCCAGCCACTTGTGCGGGTCGAGCGTCAGCGAGTCGGCCCGCTCCATCCCCGCGTACCGGTCGCGCCACTCCGGGACCATCGAGCCGACCGCCCCGCACGCCCCGTCGGCGTGCAGCCAGAGGTCCTGCGCCTCGCAGACGTCGGCGATGGCGTCGATCGGGTCGACGGCGCTGACGTTGATGGAGCCGGCCTGCGCGACGACGGCGAAGGGGACGTCGCCGTCCGCCCGGTCGGCCTCGAGGAGGTGCTCGAGGGCGTCGACGTCCATCGTGAAGTCGTCGTGGCTGGGCACGCGGCGGACCGCCTCCCGGCCGAGGTTCAGCAGCTCGGCGGTCCGGACGACGCTCGAGTGCCCCTCGTGGTCGGCCATGTACAGCGTGTACCGGCCGTCCCGGTCCGGGTCCTGCAGGCCGGTGCCGACGGTCTCCTCGCCGGCCCGGGCGCGGAACGCCGCGAGCAGCGCCGTCACGTTCGCCATCGTCCCGCCGCTCGTGAGCAGCCCGCGGCCGGCGGGATAGCCGACGGCCTCGGCGAGCCAGTCGACGCACTGCCGCTCGACCTCCGTCCCGGAGGGCGCCGGGTGCCACCCGCCGACGTTCATGTTCGTCCCGGCCGCCAACGCCTCCGCGAGCGTCCCGAGCATCGAGCCCGAGCCCATCACGAAGCCGAAGAAGCGCGGCGAGGTGTTCAACGACGCGTGCGGGAGCACGTCCGTCTCGAACTCCTCGAGGATGGCGGCCGGGTCCTGCCCGGTCTCCGGAACGGGGTCGTCGAACAGCGCAGCGATGGTCTCCGGGTCCGCCTCGGGGTAGACCCGGCGCTCGGCGAGCGTCTCGAAGTAGTCGGCGAGGATGTCGACGGCCCGGTAACCCAGCTCGCGGAACTGCTCCGGCGGGATGTCGGGGTCGAACCCGTCGTCCGGGGTGGCCATGGCCCGCTATCGGGTCGCGCGGTCAAAGTCGTTCCCGTCGGCCAGTCGGGGCCCCGCGGCTTCGACCGACCCCGTCAGCGCCCGACCGCGGGCGCGCTCACTCGCCGGGCTCGGCCCGGCCGGCGAGCGGCTCGGAGTCCGCGCGCACCGACGCGTAGACCCGCTCGGCCCACTCGCGGGCGATGGTCGCGTCGGTGTCGACGAAGACGCGCATCAAGCCCGTGACGTCGTCGTAACCCGCGATGCCCACCCGGTCGTCGAAGACGGCGAGCCCGTACGGGAGGGCCTCCCGGGTGCGCACGGCGAAGTGGCCGTGCTCGACGGCTGCCCGCGCGCGCTCGGGGTACTCCTCGAAGAGCCTCTCGACGGCCCCCGGGAGGTAGATGAGCTCGGTGTCGGTCGCCTCGAACAGCTGGCGGTGGAACTCCTCGAACGCCAGGGGCGCCATGTGCGTGGTGTTGAACCCGCGGAGGCTCGCCGAGCCCTCGACCAGGTCGACGAACCGGCGCACCGGGGCGTACGGGTCCTCGGGGCCGGCGACCGTCACGGTCGCGTCGGTGAACGGCTCGATGACGAACTCCTGGTGGTCCTCGCAGACGGAGGCGAGCAGCGGGGCCAGCCGCTCGGCGGCCCGGACGTTCGCCTCGAAGCGCAGCACCTCCTCGGCGACCGCCTCGCCCTGGCCGGTGAGGCGGAGCCGGCCGTCGACCTTCTCGACGTAGCCCTGGCCGTCGAGCCACTGGGCGAACCGGTGGCTCGTCGCCCTGGAGACGTCGAGCCGCGCTTCGATCTCGCGGCGGTCCATCGGCCCCTCGAGCAGCGCCTCGAGCACCGGCCCGTGGCGGACGACGTCCCCGAGCAGGTCGGTGTCCAGCCGGTCGCCGGTCTCGTCGAGCCGGCGGCCGAGGTGGCGCCGGTTCCGCGCGTTCTCGAGGACGGCCTCCAGGACGGGCGACGCCGGCGGCTCATCCGGGAGTTCGAGATCGCGACGTCGCGGCTGCCGGGTTCCCATGCCGCGTGGAGACGGGCGGGCGGGACGTAAGGCTATCCCGACGAGGCCCGCCCGCCGTTCGCGCCGTGAAACGCGTCTCGGGCGACGAAATCCCCCGCAGCCGGTGAGGCTAACGGCCGTCCGGCCGTCGGGCCGGCCATGGCGATCGAGGCGATCACCGACGAGGCGGTTCGCCCGCTCGAACGGCGACTCGGCGGGGCCGTCGTCCGCCCGGGCGACCCCGACTACGACGAGGCCAGAGCCGTCTGGAACGGGATGATCGACCGTTCGCCCGCCGTCATCGCCCGGTGCCGGGGGGTCGCCGACGTCCGGTCCGCCCTCGCGTTCGCCCGCGAGCACGACCTCCCGGTCTCGGTCCGCGGCGGCGGCCACAACGTCGCCGGGACCGCGGTGCTCGACGGCGGCCTCGTGGTGGACTGCTCCGCGATGACCGCGGTCCGGGTCGACCCCGACGAGCGGACCGCGTGGGTCCAGGGCGGCGCGACCTGGGCGGACGTCGACCGGGAGACCCAGGCGTTCGGACTGGCGGCGCCCGGCGGCGTCGTCTCCGATACGGGCGTCGCCGGACTGACGCTGGGTGGCGGCATCGGCCACCTCCGGTGTGCGTACGGGCTGAGCTGCGACAACCTGCGTTCGGTAGACCTGGTGGCCGCCGACGGCCGGTACCTGACCGTGGCCGCCGACGAACGCCCGGACCTCTTCTGGGCGCTCCGGGGCGGTGGCGGCGGGCTCGGCGTGGTCACGGGCTTCGAGTTCGACCTCCACCCCGTCGGGCCCGAGGTCGCGACCTGCCTGACCTTCTACCGCGACGAGGACCTGCCGGCCGCGCTGGCCGACTACCGGGCGTACGTGGCCTCGTCGCCCGACGCCGTCAGCACGCTCGTCTTCGCCGGGGAGCTGCCTGACGAGGAGCTGTTCGACGACGCGGTCCTCCACGAGGGCAAGTTCGCCGTCATGGGCTGCCACGCCGGGGACCCCGCCGACGGCGAGCGGGCACTGGCGCCGCTGCGCGAGCTCGCCGAGCCCATCGCCGACTTCAGCGGGGTGCTGCCGTACGCCGAGTTCCAGCAGCTGCTCGACGAGGACTACCCCGACGGGATGCGCTACTACTGGAAGTCGCTGTACCTCGACGGGCTGTCGGACTCGGCGGTCGACCGCATCGCCTACTGGGCCGACGCGGCCCCGTCGCCGCTTTCGACCGTCGACGTCTGGGAGCTCGGCGGCGCCATCGCCGACGTGGCCGTCGAGGACAGCGCCTTCTCGGGCCGGCACGCTCCCTTCCTGCTCGGCGTCGAGGCGAACTGGGAGGACCCGTCGACGGACGACGCCAACGTGGCGTGGGTCCGCGACTGCGTCGACGACATGCGGCAGTACTCGGACGGCTCGGTCTACCTGAACTTCCCCGGCTTCTTCGAGGACCGCGACGAGATGCTGGAGACGACGTTCGGCGGCGCGTACGAGCGGCTCGAGTCGGTGAAGCGCGAGTGGGATCCGACGGGACTGTTCGCGCCAAACGAGGCCGCCGGGTAGCGTTCGGCGGACGAGCCACGCTGCGGGACCGCCGACGCCTATCCGTATCCCCGCCACCGCTTCCCGCACTCCTTGCACTTGAAGAAGCGGGTCGGCGGCTCGTCGGCCGACGCCGTCTGCTTGATGGTGTACCACGCCTCGCCGTGGCCGCAGGCGTCGCAGGTCACGTCCGTCGCCGTCGGCAGGCCCTCGTCGGCCTGCCGGTCGTCGGTCTCGACGACGTCGTCGAACGTCTGCGACTCCGTCGAGGTGTACGCCGCGGCGACGTCGGCGTCCCTGGCTGCCCGCGCGCCGCAGCTCGAACAGACCATGGCGTCGCCGTCGGCGTGCATCAGCGACCCGCACTCCTCGCAGAACTGCATCGGCGCGGGCTACGCGCCGGCGGCGGAAAAGCGCCCCGGCGTCTCAATCCTCGCCCGTGCGCACCCGGGCCTGCGAGACCCAGTCAGCGACGGTCGAGGCCGGCACGTCGATGGCCTCGCCCACCGTCTCGGGGTCGGCCCGCGCCAGGTCGTGCAGGGTCGAAACGCCGGCCGCCTCCAGGCGTTCGCCGTACGCCGGGCCGACCCCGTCCAGCCCGCGGGGGTCGCCTGCCAGCACCTCGGCCCGCGAGACCCAGTCCGTGGCGGTCGCGGTCGACACCTCGACGGCCGACGCCACGTCCCCGGCGTCGGCGTCGGCGAGCGCGCGCAGCGTCGGCACGCCGGCCGCAGCCAGGCGCTCGGCGTAGGTCGGACCGACGCCGTCGAGCGCCTGGAGGTCGTCGGGCGTGCGGCGGTCGTCTGCGGCCGGTTCGGGCCCGCCGACGTCCGGCCGGGTGGCCCCGCCGCCGCTCGCCTCGCTCGACCTCTGGCCGCTCGCCGCGGCCGCCCCGTCGCCCGCCGCGGCCGCGCCGTCGGCGACGGCGGCCGTCGCGTCCGGCCTCGCGTCGGCCACTCCGTCGGGGCCAGCTTCGGTCATCCCGCCGGCGGCGTCGGGCGGCCCGTCGGGGGACACCCCGCCGGCCGCGTCCGCTGGCGACCGCTCGGCGAGTTCCGCGAGGTCGGCCGGGCCGTCGTCGACGAGCTCCTCGAGACCC
>CAZVOR010000029.1:0-19926 GCA_964628745.1 uncultured Halobacteriales archaeon
GCAGTCGGCGGCCTGCCCCGGGGCGGCCCAGACCTCGTACGCCAGCGACTCGCGCTCCCCCGGCCCGACGGGATGCTGGCGGGCGACCGCCGGCTGCGGGAACCCCGATTGCTCGGGCTTCCAGCAGCCCGTCGACGCCCGCGTCGGCTCGTAGCCGCCGGACAGGAGGACCAGGCCGGGGTCCGCCTCGACGGCGGGCAGGGGGTCGGGCCGCGCCGGATCGATGTTGAGCTCCAGCGTCTCCTCGCCGGCGTTCGTGTAGGCGAGCCGTATCCGCGCCGTCGAGCCCGACGTGATCCCACCTTCGACGACCTCGACGTCGAACTCGAGGCCGGTCGGCCGCTCGTCGTCGTCCAGCAACCCGGGCGACGGCGGGGCTCGCCGCTCGACGCCGGAGACGGCGACCGTCCACCGTGGCCGGTCCGGGGCGGTCTGACTCATCGGGCTGCCGAGACAGCCGCCCGTCGCGAGGGTCGCGAGCGACGCCAGGCAGGTGCGGCGGTGCATACGCCCCGTCGGGAGCCGGGGATGAAAAAGCCGAGAGAGGCGCAAACGCCCGCTTTACCGTCGCCGTCTCGCGATCGTCTCGAGGGACGTTACCGACGCCGAAGCGGTGAATCGCGCATCCCGTCGGCGCGCTCGGGAACGCTACGCCCGATTTGGGACCCCGGTCAGTCGCCGGTCCGTCCCGTCGGGGCGAACTGGGCGAGGAACTCCTCCGGGGTCAGCTCGTCGGGGTCGAACAGCCGGCCCGCCTGGGGGCGCTCGAGCGCCTCGCTGACCGTGAGGACGATCTGGAACTCGGCGGGCTCGCCGGAGATGCGGATCTCCCCGCCCTCCCGATCGTACTCGATGTACTCCGCCTGCGCGGCCTTCGGCAGGTGCGTGTGCACGAGCGAGAGAGCGACATCGTCGTACGCGCCCTCGGCGACGCTCCCGCCGTCGTCCTCCCACCGCCGGATTCGCTCGGCGAGCTCCTCGAGGGCCACCGGCCCCTCGCTTTCGTCCAGGGCGTACAGCGCGTAGCGCCGTCGCTCCCGGCTGAAGATGTCGAAGATTCGGCTTAAGGACTCCATTACAGGACGTGGGTGGCCGCGGGGCGATAATGCAGTTATTGCCAGAACGCTCGGTCCGCTCCCCGAGTAGCTACGGGATGGACGGCGGCCTGTCCCCAGGTCCCGACGCGTGGGTCCCCGTTCGTGCCGCTCCGGAGGACGTCTTCGGTCCCCCCCGGCTTCTTCTTCGCGATGGTCGGGCTGTTCGGGCTGCATCCGGCGCTCTCCGACCGGACCCCCCGACTGGCGCGAGGGAACGCCGTCCTATCCACCGTCTCGGCGGCGGGCTGGTTCGTGGTCAGCGTGCTGGTCGTCGGCGAGACGGCCGGGGTCGTCCCCCCGCTAGAGGCGTTCGGCGCCATCGGGTTCGTCGTCGTCCTGGCAGCGGGCGTCCCGACGGGCCTGGCATACCTCTCGTTAAGCGTTGCCAGCCTGCGGCCCGATGTCCACTCGTGCACCGTCGGCCTGCTCGTGCTGGCGCCGCCCGTCGTCTTCGGCGTGATGCTCGTACAGGCCGCCCTCGCCGCCCGTCCGAGCTGTTCTCGGCGGCCGTCATGGCCTGGTCGGCCATCGTTCAGAGCGGCGGACAGGCCTGGCCCATCTGGCCATCGTCCACCTGCTCCGTCTCGAAGGCGGCCCGGCCGACCGCGCGGAGCCGGGGACCGACGTGACCGCGTGACCGCACCGAGCCGCGAGGCAATCCCTCGGAGCAACGTCGAGTCGGACCGTCGGCCGACTCACGCCTCGCCATCCGCCGGCTCGGCTCCCGGACGGCCGGAACCGGGCGAGGGACCGCAGAGACCGACCGGTCGGGGCACCCGTTAGCGACGAATCAGTCCCTGTATCCGGCGTCGGACGTCGTCGGCGGAGTCGTACCGCTCGTCCTCGACCGGACCGAGCACCTCCTCGAGGGACTTCCACCCGCCACGCGTCTCGACCTCGCGGTCGCCGTGAGCCTCGACTAGCGACGCCGTCGTCGTCGGGAAGTCGTGTTCGTCGAGCGCCTCATCGAGGTCGCCGAGCATCCCCCCTGGCTCGTCCTGCACCGGTTCGGGTTCGTCGGACCGCTCACGTGCCTCCTCGAGCTCCCGCTCGCGCTGGCGCCGTTCCTGGTTGTGCGCCTGCTCGTCGCGGGCGTTCTTGTCGTCGGCCATCCCGAACGGTTCGCGAGCCAGCCGGATAACGGTGTGGGCGCCCGCCGCCGCGTCCCGCAGACGGGGTCGGCCATCGAATCGCCCCCTCCCGCGAGGCCGCCCCGATGCGACCCCGCGTCACCGGGCGAGCAGAACGGGACGCGCCGGCCCTCACGCCGGCCGCCGGCTCAGGTAGACGCCGACGAGCCCGGCGAGGACGGCGAACGCCGCCAGCAGCGCGAACAGCACCGACGACGACCACCGCGTCAGGACGACCCCGGCGACCGCCGAGCCGAGCGCGCCGACGCCGAACACCGCGATGTACGTCCAGCCGAACGACAGCCCACGGAGGTCGGCGGGCACGTACAGCGAGATGACCTCCTGGTTGACGGGTGCCTCCAGGAACACGAAGAAGCCGAGCATCCCCGAGACGAGCAGCAGCGGCCAGAGGCCGGCCTCGGCCGCCGGGACGAACGCGAGCGCGACGACCACGAGCACCGCGAAGTTGGCGACGAGGACGTGCTCGGCGCGGTAGCGGTCGACGAGCTTCCCGCCGGCGTACTGGCCGACGCCGCCGAGGATGAGCAGTCCCGAGTAGACGTACTGGCTGGGCTCGACCGACCGGCCGACGACCGTCACCGGGTCGAACAGCGGGAGCCCCGCCAGGATGTCCGGCAGGAACGTGAACGCCCCGCGGTAGTACAGCCCGTAGAGGTTGCCGATGAAGAAGACGAACAGGAAGCCGCCGGCGAACAGGAGCTTCGAGTCGGCGGCGAACCGGCGGAGCCCGGACGGCTCCCCGCCGCCGTCGGCGACGGCATCGGCGTCGACCGCGGCCGTCTCGTCGAACTCCAGCCGGAGCGCCAGCCCGATGGCGACGACCACGGGGACCACGAGGAGCGCGGCGACGGTCCGCCAGCCGAAGAAGGCGAGCAGCACGGCGGCCAGCAGCGGGCCGGTCGCGACGCCGACGTTCCCGGCGGCGCCGTGGTACGCGAACGCCGTGCCGCGCTCCTTGGCGCCGCGGCTGATGAGCGAGAGGCCGGCGGGGTGGTAGACGCTGGCGGCGGCGCCCCAGACGAGCAGGCCGAGCGACAGCACCAGCAGGTTCGGCGCCGCGGCCACGAGCAGGAACCCCCCGCCCATCCCGGCCATGCAGGCGACGATGAGGCGCTTGGCGCTGACCCGGTCCGAGAGGACGCCGCTGGGGAGCGCGCCGACACCGGTCAGCGCGTAGCTCGCGCCGACGACGACGCCGAGGAACGCGGCCGTCGTCGAGAAGGCGTCGAGCCAGATGACGACGAAGAGGGGGATGACGAGCTCGTAGGTGTGGAACATCGCGTGCCCGAGCATCGTGAAGCCGGTGAGGGCGCGGTCGTTCCGGTCCATGGCGGAGGTCCTGCTCCCGGCCCGATGAGTACCCCCCCTGCCATGGGCGGGTCGGGGAACCTTCCGGGCGGACGCCGGTATCAGGGGTCGACGTCGGCCAGCAGCTTCGCCTCGGCCTTCCGGAGGTGCTCCAGGAACGTCGACTTCGAGACGTCGAGCTCGTCGGCGAGCGCCCTGGCCGACGTCCCGCGGGGGTAGCCGTAGTAGCCGCGGTCGCGGGCGAGCCGGAACGCCTCGCGCTGCCGCGGCGAGAGCCGCCCGGCCGGCCGGTCGGCCGGCCCGCCCGAGCCGGCGGCCGACACCCGCACCAGCTCGATGTCGGCGTCGTAGTCGGCCTCGATGGCGTCGAGCGTCCGCGCGAGCGTCGACCGGTCGGTCCGCGCGACGAGCGAGCGGCGCTCCCGGCCGCCCTCGTGGCGCGTCGGGCCGTGGTGGAGGAACCCGCGGTCGGTGAACGCGGCCCGGATGCTCGGCGTCGGCTCGAACTCGACCAGGACCGAGCGCGTCGCCGGCCCGACGCGCCCGGCCGGGCCGGCCGACGACGACAGCTCCGTGACCGCCTCGGTCAGCGGCGAGTCGCGCACGGCGTCGACGAGCGCGTCGACCGCGGCGCGCGACCCGCCGTAGACCTCGTACTGGCCGGTCGCGCCGTCGCCGCCGAGCGTCGTCCCCCGGCCGAGCAGCCCCGCGTCGGCCTCGCGGGTGGTCTCGAGCGTCCAGCAGTCGGGGTGCCAGAGGTCGACGGTGACGTGCAGGAGCTCGGGTGCCGCCGCGGCCATGCCCGTCGCCAGGGGACGGCAGCGCCTAAGGTTTGCCCATGGACCCGCGGGCCGACGCGCTACTCCTCGGCCACCTCGTACACCTGCACCCAGCCGTCGCTTCTGACGAGGATCCGGTGACCGCGATACATGAACTCGACCGAGAGGTGGCCGTCGCCGGACCCGTCGATGGTCTGGGAGCCGAAGAACGCGCTCTCGAGCGCCGAGACGTCCACCACCTCGTACAGCGGTGGCGTCTTGACCTCCCGCGGCCGGACGCCCTCGGCCTCCGCGACGGCGGTGATGACCGCGGACGTCAGTTCGTCTCCCCCGTCCGCGTCGAACGGGAGCTGGACGACCAGCTCCCAGTCGGTCCCCGCGGGGACGCCCGACTCGGGGTCCGACCCCCTGGTCGCGTCCGGGCCGCTGTCCTCGTGGTCATCCGCCGAATCAGTCATTCTTCTCGCGCCTCGCGTGTCGCTCCATGGCGTCGGCCGCGCTGGCGCCGGTGTGCTCGAGCGCCTCCAGCGTCCGCTCCGCGTGGGACCCGCGGGTGATCGTCTCGTCCTGCCGGTCGAACTCGAGGATGCCGAGGTCGACCAGCTTCGGCACGTGGGCGTGGAACAGCGACGTGTAGACGCGCTCGACCTCGCGCTCGTCGACCGCGTCCTCGGGGTCGCCGGCCTCCCAGGCGGCCATCCGGGAGGCGAGCTCCCACAGCGGCCACCGCTCCCGGTCCAGGAGCGTGTACAGGAGGTACCGCCGTCGCTCGTGTGCCAGGGCCTCGAACATGTCGTCGTCCTCCAGCACCGATTCGGGGAGTCCCGTCCCGGCGTCTGCGGTCGCGTCGGCAGAGGGGTTGGGATCGTTCGAATCGTCCATGCCGGGTCACCGCAACCCGAGCATGGCCCAGGGCGCTCATAAACCTGGCACCTAGCCAGTTAGGGACGGCCGGCCGGTCGGCCCCGGAAATCGCCCGACTCGGGCGCGTCCGGCCGGCTGCCCGCCGTGGTCCCCTCCCCTTCCGCGAGGGACCGGAGCGCCTGGCGGCGGGCAGCCGATGGCCGACGCGGGCCCCGGGGTCGGCGAGGCGATGCCGTCCGCCTCGGCGGCCCAAGCCTCTTCGGTCGCCGTCGACAATCACGACCATGGAGCCGCTCGAGCTCGACGAGGTCGATCGTGGCATCCTGCACGCGCTCCAGGCGGACGCCCGGAGCGCGACCGCGGCGGAGATGGGCGAGCAGGTCGGCGTCTCCGCCAGCACCGTCCGCAACCGGCTAGACCGGCTCGAGGAGGCGGGCGTGGTCCGCGGCTACCACCCGGAGATCGACTACGAGCGGGCGAACTTCCAGCTACACGTGCTCATCATCACCCGGTCGCCGCCCGACGAGCGGGCGGAGCTCGCCGAGCGGGCCCTCGAACTCACCGGGGTCATCACCGTCCGCGAGCTGTTGACCGGCGCCGAGAACCTCCACATCGAGGCAGTCGCGGTGGACTCCGACACCGTCGACGAGCTGGTCGGGCAGATCGACGACCTCGGCGTCGAGATCGTGAGCGCGGACATCGTCAAGCGCGACCACCGGCAGCCGTTCGACCACTTCGGCGCGGCGGCCGTCGAGGAGTGACCGAACGCGGCCGGGCTGCGGAATCAGCAGCGGTCGCGGGGGATACGTGTGATATTTGATAACGTGAGGGTTAGATTTACGTTGATGGGGACTGCGGTGGTGGTATGCCGACCCCCGAGGCCCCGAGCACCAAGGTGATCGAGGAGGTCGCCGATCGCGAAGGCGTCGACCCGACAGCCCTCGAGACGCCGCTTTATGACTGCATCGACCCGGACGCGCTCGACGCGGTGTTCCGGGGGGGACGGGCCGGCCCGGGCGCGGCGTCCGGGCGCGTCGAGTTCGAGTATCACGGCTACCGGGTCGTCGTGGAGCCCTCGGGCCGCGTCCAGGTCGAACGGGCGGGCGTCGGGCCCGGGCCCGGCGACGCGACGCGCACGGGGACGCCGGTCGACTGAACGAGCGGCGCGACCGGCACGAGCGGTCACGCGCGGTCGTTCCCGACGGCCGACTGCGGAATGCGCAGCGTTCTTCGGTGCGAAATCCCCCCACTCACTTCCCGCTGGGCGCCGTACGTAGGCGCATGGTTGCGGATTCCGCAGGCGACGACGAGCCCGCCCCGTCGGGGAAGTTACCGCCCGACACGGCGTTCGAGCTGCTCGCCCACCGCCGCCGGCGGACCGCCCTTCGCTGTCTCTCCGACCACGCCCCCTCGATATCGCTGGCCGACCTGGCCGAGGAGGTCGCCGTCCGCGAGACGGGACGACCGCTCCCCGACATCGACCCGGAAGAGGTGCTGCAGGTCTACCTGTCGCTGTACCACGTGCACGTCCCGAAGCTGGCGGACGCGGCCGTGGTCGAGTACGTCCAGGACCGGGACCTCGTGACGCTGCCCGCGGACCAGACCGCGCTGGACCGCCTGCTCGCGCTGGCCGAGCACCGGGTCGCGGAGGGGTAGCGCGGGGCGTCCCGACCCGACCCCCCGAACCTGCCCTGGTCGTTCACGCCGGCGTCTTCGACTCGAGGTCGACCAGCACCTCGTCGAGCGCCCGGAGGACGTCGCGGTCGCGGGGCCCGTCCGACCAGCTGTGGCGGTAGGTCGAGACGTCGAGGCCCACGGCCCCCGCCACCAGCAGGTACGGGTCCGGCTCGGCGTCGGCGGTCCCGCCCTCGCCGAACGCGTCGCCGTAGGCGTCGCTTCTGGCCCAGTCCAGCCAGGTGGCCTCGGCGCCGTCGCCGAGCAGCGCGACGACGCGGTCGTCGGCGAGCCACTCGACGGCCTGCCCGGCGTCGGTACCGGTGTCGGCGGGCAGCACCAGGAGGTCGGCGTTGGTCGTCGCGCGGACGGTCTGGAGCTCGTCGGGCACCGACAGGTCGACGCCGTCGTCGACGTAGACGGCCGTCAGGTGCAGCCGCTCGTACGCCCGGTCGTCGGTCGACCCGCCCCCGGGGAGGGCGGCGCAGCCGGCCATCGCGCTCCCGAGCGCGGCGCCGGCGCCGGCGAGCACCCCGCGGCGCGTCGGCCGCGGGCCGGCGTCGGTCTCCGGCTGCCCGGCGGCCCGGAATCGGTCGTCGTCGCGTCGCATACCGGTCGGTCGGGGTGGGCTACTAAAACCGTCCCGAACACTGAAACGCCCGCTTGCGTCTACGGGGGGTGGCCAGCGCGTCGCGGCGGTCGCCACGCGTCGCGGTCGCACGAGGTGCACCCGGAGTCGTGTTGGTCCGCGGGAACCCGCTCCGGGTGGAGCGCGTCAGCGGTCGCATCTCCGCCGATGCCGCCCCTCGCGGACGGACTGGCGGCGCCGGGTACCGGGAGCAGCCCCGCGCCGACGCGGCCGACGACCGCCAGCGGGACGGCGGCCACGACCGCGGGGGCGTCCGGCCGGCCGGAAAAGGCGTTTACGGCTCGCGGCCGTACTCGTCGTGCATGGACGACGACACCGACCGCGTCGAGGGCGTCGACTTCAGCAACGTCAACCCGGTCTTCGAGGAGCTCTCGTACCCCGTCACGGCCGACGAGCTGGTCGAGCGGTACGGCGACCGCGAGCTCGAGCGGACGAACGCGGGGCCCATCTCCATCCGCGAGCTGTTCGACTACATGGGCGACAACACGTTCGAGTCGGAGGACCAGCTCCGTCAGATGATCCTCGGGCAGATGCCCCGCGAGAGCGAGGGCCGGACGAACTACTCCGACCGGGGCGGCTCCAATCCGACCCTGACCGACGCCGCCGAGGCGGCCGAGGATTCCACGGCCGCCGACTTCCAGGACGGCGAGGCCACGGACCGGGACAAGACCCAGTAGCGGGGGCCGGCCGGCGGCCGCCACCATCGACCCGGTCAGCCGTCCGCGTCCGGTGCGTCGTCCCGCAGGTGCCTCGCCGTCCACCGGTACAGCGGGTCGTCCGTGCGATCCATCCACTCGAGCAGCGCCCCCGAGAGCCGGCGGCGGACGGCCCGGTACGCCGGGTGGCCGGCCAGGTTCCGCAGCTCTGCCGGGTCGGCCCGAAGGTCGTACAGCTCGTCGACGTCGGGGGCGTTGTAGACGAGCTTGTACCGGCCGGTGCGGACCATGCGCTGGGAGTACAGGCCGAACTCGTCGCCGTGGTACTCGGCGAAGACGGCGTCGCGCCAGTCCGGCGCCTCGCCCTCGAGCAGCGGCCGGAGGCTCCGGCCCTGGACGCCGTCCGGCACCGGCTCCCCGGCCGTCTCCAGGACGGTGGGCATGAGGTCGACCAGCGAGACGAGCTCGTCGCACTCGCGGCCGGCGTCGACCCCCGGCCCGGCGACCGCCAGGGGCACCCGGTACGTGTCCTCGTACATGAACGGCCCCTTGTTGAACTGCCGGTGGCTCCCGACGAAGTCGCCATGGTCGCTGGCGTGGACGACGATGGTGTCCCCGCCGAGGTCGAGCTCCTCGACGGCCGACAGGATGCGGCCGGCCTGCTCGTCGATGAGCGTCATGAAGCCCATGTACCTGGCGAGCAGCGCCGACCAGTCGTCCCAGTCGAACGACTCGACCCCGCGGTAGGCGAGGTAGTTCTCCTGGACCTGCGGCTTGTCGGCGAACGTCTCCGCGTACGACGGCCAGGGTTCGAGGTCCGCCGGGTCGTACATCGAGGCGTACGGCTCGGGGACGACGTAGGGGTGGTGCGGCCCGACGAAGTCGGTTCGGTGCAGGAACGGCCGGTCGCCGTCGACCGACGCCAGCCGCTCGATGGTCCGCTCGGCGAGGTAGTACGCCCGCGTGGCTTCCACGGGCACCGGGGTCCGCCCGGCGACGATGAACCGCTCGTCCCGGAACGTCGCGTGGACGGCGTCCTCGATCTCGACGTCGTCCGGTTCGACGCCGAGCTCCCGCTGGTAGTCCCGGAAGCCGGACTCGAGTGCCTCGTCGTGGTGGCGGTCGCTGCCGCCGAGGTACTCGAAGCCGAACGCCGCCGGTCCACGGTCCCGGCCGACGTGCCACTTGCCGATGTAGGTGTTCGTGTAACCGGCGTCGCGGAGCCGTTCGCCGAACGTCGGGACGTCCGCCGGGAGGTCCGCGCGGAGCGCGTCCGCCTCGTGGACGTTGTTGAGGACGCCGTGGGCGTGGGGATACCGTCCGGAGAGCATCGACGCCCGCGCGCTGCTGCAGATGCTGATCGGCGTGTAGGCCCGGGTGAATGCCACCCCCGACGCCCGCAGTCGGTCGAGGTTCGGCGTCTCGACCGGGGGGCCACCCTCGCCGACGAGGTCGTGGCGTTCCTGGTCGGTCACCAGCAGCAGCAGGTTCGGTGGGCGGTCGTTCGTCGACATCGAGGCGTGACTCGTCCTCCGTTACGCGTGGCCCGGGCCTCGCGCTACATGTATCCGAGGTTGGCGAGGTGCCGTTCGGTCGACGGGCTGATGGCCGCTGCCTCGTCCGCGTCGGCGTGGTCGAACGACGACAGCCAGTCGTCGAGCGCCGCTTCGAGCGCGGCCGCCCGCTCCGGCGCCGCCCCGAGGCGGTCGTCCGCCTCGCCGGGGTCGGCCGCGACGTCGTACAGCGACGCGGAGCCGTCGGAGCCCCGGACGTACTTGTGCCGGCGGGTCCGGACGGCGCGCAGCGAGCGCTGCAGGCCGTGTATCCGGTCGGGGACCTCGCCGAAGCGCTCCTCCAGCCGCTCGACGGGCGGGCGCGGGCCGCGGTACTCGGCGAACGCGCGCCGCCGCCGGGGACCGCCGGCCGCGGGGTGGAACGACCGACCCTGGAACCCCTCCCGGGCCGCCGGGGCGTCGACGCCGGCCGCGTCGAGCAGCGTCGGCGCGAGGTCGACCAGCTGGACGAGCCCGTCGTGCCCGTCGGCGCCGTCGAACCCCGGCCCGGCCACGACGAGCGGGACCGAGAGGACGGTGTCGGCGACGCTGTACTGGTGGCCGAGCAGCCCGTGCTCGCCGACGTTCTCCCCGTGGTCGCTCGTGACGACCAGCAGCGTCTCCCCGGCGGCGCCGGTTTCCTCGAGGGCCGCCCGCAGCCGGGCAAGCTGCGCGTCGAGGTACGCGATCTCGCCGCGGTAGAGGGCGTGGAGGACCGACCACTCCTCGTCGGTGGGGGCGAACCGCCCGGCGTCGAACGCCCGCGGGTCCTGCGGGAGCGCCGTGGCGGCCTCGTGGGACCAGCCGTCCGGCAGGTGTCGCCCGGCGAACCGCCGCGGGGGCCGGTACTCCAGGTGGGCGTCGACGAGGTTGACGAACAGGAAGAACGGGTCGTCCTCCGACCGCCGCCGGAGCCAGCGCCGGACGCGACGGACGGTCCGGTCGGCGCCGTCGTCGCGCGGGCCCGGGCGGAGTCCGGCGCGGAGCCGGGCTCCGGACCCGCCGACCGAGTCCGGGTCGAGGGTCCACTCGGTCGGGGTCGCGCTCGCGACGCCCGTCAGCCCGTCCCGGAGCCGCCGGTCGGTCGTCCCCCGGCCGGCCTGCTCCCGGAACGCCTCGAACCCCCGCGCGAACCCGAACTCCTCGGCGATCCACTGGTTGTTCGACACCGCCATCGTCTCGTAGCCGGCGTCGCGGAACACCTCCGCGAGCGTGGGCAGGCGACCGTCCAGGAACGCGGAGTCGGCGTGCGCGCCGTGCCGCGAGGGGTACGTCCCCGTGAACAGCGAGCCGTGGGCGGGGACGGTCCAGGGGGCGACGGTGAACGCGTTCGAGTACTCGGTGCCCCGCGCCGCCAGGGAGGCGAGCGCCGGCGTGAGCGACTCGTCGGCCGGCACGGTCTCGGCGCCCCGGACGGTGTCCCAGACGACGACGACTACGTTCACTGACATCGGTCCGGGCGGCCGGGGCGGGCCGCCGAGCGATTCCAGGGGTCGAGGAGGGCGTCGGGGCGACGACGGCGAGCAATCAGCGCCACGACATGTAGGTGGGCGCGAGCACGGTTAGCCGTGGGGCTTGCGCTCTCAGGCCGGGTAAAGCGGCGGGCCACGGTGGGCCGTCGCGCCTCCGGATACGGGACCCGAACGTCCGGTCGCGCGCGGCCCAGAGGCGCCCGGCTGGCCGGAAGCAGCCTTGCGAGCGCTGGGGTGCGCTTTTGTCCGCAGCGGCCCGTGTTTCCCCCGGTGGTACTGATGAGTGAGACGACCGAGAGTGACACGACCGACCCCGAGATGACCGACCGGCGCCGGGAGACGGCCACGAACGACGGGGGCGGGTGGGCCTCCGGGCTCATCGCCCTGCTCGGCGTGTGGCTGGTCGCCCAGGTCCTGGTCTTCGACCTCACGGCCGCCCAGCTGTGGAACGACGTCGTCGTCGGCGCGCTGCTGGCTGCCGCGGGCGGGTACAACTTCGTCCTCCGGCGCCGCGGGCGCGTCGGCAACCTCGGCATCGCCATCGTCGCCGCGGTGCTCGGCGTGTGGCTCGTCGTCGCGCCGTTCCTCGGCACCGAGGCC
Source organism: uncultured Halobacteriales archaeon (assembly GCA_964628745.1). Classification (GTDB taxonomy): domain Archaea; phylum Halobacteriota; class Halobacteria; order Halobacteriales; family Hikarchaeaceae; genus CAZVOR01. The sequence goes on from CAZVOR010000029.1 coordinate 11,804, forward strand.
GTCGCCTTCGACGGCCTCGCGGTCTGGAACGACGTCATCGTCGGGCTGCTCGCGCTCGTGCTCGGCGCCTACAGCGCCTACGTGATCCGCGACCGGCGCGAGGCCGCGCCCCGCGCGACGGCCTGACGCGCCCGGCCGACGAATCGACGGTACGACGCCCGCGCGGGGTCCTTCACCCCGCCGCGGGACGCCTCGCGCTCATCCCTCCGCGAGCCACAGCCGGGAGAGCCGCTCGCGCCGGTAGGCCGCGACGTGTAGCTGCGTGAGCTTCACCGAGCACGCCACCGCCAGCGCCGCGAACGCGACGACGGCGAGCACCGGCCCGTCGTGGACGACGCCGTTGACCAGCTGCGCCAGCGCGACGGCCGGCAGGCCGAACGTGAAGATGCCGGTGCGGACGGGGAACTCGCGGGCCATCCGCCGAAACGCGGTCAGGTCGGTCGTCGGTTCGTCGTCCATCGGGACACCGGGTAGGCGATGACCGACCGTGGCGTAGGCGACGCCTTAGCCGCTTCGGTCGCGGTCGGCGCTCCGCTCGTCCCGCGTCGCGCTGGGCCGGCCGGAGCGGCCGGCCGGAGCGAGGCGCGTCCTCAGGCCGCGGCGCTGACGTTCACCCACAGGTGCGTCTCGCGGTAGGCGTCGGCGACCGTCGGCTCGGCGGGGACCTCGCCGCCGCGGTACAGCAGGAACAGCAGGCGCAGCCGGTCGCCGGCGAACGTCGGCGCGACGGCGTACGTCCGGTGGCGCGTCTCGTTGTGCGCCAGCTCGACGGCCCACCGGTCGAGCTCGTCCGACCGCTCGACGACCGTCTCGTTGCCGACGAACCGGACGTCCTGCAGCAGCACCACCACCGCGTAGCGCACGGGCTCGTGCTCCTGGTTGCCGATGCCGATCACCACCGGCGCCGCGTCGCCGACGGCCAGTTCGGTCGGGTAGTCGGCGGCCACCAGCTCGCCGTCGTCGTCCTCGGTGAGCAGGTAGAACTCGGTGAACGACTCGCCCGGCCTGGGGACGGCGACGGCGTAACCGACGCTCGCGAGCGCGAGCACGACGCTCGCCGCCAGCAGCACGTTGAGCGCCGCGTCCGCGCGCGAATCGGGCTCGAGCAGCTCCGCCCGCCCGGCCGCGTACCAGCCCCGGTAGGGAACCGCGAAGCGCTCGTCGGGCGGCAGCTCGCGACGGCGGACCGCGGCGACGGCGACCGCGGCGAGCGTGAAGCCGCCGACGGAGAGCAGGATGGGCACCAGCCGGATGCCCCACGGCGTGAAGTTGAGCACGAGGCCGACGAGCGGTACGACGGCGATGGACAGCCCGAACGACAGCGCCACGCGCTCGATGCCGTCGATGCCGCCGCGGCGCGAGGGGGGTTCGTCGGCCCCGCGCGCGGCGCCCGCCTCGTCGACGGGTCCCTCGCCGCGCTCGGGGAACAGCGCCGCGACGAGCGCGTAGCCCGGCAGGAACAGCACGAACGGCAGCCCGAGCGCGACGCGCAGCGGCGTCTCCGAGATGCCGGGCGCGAGCGCCGCGAGCACCGTCAGGGCGGTCAGCGCGGCCGTCGCGGCGAGGTCGGCGGGCAGCTCGCGAAGGGTCGGCGGCAGCAGCCGCCACCACGGGCTCGCCGCGGGCGGGTCGCCCTCCTCGCGCCCGTCGGCCGCCATACCGCGACAGCGGGGGCGCGCCGGGCAAGAAATCGTCGGTCCGGCGGCCGGCACGGGGGCGGGTCGCCCGGCACCGGCGTCAGTGCCGGCTCGAAGCCACCGGCGACGGCGGGCCGCCCGCGGCGCGGACGTCGCCGCCGGTCACCAGCGGCGCCAGAGGAGGCCGGCGACCGTCGCGCCCACGACCACGCCCACCGCGGCCGTGGCGTCCGGAAGCCCGCTCGACGAGGACGCGTCCGCGGTCGTGACGACCTCGGTCTCGGGCTCGTCGGTCGACGTCGGCGGGTCGGTCGGGGTCGGGGAATCGGTCGGCGTCGGGGAGTCGGTCGGCGTCGGCGTCTCGGTGGCGGTCGGGGTGGCCGTCGCCGTCGGCGTGGGCGTCGGCGAGGCCGTCGCCGCCGAGGCACCGCTGTGCGAGCTACCGCTCGAGTGGGACTGCGCGGCCAGCTCCATCGTCGTCGGCGTGCTCAGCCCCTCGAGCTCGGTGTAACCGAACGCCTCCACGGTGCACTCGGCGAGCGCCCACACGGCGTACTCGCCGGCGTCGAGGTCGTCCGTCGAGACGGTCGCCAGGTAGCTGCCGTCCGACTGTCGGGTGGCCGTCTCCTGGACCCAGTCGTCCCCGTCGGCGACGACCACCGTGACGGCGTTGGGCTCGTCGCCGGCGATCGTCTGGGTGACGTCGACCCGCACGTCGACTGCCTCGCCGGGCTCGGCCGTCTCGGGCGCGTCGTGGGACATCGAGTAGCCGCGGACGACGACCGGCAGGACGTCCCGAACCTCGCCGTCGCTGCTGACGACGAGCAGGTACGTCCCGAAGGCGTAGTCGTCGAAGTCGAACGTGAACGCATGGGAGCCATCGCCCTCTCGGGCCTCCATGACCGCCCCGGAGCGGTTGTAGACGGTGACGTCGTAGCTCTCGTCGGGCGCGGTCACCTCGACGTCGTGGTCGACGTCCGGGTTCGTCCGGAGCATCGCGTCGACGGAGTAGTCCTCGCCCTCGAAGCTGACCGTCCACTGCGGCAGCTCGAGCGCGTCTGGCGAGTCGATATCGTAGGTGTCGGCGGCCGTCGCCGCCGGCGCGGCCGCGGCGCCGACGAGGAGGACGACGACGACCGCCAGCGTCGGCCGGAGTAATCGTCGCATTGCACGCGATGGTACGGCATACCCGCCCATTGCTACGATGTCTATACCGGATGGTAAGCCGATTACAACGACCGGGAGAAGGGAGCGCCTACCCGCCCGCTCGGCGGCGAGCGCGGATGACCGGCATCAGCGGACGACCACGCGGACTTCCTCGGCCGTCACGGTCACGGAGCAGCCCGCGTACTCGAACGTGCCCGCGACGCCCTCGGCGTCCGCCGACCCGTCGACGAGCGCGTCCAGCCCGTCGGGGTCGACCGTCCCGGCGAGCGGCGGCAGGTCCAGCGGGTCGCAGTCCCTCGCCCGCGCCACGGCGAGGTAGGTCGCCCGGCTCGGCGCGACGTCCTCGGTGACGGGGACGCGGTGCCGCCTTCCCTCCCGGTCCGTCTGGGCCATCGCTACAGCGGGAGCTCCGAGAGGAAGTCCTCGCTCTGGGCGTCGAGGTGGTCGAGCCGCGAGCCGAGCATCTCTCGCAGCAGCATCACCAGGGGGTTGTCCTCGCCGGTCCCCGTGATGGCGGTCTCGCGCGGGACCCCGTCCGGGCCGTCCTCGCCGATGGTCCCGATCATGATGGCCTCGCGGTCGGCCAGTATCAGCCGGCCGACCTTCTCCCGGGTCGGCGGGAGGTTCAGCCAGTCGAGCTGGGGCTCCCAGACGGTCACCTCGGGGACGTGCTTCCGGACGAGGTCGCGCAGGCGCTGGTTCTGCGTGCCCAGGTAGACGTCGACGCCCCGGTCGATCGCGTCCTGGATCCGGCGGACGCAGGCCGTCTCGACCGTCCCGTCGACGGTGAACATCATGAACAGCTCCTCGTCGGCGGCCTCGCACAGCGCGCGCCCCCGCTCGGTCACGTTGTCCCGTCCCTCGAGCGTCCAGATGTCGGCCGAGCGGTCGGCCGTCGAGAGGATCGCCCGGGGCGCGTCGTCGGCGCCGGCGACCAGCCACTCCTCGTCGAGCGCCGGATGGCCCTCGAAGGCGACCGTCCCCTCGTCGGCGTCGCACGCGACGAGGCCGGCCGCCTCGAGCTTCGGGAGGTGGACGTGGTGCAGGCCCAGGACCACGTCCTCGACCGTCGCCGGCGTGTCGTCGTCCCCGACCTTCCCGGCGACCTCGGCCGCGAGATCGAGCCGGTCCATGGGCGCCCCGTTCACGGAGAGCGTCGTCAGCACGACGCGACGGCGCTTGTCGGCGAGGCTCGAGAGCACCGCGTCCCAGCCGGGGGCGTCCGTCCCGACCATCGCGCCGAGCTTGGGGTCCCGGACGGCCGGATGCTCGGTCAGCTCGACGACTCCGTCCTCGCGCGAGAGCAGGCCGGCGTCCGCCAACCGGGGGAGATGGCAGTGCTCGAGGTCGACGAGCACCGGCTCCGCCTCCCCCCGGGTGACGTCCACCAGCGGCTTGTCCGCCTCCTCGGCGACCAAGTGGGCGGCGAGCGCGGACGGGCGCACGCGGGCCACGCGGTCCAGAATGCGGAGGACCGCCCGTCTGCGCCGATGGGCGAGCGCCTCGAAGACCTCGTTCCGGGCCGTCGCGGATGGCGCGTCGGGTACCTCGTTCATCGTTCGTCGCCTGGGAGAGACGGTCATAAATACGTGCTACCTAATAGTTGCAGGTGGAACGCAGGTGGTACGTAGTCCTCGCCACGTCACAGCCACGTCGTCGGTAGGGCGGGGCGGTCTCGCCGGCGGGGGCCCGCCCTGCCCCATCGCCTGCCGCGACGCTCGGCCACCCCCGACGGTCCGCCACCCATCCCCCCGACGGTCGGCCGCTCGCACCCGGCCGCTGTGTCCGGCCCGCCGGGACCGGCCGTGGAGACCGGCCCGGACCGGGCGGGGCGAACGCTTTTCCTCCCGTGGTCGCTACCCGTCGGTGTGCGGTCCCCGTACGACGTCCTCCGGGTCGAGCCGGACGCCGACGACGAGGCGGTCAGGCGAGCGTATCGCGAGCGGGTCAAGGAGACGCATCCCGACCTCGGCGGCAGCGACGAGGCGCTCCGGCAGGTCGTCGCGGCCTACGAGGCGATCACCGACGGCGAGGCCGGCGTCGAACGGGCCGACCGTCGGGAGCCCCCCGGCGAGTGGGTCCGGCCGGAGCCCACGACCGTCGAGTACCTGAACTACGAGCTCCTCGAGGAGCGCGGCTGGTCCATCGACGACGACGGCCTCTTCGAGCGGGCCGCCGACGCCGACCTCGACGCGGCCGACCACGGCCAGTTCCAGGTCGAGCCGTCCGAGAGCCTGCTGGAGGCCGCCGAGCGCTGCGGCCACGCGTGGCCGTTCGCCTGCCGCGGCGGCGCCTGCGCGAACTGTGCGGTGGCGGTCACCGCCGGCGAGCTGTCGCTGCCCGTCGACCACGTCCTCTCCGACGACCTGGTCGACCAGGGCATCCGGCTGTCGTGCAACGGCCGGCCGACCACGCAGGACCTCGAGGTCGTCTACAACGTCAAGCACCGGCCGGACCTCGACGAGCTACGGCTGCCGCCCTACCCGTTCGACCGGGCCCAACGGACGGCCTGAGGGCGGCGACGGCCGGCGGCGGGCTCGACGCCGCTCCGTTCGTCTCCCGGCCGGCCCGCGAAATCGGGGCGGGCCGGGCGTAACCGGCTTCGGGGCAAGCTATATCGGCTCGGTGGGCCGACCGCCGACGGGAGGCTCCATGGCCCGCCAGGTGGTGCCGGTCCTCCGGGACCGCGTGACGGCGTTCGTCCGGGAGCGCCTGGTCCCGGCCGCCAGGCGCCTCGCTGCGCGGCTGCGTCCGCGCCGCATCGCGCCCACCGAGCCACCCCTGACGTTCGCCGACGGCCGGGACCGCGAGATCCACCTCCGCCCGTACCGCGAGACGGACCTCGAGCCCCTGGTCGCCATGTACGACGGCTTCGACCCGGCGCAGCGCGCGCAGGGGACGCCCCCGATCGGCGCCGACGCGATCCGGCGGTGGCTGGCCGACGTCCTGGCGGGCGCCAACGTCGTCGCGCTGCACGGCGAGCGCGTCGTCGGCCACGTCAGCTTCGTTCCCGACGGGACCGGGCGACACGAGCTGGCGATCTTCGTCCACCAGGACTACCAGCGCGCGGGCATCGGCACGGCGCTGCTGGCCGCGGGGATGGGCCAGGCGTCGGCGGAGGGCGTCACCTACGTCTGGCTCTCGGTCGAGGCCTGGAAGCGCGACGCCCAGCGGCTGTACCGCCGCGCCGGGTTCTCGACCGTCAACCCGATGGGATTCGCCCACCGGATGTCGCGATACCTGTAGGCCGATACGTCCGGCCGTCAGGCCGCAGCGGCCACGGAAGCCCACGCCTCACCGGTGCCAGCGACCGGACTGCCCGCCCCCATCCCCGACGACGGCGTGGCTCAGAACGGCGGGACGCCGCCGGCTTCGAGGCCGAGGACGACCGCGGCGGTGGCCAGCGAGAGGCTCAGGTACGCCAGGGCCGGGAGGAGCAGCGAGTCGCCGCGCTCGTACGTGTAGGCCGCGACCCCGAGCGTCCCGAGGTGCGCGACGGCGAACAGCCCCCCGGCGAGCGAGTCGAGCTCGGCGACGCCCGAGCCGACCACGACCGCGACGAACAGGGCGACGGGGAGCCACGCCAGGCGGCGCCGGCGGGGCCGGTCGATGCGCTCGGTCGCGAGCGCGGCGGCGCCGAAGACCAGGACGAACAGGACGGCGCCGACGAGCTTCCCGGGGTCCGGGGCCGTCGCCAGGCCGCTGTGGCTCGTCATCGCGAACCCCGTCGCGAGCGTCGTCAGGACGACGGCCCGGTCGCCCTCGACCGCCAGGCCGAGGCTCCCCTGGACGAGCACCTGGCAGGTGAGCACCAGGGCGGGAACGCCGACGAGCAGCCCCAGGCCGACGACCGCGAGCACCGGCGCCGTCGGGCCGCCGACGTAGTAGGTCATCGACAGCGAGCTGTACGGCACGCCGGTCAGCGCGCCGGCGAGCGCGGTGGCGCCGACGAGCGTCGCCGGCGTTGCGGCGGCCAGCCCGACCAGCGGCAGGGCGGCCCGGGTCGGCCGCGCCGGGCCGACGTCGATGGCGCGGGCGGACGCGTACGTCCGGGCGAACAGGGCGAGCCCGGCGAGGAACAGGCCGCCCGTCGCCAGCCCGCCGACCGGGAGCCACCCGAACGCGGGCGCCGGGCCGAGCGCGGCCGACAGGGGGTCGGCGACGAGCCGAACGAGCCGCTCCCAGAGGTACACCACGGCCAGCACGGCGGCGACGACCGCGAACTCCACCGCGACCGGACGGTTCGGACGGACGGGGAACCCGCTCTGGAGGGACACGGCCGGTGGATTCGCTCCAGCCACTTAGCTCCGGGTGCGGGGTCATCAGCGACGAGACCGGCGGCGTCGGCCGTCGTGCGCCGCCCCGGCTACCTGACGGGCTTCCAGCCGACGGTGCGGGCGAGCCGCAGCTGCCGGTAGCACATCCAGCCGCCGACCGCGACCAGCGCCAGCCCGAGGCCGGTCAGCCCGATGGCCTCCCAGCGCGCGACGGCGAGCGCGCAGGCGAGCGTCTCCCGGGCGCAGGCCCCGAACAGCCCGCGCTCGACGGCCCCCGCGTACGCGAGCCATCCGCCGGCGGCGATGGCACCCGCGCCGGCCAGCGTCCGTGGGGCGGACGCGGGGACGGCCGCCGGCTCGAGCCCGGGCGCCACCCGGTCGGCCACGCGTGGGCCGGCCAGCTGCGAGCAGACCGCCGCCCCGAGCAGGAACAGCGCGGCAGGGGCGACGTACGTGCCGATGGACCACATGCCGAGGACCGCGAGGCCCGAGAGCAACAGCGCGGTCAGCCAGACCAGGGCCGTCCGGTCCGTCCACGCGGCGACCCCGCCGACCGCGGCGAGGCCGACGGCCGCCAGCACCCACCCGGCGAAGAACACGTCGGCGAGCGGCTCGGGGAGCAGGATGGTGCCGGCGGCAACGGCGGCGGCCGCGGCGGCGAGCGTGCCGAGCAGGCGGCTGGCCGTCCGGGCCGGCGAGTCGACGGTGGCGGGGAGCATAGCCGACGTTGTCGGGTGTGGTCCTAATAGCCCTTCGGCCGGGAGCGACGCGGGTTGCGCCGGCACACAGGTTTTTGTGCTTGTGAACCCGTAGCACGACCATGAGCCGCTCGCAGCGCGACCTCGTCAGGCTCGCTCGCCGGTACGGCCGGTCGCTTCTGGGCCTGGTCGTCCTCGCCGCCGTCCTGACCGCCATCGTGGGCCCGTCGCTGGCGGTCTCGCTGCCGACGGTCAGCCCGTTCGCCGTCGTCGCGCTCGTCCTGCTCGTGCTGGCGGTCGTCACCGTCAACTCGATGGTCGAGATCGTCGACGCCTACGAGAAG
>CAZVOR010000030.1:0-19416 GCA_964628745.1 uncultured Halobacteriales archaeon
ACAAGTTCGGCGAGCGCCAGTACCGCTTCGAGAGCGGCGACCGCCGGATGATGCTGCGGTTCGCGGCCTGCTTCGGCCAGTTCTCCATCATGCGGGACATGCACATCTCGGTCAACGACCTGCCGCTGCGCATCTACGAGATGAGCACCTACTCGTTCCGCCGGGAGCAGCGCGGGGAGGTCGTCGGCCTGAAGCGCCAGCGGGCGTTCACGATGCCCGACATGCACACGGCCGCGGCCGACATGGCCGGGGCCCGCGAGGAGTTCGAGCGCCAGGCCGCGGTCGCGCTGCGCACCAGCGAGGACCTGGGCATCAACTACGAGCCCGCCTTCCGGATGACCCGCGCGTTCTTCGAGGAGCACCGCGAGTGGGTCGAGGCCCTCGTCGCCGACCTCGGGAAGCCGACGCTCGTCGAGCTGCTGCCCGAGCGGGCCCACTACTGGTCGGCGAAGATCGACTTCGCCGCCATCGACGGGCTCGGCCGACCCATCGAGAACCCGACGGTCCAGATCGACGTCGAGTCCGCCGAGCGGTTCGACATCGAGTACTCCGAGGGGGACGCGGTGCGCCACCCCATCATCCTGCACTACTCCCCCTCCGGCGGCATCGAGCGCGTCGTCGCCGCGCTGCTCGAGGCGGCCGCGACGATGGCGGTGCCCCGGCTGCCGACGTGGCTGTCGCCCACCCAGGTCCGGTTCATCCCGGTCGGCGACGAGCACCTGGCGCACTGCGACGAGCTCGTCGACCGCTACGAGGCCGCCGGCGTCCGCGCGGACGTCGACGAGCGCGACGAGTCCGTGGGCAAGCGCATCGCGCGCGCCGAGACGGACTGGGTCCCGTACTACGCGGTCGTCGGCGACCGGGAGCTCGAGAGCGGAACCCTCGGCGTGAACGTCCGCGGCGAGGACGAGGAGACGGAGATGACGGCCGACGAGCTGCTTGCGACGGTCGACGAGGCGGTCGGCGAGCTCCCGCGGCGGCCGCGCTACCTCCCGCGGCACGTGGGCCGACACCCGAACTTCACGGGCCGGTGACGGGCGGCCCGCCCGAGGCCGCAGCCGGTCCCGCGGTCGATGCCCCCGACGGCGTCGAGGTGACTACCGCACGACCGTCACCGGCACCGGCGAGCGCCGGGCGATGGTCTCCGCCACGCTGCCCAGCAGGATGCGCGAGACGCCCGACCGGCCGTGGCTGCCGATGACGACGTGGTCGACGTCGTGTTCCTCGGCGTACTCGATTATCTGTCGGGCCGGCCGGCCCATCTCCCGGGCCGTCCGCAGCTCGACGTCGTGGTCCTCGGCCAGCTCCCGGGCCGCCTCGAATATCTCCTCGGCGGCGTCCTTGGCGGCCTCGTACCACTGCTCGGAGAAGTCGGGGAACATCGCACCGGCGCTGTAGCCCGTGTCGGAGGGATCGATGACGTGGAGCACCGTGACGACGTCGCCCGCGTGCTCGACGAGCGCGTGCTCCAGGGCCTCGTCGGCCTGCGGCGAGCCGTCGTGGGGCACGAGGACGTGCTCTGGCATGGCCGACCCTTGCCCGGGTCGAGGCGTAAGCCTTCGGTCGCACGCGGGGGACAGGGCGACGTTCCGGCGGGGCTCGCGAATCCCCGGCGAGCGGAGGCTCGACGCCCGCGCGGTCGCTCCGTCGCGTCCGCCTCGGCGGCTGTCGCTAACAAAAGCATCAAGGTACACGGCGACCCACTCCATCGAACCTGGCTCGTCGCACGGGCCGCTGGAACGTTCGCGGGGCCGGAGAGAACCCCGCGGCCGGGCCCACCGCAGCCCCACGACGGGCCGTCGAAGGAGCACCATGACGCCGACCCGACCGCGATGGTGGCAGCGCGTGGCCCTACGGTTCGCGTTCACCCGTATCGGGTCGTGGTTGTTCTCCCGTACGCTCCACTACGTCGACCTCTGCCTGATGGGTGTCTCCGGGGGACGGCTGTCCGTCCCCCGGGTGTTCGGGGGGGTTCCGGTCGTCCGTCTGACGACGACGGGCGCGAAAACCGGCAAGGACCGTACCGTCCCCGTGCTGGGGATCCGAGACGGCGAGCGGTGGATACTGGTCGCCTCTAACTGGGGAAGCGAGGAGCATCCGGCCTGGTACTACAACCTGAAAGCCAACCCGGAGGTCACCCTGACCTACAACGACCGGTCGGAGCGATTCGTCGCCCGCGAAGCGACCGAGGAGGACCGGGAGGACCACTGGCGTCGGGCGAGGAAGTTGTACCCGGGGTTCGACCGCTACCGGGAACGCTCGGGCGAACGGCGGATTCCGACGGTCGTGCTCACCCCGTCCGGGAGGGAGGGGCCGTAGGTCGACCGAGGTGCTACCGGTGCCCCCCGTCGCGGACGGGGCGGCGGGCGCGTCTACCGCCGACCGGCCGTCGCTTCGACGCCCGACTGCGCCATCTCCCACTCGAGGTACTCGCGCAACCCCTCCCGGAGGGGGCGGTGTTCGAGGCCGAGTTCCGTCGTCGCCTTCGTGTTGTCGACGGGCAGGTCGGTGCGAGCGAGCGCCCGGAGGGTCTCGGATTCCATCCCCTCGGGCGGGGTCACGACGCGTTCGACCCGGGCCATCACCCTCGCGAGGCCACCGAACCACCTGGGCGAGACGGTTCGCGGGACCGGGACGCCCGTGATGGCCTCGGCGCACTGTAGCACCTCGACGAGCGACCGGGGCTCGCCCGCGACGATGTACGACTCGCCCGGTTCGCCGCGATCCATGGCCAGGAGGAGCGCCCTGGCGGTGTCCTCGACGTAGTCGAAGGGGGCGTAGACGCTGTCCCGCGGAATCACCGGCATCTCCCCTCGCAGGTAGGACCGGAAGATTCCGCGGACCGACCCGAAGCGTTTGTCGCGGGGTCCATACACGCCCCCCGGGAGCGCGATGACGAGCGGAAGCCCATCGTCCGCCATCGGTTTCGCCACCTCGAAATGGGCCTGCCACTTCGTGCGGTCGTAGACGGCGCCGACCGGACGCTCCGGAGCGCAGGTTTCGTCGATGACGTCCCGGTCCGTGGCGGTGTACACGGCGATCGTGCTCGTGTAGACCCCCTTGGGGACGTCGAGCTCGTCCATCAGCTCGAGCACGTTCCGGGTTCCCTCGACGTTGGTCCGTTCGGCTCGCTTCACGTTCCACGGGCCAGGACCGACGTAGTACCACGCGGCCAGGTGGAAGACGCCGTCGACATCCGCCATCGGTTCGCGCATCGACTCTCTGTCCCTGACGTCGCCTTCGGCCACGGTCACGTCGTCCGGCAGGTGGCCGGCGTCCGAACACGACCACACGAGGGCGACGACGTCGTCTCCGTTCGCCACCAGCTGCTCGACCACGTGAGAGCCGATGAAGCCCGACGCACCCGTGACCAGGTATCTCATCCGGGGCGGGGTTCCGCTGAAGTGCCCAAAAGCGTTCGGTTACGCACGCCGCGAGCCGGCGCGACCCCCGACATCGTCCGCGTCGGGACGGCACCACCTATCGGTGGAGACACGCGTCCGGTAGCCATCGCGCCGCTCTATCGGTTCCCGGCGATGCGACCGCGTGCGACGTGAACCGTCCGGCGGCCCGTCCCGGCGTGCACCTCAGTCCCGGCCGTGCCGGGACAGGCACTTCGACAGCCCGGCCAGCTCGACGGGCTCGGAGTTGTCCGGCGAGTAGACGACCAGCTGGCCGGTCTCCATGTACGGCACCTTCTCGGCCAGCGACGCCGGCAGGTTCATCGACGCGATGGCGTCCTCGTCGCCGAGGTTGAGCACGACCTTCGTGTTTATCTGCTTGAAGACGGCGTCGGCGATGTCCTGGGGGTCCTGGGTGACCAGGAACAGCCCGAGCCGCTCCTTGCGGCCCTGCTTGGCGGCCTCCGTGAACTTCCCGATGACCTGCCGGGCCTGGGCCGTGTCGCCGCTCGCGAGGAAGTTGTGCGCCTCGTCCATCCCGAGGACGATGGGCGTCTCCTTGATACGGTCGTGCCGGGGGTCGTTCGAGAGCTTCTCGTCGATGACGAGGCTGGCCAGCGCGAGCACCACCGTCTCGGCCGCCCGCGAGTTGTTGAGGTGGTACGTCGGGACGGTGGTCAGCCCGCCCGGCCGGACGAACGTCCCGACCAGCTCCGTGATGGGCCGGGCGGCCTGGTCGAAGACGTCGCCGAACGGCCCGCCGGTCACCCGGCGCTTTACGGCATCGAACGTCGCCTCGTGGACCTGGCCCGTCCCGGTCTCCGTGCCCAGCCGCTCCTTTATCGACGGGTCGTCGAGGTAGGTGCGGAACTCGCGGTACGTCCCGTCCGCCCCGTAGTCCGCGAAGAAGCCCGGCAGCAGGTGGTGCGTCAACGCGCTGTACTGGTTGTCGTTGAGCTGCCCGCCGGCGACCAGCCACGGGTTGCCCCGCACCATCGAGAACGGCAGCGTGAACTCGACCTGCTCGGCGCGGTGGTGGCTCGCCGCGTAGGTCGCCGTGCCGACCTTCGGCACGAGCGCGACGGTGTCCTCGTGGCCGCCGTGGGCGATGCCCTCGCGCTCCCAGCGCCGGGCGTCCTCGGCGGTCGCCGCGGGGTTGTCGTCGTGCATCTGGGCGTACTCGTCCTGCGGGTCGAACTGGACGACGGCCGGACGCACGGTCCGGCTCGACCCGGACTCGACCGGGTACGCCCGCTCCTCGGCGAGATACTGCCGCAGGACGTTCTTGGCGGCGTGGGTCTTCCCCGAGCCGGTCCCCCCGGCGACCAGCGCGTGCCGGAAGACCAGCGGGTCGCCCGTCCCGTAGTCGTCCGAGAGCCGGTAGTCGATGGTCGGCGGCTCGGCCGCGGTCCGGACGACCTCGCCGCCGACCGCCAGGTGCCCGAGGAACACCCCCTCCTCGGGGATCTTCAGCCCGGTCTTGATCTCCGATTTGTCCGCCGCCCGCCGGACCACGGTCTCGGGCTTGGGCACCCGGTCGGTCATCCGGCGGCGGAGCTCGCCCCCGTCGGCGTAGAGCACCGCGACGGGCTCGAGCGTCGCGATGAACTTGTAGTCGCGCTCGTCGATGCCCGCCGAGCGCATCGCCCGCCGGGCGTGGATCTCGTTGGCGTCGTCCGCGTGGAACTCCTGGACGTACTCGAGCGCGGTGATGCGGCAGAACAGCGTCTCGTCGTCCGGGTACGGCGCGAGCAGGTAGGTCCCGAGGCGCACCAGCGAGCGGTTGTCGACCGTGACGTAGGCCCGCAGTCTCGTGTCATCGCCGTCCTCGGCGATCCGCAGCCCCTCGGCCGTCGCGAGCGTCCCGATGCCGGCGTCCGACCCGACCGGCGAGAGCTCGACGGGCTCGAAGTCGCCGTCGGTACCGCTCGACGCGGAACGACCGTCCCCGCCGGACGCCTCGGCCGCCCCAGCCCCCTCGGAATCCGGCTCGCGGGCGAACTCGTCGAAGTCCCCGAGGTCGGTCATGGGGCCACGGTCACCCCGGACCGGTAAGGGCGTTTCCCCCGACGAACGCCGACCCCACCAGCGGGCGGTGTCGCCGTGCGGATGCCCGAGCGCTCCGCGTCGGGGGGAAAGCGAGCGACGGCGATGGGGGTCCACGGCGTTCTGGCGGCCGACTGGCGAGAGTTTATGGGCGTCCTCGGCGCGTCCCCGGTAGGGACGATGCCCGAACAGAGCCTGGAGGAGGCCATCCGGTCGGCGGGGGGAGCGGTCGACCTGCTGCGGGACCTGGGGGTCGGCCGGTTCACGAAGCTCCCCGACGCGTACACCCACTGGATCGAAGAGCAGCGGGCCTGGCGGGAGGCCGTGGCCCTCGCCGACCAGTCGTACCACATGACGGACCTCCACGTCGAGGGGCCCGACGCCCTCGAGCTGTACGCCGACCTCGCCGTCAACGGCTTCGACGGGTTCGAGGTCGGCCGGGCCAAGCAGCTCGTGGTCGCCAACCCGGACGGGAAGTTCATCGGCGACGCCATCCTCTTTCGCCTCGACGACGAGGCGTTCCTGAGCGTGGGGGCTGCCGCCGCCCACAACTGGCTCGACTACCACGCCACGACCGGCGGCTACGACGCGTCGGCGACGTTCCGCGGCCGGCCAGTCGCGACCGGCGAGGACCCCGCCTGCTTCCGGTACCAGCTCCAGGGTCCCGACGCGGTCGCGGTCATGGAGGCGGCGGCCGACGGGCCGCTGCCGGATCTCGAGTTCTTCGCCTTCGAGACGGTGTCCGTCGACGGCCACGACGTCGACCTGCTGCGCCACGGGATGGCCGGCGAGGCCGGCTACGAGTTCTGGGGGCCCTACGCGGACGGCGACGCGGTCGAGCGCGCCGTGCTCGACGCCGGCGAGGACCACGGCCTCCGGCGCCTCGGCGCCGCGAGCTACCAGACCGCCAACGTCCTGCTGGGCTGGCTCCCCCTGCCCGTCCCGGCCATCTACGACGGCGAGGCGCTGCGCGAGTACCGCGAGTGGCTGAGCGCGAGGCGGGGCATCCTCTCCATCGGGGGGAGCTTCGTCTCCGACGACGTCAGCGACTACTACGTCACGCCGGTCGAGCTCGGTTACGGCCGCCTCGTCGACCTCGACGGCGACTTCGTCGGGCGCGACGCGCTCCGCGCGGAGCTCGACGCGCCGGCGCGGACGAAGGTGACGCTCGTCTGGGACGCCGGGGACGTGGTCGACGTCTACCGGTCGCTGTTCCGGGGCGGCGAGACGCACAAGTTCATCGGCCTGCCCCACCCCCGGACGTCGGCGTGTCCGTACGACGAGGTCACGGTCGGCGGCGAGCACGTCGGGGTGTCGACGGACCGGAGCTACGTCTACAACGAGCGCGAGCTGCTCTCGCTGGCCCTCGTCGACGTCGAGCACGCCGAGCCGGGGACCGAGGTGACGGTCCGGTGGGGCGAGCCGGCGGGCCACTCGAACCCGAAGGTCGAACGGCACGCGCAGACGGAGATCCGGGCGACCGTCGCGCCCGCCCCCTACGGCGAGGACAGGCGGTAATCCGCTCCCGGCGAGGCCGAACGGTCGTCCCGCTCGACGACGCGGAGCCGGCGGGGCGGCGGTCAGTAGTCGACGAACGCCTCGCCCCAGCGCGCCTCGTCGTAGGTCCGGGTCCGGTCGGCGTCGAGCTCCCGCTCGAGCGCCTCGGTCAGCGCGGCCTTCTCCTCGCGGCTGACGCGCGCCAGCTCGTCGGCCTTCGCGACGGCCGGAGGTGGCCCGCGACGGAGCGCGACGTCCTGCAGGACCTGCCGGGTGAGCCGCTCGCGCAGCTCCGGGTCGTCGGTGAACGCCCGCGGGGCCTCGACGCGGAACAGGAGGTCCTCCCGGGGGTCGTAGACGGCGAAGAAGGTCACCTCGTAGGCGGCCGGGTCGAGGGCCCGTTCGACCCCCAGCGCGTCGCCCTCGGCCGAGAGCTCGCCGTCGACGCCACCGCGGGAGACGAACCAGGACGTGCAGGTCAGCCGGTCGCGCCGGCGCTCGCCGCCCGGATCGAGCACCTGCCGGAAGAACGCCGCGTCGTCGACCCACGGCGCGCCGCCCTCGCGCCGGCGGACGGCGCGGGTCAGCGCGCGGGCCGAGGGGTGCTTGACGAACCCCACGAGCGGGACGCCGCGCTCGACGAACCGCTCGACGAGCTCGAGGTAGTTCCCGAGGACCCGGCGGGGGCGGGCGTCCTCGACTAGCACGTCCTCCAGCCGGCGGTCCCGGCCGGTCCACTCGAGCAGCCCCTTCGGGTAGAGCGGGCCGTCGAGCACGAGGAGGTCGGAGACGGCGTCGGCGTGGCAGAGCGCGTGGTCGCTCTCGGCGAGGTACAGGGAGAGCGCGTGGACGACGTGCTGCTCGAAGCGGTCCACCCGCGGCGCCTGGAGGATGCGCTCGCGGCAGTAGCCCTCGTCGAACCGCGTCCAGTCGGCCTCGTCGACGCCGACCGTCGGGTCGTTGGCGTGCACCGTCGCGACGATGGTCCGCGCGCGGTGCAGCGACAGGTCCGAGGGGACGGCGGCCATCGCCGCCTGCGCGACGTCGATGACGAGGCCGTTCGTGAACGTCGTCGGGTTGATGGTGCCCGCGTCGAGGCCGTGCTGGGTCTCGAACGCGGGGGCCGACAGGGCCGCGTCCTCGACGTCGACGGCGCGGCGGCGCTGCTCGCCGAGCGGCTCCAGGACGGCCACGCCGTCGGCCATCAGTGGGTCGAGAAAGCCCGACCAGACCGCCCGCGCGAAGTCGTGGTGCTCGCGCGGGTCGACGCCCTGGCTGATGCGCCCGGCCAGCCTGGCGATGCCGTCGAAGTGGACCGGGTCGAGCGTCACGCCCGGTCGTGTGCGCGACCGGGCCAAAAAGCTACGCCCGGGAACGGCTCCAGCCCCCTCCCCCGATACCGCCCGACCGGCCGGCCGGCATCGCCCCGCGAACGGCCACGGCGAGGGTCGCGTCGGGTCCCGTGGGGACTCCGGGCGTCCTGCTCGCTTCCCGTCACATCAACACATACTAGGGAACGTGACTATCTAGGGGCGGGGGCCAGCAGGGTTATATGGCCGCTCCGGATACCACGGGTCGATGACCTGCCCGAACTGCGGCGGCTCCATGGCCGGCGGGGTCGGCCGCGGCTACGCCCGCTGTGCCGACTGCGCCTACGTGCCGGGCCACGGCGCCGACTGAGCGGCGGCCCGTCCCGCCGAGACCGCGCTCTCCTCCGGCATCCGATGCGTCGAGAGCGGCCGCCGTGAACCTCGCGCCGGCCGGCGACGCGAGGCGGTCGACCCCGGAAGCCGCCGAGCGAGGGTGCCGCGCGGGGGAGCGAAGCCTCCTTGACCGGGGGCCGCCTCGGCTCCGACATGCAGGCGGCGCTCGTCGTGCTCGACGGCTGGGGCCTCGGCGACCACGACCGGCTGGACGCGGTGCGCGCCGCCGAGACGCCGACCTTCGACCGGCTCTGCGCCGCCGGGGCCGTCGGCGCGCTCGAGACGTGGGGCGAGCGCGTCGGGCTGCCGCCGGGCGGCATGGGCAACAGCGAGGTCGGTCACCTGACCATCGGGGCGGGCCGGGTGGTCCCGCAGGCCCACACGCGCATCAACGCGGCCATCGCCGACGGCTCGTTCGCCGACAACGAGGCCCTCGGCTCGGCGTTCGAGCACGCCCGCGAGCGCGGCGGCCGGGTCCACCTGCTGGGGCTCGCCAGCGACGCCGGCGTCCACTCGGACCTGGCGCACCTCGAGGCGCTGTTCGAGCTCGCCGCCGGCCGGGGCGTCGAGGCGGTCACCCACGCCTTCACCGACGGCCGCGACACCCCGCCTGACTCCGGCCGCGGGTACCTCGCCCGCCTCGAAGCCGCCGCCGAGGACGCCGGCACGGGCGACGCGGCCACCGTCGCGGGCCGGTACTACGCGATGGACCGCGACGAGCACTGGGACCGGACGCGGCGGGCGTACGACGCCATCGTCGACCGCGAGGCGGCCCACCGCGCGGCGTCGGCCGTCGAGGCCGTCGAGGCCGCCTACGACCGCGGCGAGACCGACGAGTTCGTCGAGCCGACGCTCGTCACTGGCGGCCCGGCGCTCGCCGACGGCGACGCCGCCATCGCCGCCAACTTCCGGGCCGACCGGATGCGCCAGCTCGTCGGGCTGCTGGCGGACGTCGGCCCCGACCCGCCGGTCGACGTCGACGGGCCGGACGTCCGGCTCGTCACGATGACCGAGTACGACGAGACGTTCGACCTGCCGGTCGCGTTCCCGACGCTGCAGCCCGAGGACGTCCTCGGGGAGGTGCTCGCCGACGCGGGCCTGACCCAGCTGCGCATCGCCGAGACCGAGAAGTACGCCCACGTGACGTACTTCATAAACGGCGGCCGCGAGGACGCCTACGCCGGCGAGCGCCGCGAGATCGTCCCGAGCCCGGACGTGCCGACGTACGACGAGCGCCCCGAGATGAGCGCGCCGGGCGTCACCGACGCCGCCATCGAGATCGTCGAGGCCGAGGACCCCGACGCGCTCGTGTGCAACTACGCCAACCCCGACATGGTCGGCCACACGGGGGACTTCGAGGCGGCCGTCGACGCCGTGCAGGCCGTCGACGCCCAGCTGGCGCGGCTGCTCGCGACGCTCCAGGCCGCGGGCGCGCACGTCGTCGTCACCGCCGACCACGGGAACGCCGACGACATGGGCACCGCCGGGGAGCCCCACACCGCCCACACGTTCAACCCCGTACCGTTCGTCTACCTCTCGCCCGACGGCGACGGCGGCGGCTACCGGGTGCGCGAGGACGGGGGACTGGCCGACGTCGCGCCGACGCTGCTGGGCCTGCTCGGCGTCGACGCGCCCGAGGCGATGACGGGCGAGCCGCTCCTGGTCGAGCGGTGACCGCCGACCCCGAGGGCTCCGCCGGTCAGCCGGCCGCTCGCGCCCGACCGTTCACCGACCGTCGTACACGACGTCGCCGTCGACGACCGTCAGCGTCACGTCGACGTCCTCGATGGCGTCGCGGCGTTCCCAGGGCGAGGCCGCGAGGGCGACGAGGTCCGCCCGGCACCCCTCGGCGACGGTCCCGATTCGGCCCTCGTCGAACCCGGCGTACGCCGAGCCCCGGGTGTACGCCCGGAGCGCCTCGGTGACGGAGAGCCGCTGGTCCTCGGTCGGGTGGTCGACGGCCCGGGCGACGCCGTACAGCGGGTCGAGCGGCATGCCGTCCGAGCCGAAGGCCAGCGGCACCCCGACGTCGAGGAGGTCGCGGTAGCGGTTCGTGGCGGCGCCGCGCTCGGCGCCGAGCCGCCGCTCGTACAGCCCGCCCGGCGCCGCCCACTTCAGGAAGTTCGGCTGCACGGAGGCCACGACGCCCAGCTCCGCGATCCGCTCGACGGCCGCGTCGTCCGCCAGCTCCGCGTGCTCGATGCGATGTCGCGAGCCGGCCGGGTCGTCGGTCGCCGCGAACGCCTCGAGCGCGGCGTCGACCGCGACGTCGCCGATGGCGTGCGCGGCGACCTGGTAGCCGGCGGCGTCGGCGCGCCCGACGAGGTCGGCGAGCTCGTCCGGCGGGACGACCCACTGGCCGGTCGCCTCGTCGGCGATGACGTCCGCCCCATCGTCGGCCGCGTCGCCGTCGGTGGGAGCGTCGGCGTACGGCTCGCGCAGCTTCGCAGTCCGCCCGCCGAGCGAGCCGTCGGTGTAGGTCTTGACGGCGCCGACCTGCACCATCGCCGAGCCGTCGTTCGTCGACAGCCCCGTCTCGCACAGCGCGTCGAGGTGGTCCGACCAGTAGTTCAGCCGGACCCGGAGCGTCAGCTCCCCGTCCCGCTCGAGCCCGCGGTAGACCGCGGGCGCGCTGGACCGCCGGACCATGTCGTGGACGCCCGTCACCCCGCGCCGGTTGGCCTCGGCCTGGGCCGTCCGGAGCAGGGCCTCGGTCCCCTCGCGGCCGGGCTCGATGGCCCGGTAGACGACGTCGACCGCCGCCTCGACGACGACGCCGGTCGGCTCGCCGCCCTCGGTGCGGACGTCGCGGGTCGGCATCGCGTCGGCGTACCGGTCGAGGACGACGCCGTTGACCGCGGCGAGGTGCATGTCCTCGCGGAACGCGACGACCGGGCGGGACTCGCTGACGGCGTCGAGGTCGTCGCGGGTGAGGTAGCGCGCCTCGACCCAGCCGCTCTCGTCGAAGCCGAAGCCGAGCACCCAGTCGGACGCGTCGTCCCGGGTCGAACCGCCGACGGCGTCGTCGGCCGCCGAGCCCCGCCGCTCGGCCGACGCGCGCAGCCGCTCGACGCACGTCGCGGGACCGTCGGCGCCCCGGAGGTCGGCGTGGACGAGGTACCGCCCGAGCGTCACGAGGTGCGTGTGCGCGTCGACGAACCCTGGCAGCACCACGCCCCCGTCGAGGTCGACGACGGTCGTGTCGACGCCGACCAGCTTCTCGACCTCGGACGACCGGCCGAGCCGGCAGACGGCGCCGTCCCGGACGGCGACGGCCTCGTGGGTCTCGTCCGGCTCGCCGAGCGTGTGGACCTCCGCGTTCCCGAGCACGAGGTCCGCGGCGGCGGTCATGGCCGGTGAGGGGGACGGCAACCCCATAAGCGGTCGGAAGCGGACCGGGTCGCGGTTCCGGGCGGTCCCGGCGCCCGGGCCTCGAAACCGTTAGGGTGGCCCCGGCCGACCGGGCGGCCATGACCGACCCGAGCGAGCTCGCCGACCGGGTGGCCGCCGGCGAGCTCCGGCTGCACGAGCTCGAGGAGCACGCCGAGGCCGACGCGGCCGCGACGGCCCGCCGGCGCGTCGTCGAGGACTCGACCGGCGCCGACCTCGACCGCACCGGCGCGTACGGCTTCGCGGCCGCGGACGCGTCGGCGAACGTCGAGAACCTCGTCGGCGCGGCGCAGGTGCCGCTGGGCGTGGCCGGCCCGGTGACGGTCCGCGGCGGCGCCGCCGACGGCGAGTTCTACCTCCCGCTGGCGACGACCGAGGGCGCGCTGGTCGCCAGCGTCAACCGGGGGTGCTCGGTCCTCGAGGCCGGCGGCGGCGCGACCGTCCGGGTCGTCGACGCCAAGATGACCCGGGCGCCCGTCTTCCGGACCGCGGGGGTCGAAGCGTCCGCGCGGGTCGCCGACTGGGCGCGCGGGCACGTCGGCGCGCTCGCCGAGGCGGCCGAGGCCACCACGAGCCACGGCGAGCTGCTCGACGTGACCCCGTACGTCGTGGGGGACAACGTCTTCCTGCGTTTCTCCTACGACACGAAGGACGCGATGGGGATGAACATGGCCACCATCGCCACCGAGGCCGCCGCGGAGGTCGTCGAGGCCGAGACGCCCGCCGAGCTCGTCGCCCTCTCGGGGAACCTCTGCACGGACAAGAAGCCCGCCGCCATCAACGCCATCGAGGGGCGGGGCCGGACGGTCGCCGCGGACGTGACCGTCCCCCGCGACGTCGTCGAGGACCGGCTGCACGCCACGCCCGAGGCCGTCGCCGAGGTGAACGTCCGGAAGAACCACGTCGGCAGCGCGAAGGCCGCGAGCCTCGGGCACAACGCCCAGGCCGCCAACGTCGTCGCCGCGATGTTCCTCGCGACCGGCCAGGACGCCGCGCAGGTCGTCGAGGGCGCCAACGCCATCACCACCGCCGAGGTCCGCGACGACGGGCTGTACCTCTCGGTGACCCTCGCCAGCGTCGAGGTCGGCACGGTCGGCGGCGGCACGACGCTCCCGACGCAGGCCGAGGCGCTCGACCTGCTGGGCGTCCGCGGCGGCGGCGACCCGCCGGGGGCGAACGCCGACGCGCTCGCGGAGCTCGTCGCCGCCGGCGCGCTGGCCGGCGAGTGCTCGCTGCTGGCCGCGATGGCCTCCCGGCACCTGGCCTCGGCGCACGAGTCGCTGGGGCGGTGAGGGGCCGGGACCGGCCGTGGTGACGCGCCGGAGCCGCCGTCCCGGAAGGGTCGTCCGGGTCCCTTACTTCCACTTCCGACACGCTGTTGGCTGACCGATACATCCCCGCGGGCCCGAGTTGCGACGCCGGGTCACCCCGGCGGTCCCCCCGTGCTGCCCCGCCCCGCCGACGCCGACGGCCCGCCCGCCGCGAGCCGTGCGGTCACCTGGCTGCGGGTCGTGAAGCTGGTGCTCACCGTCGTCCTGCTCGCCATCGGCATCCTCGAGGCGCTGCGCGGGCTCGGCATGGTCTGACCCGTCGACCCACTCCGTACCGGGCTACAACAGCCGGTACCGCCCGCCCGACTCGCTGACCTCGCCGGCGCGGACGAGCCGCGCCAGCAGGTCGGACGCCGCCTCGGCCGGCACGCCGCGGTCGGCCGCGTGCTCGACCACCTCGGCCTCTTCCGGCCGGTCGAGTTCCCGCAGCGCGTCGAGCACCGCCTCGCGCCGGCTCGGCGCCCGGGCCGGGCCCGACGTCGCCCGCTCGCCGGCCTCGGCGACGGCGTCGGCGTCGAGGCCCGAGCCCTCGAGGTACTCGACGTCCGGGACGCCGGCCGCGTCGAGCCGGCCCGCCATCGTCGCGGCGTCGTCGAGGTCGGCGAACGCCTCGCCGTGGCCCGAGCGCTCGGCGAGCAGCCGCGCGCGGGCCTGCCGGGCCGCGTCCTCCTCGGCGGCCTCGGCGAAGGCGTGGAGCCGCTCGAACCGGTGGCGTCTGCCGCACCGGGGGCACCGGGTGGTCTCCGGGCGGTCCGCGACGATCCAGAGTGCCCCGCAGTCGCGACAGCCGACCACCCGGTACACGGTCGGGGGTCGGCGCGCCATCGGGGAAAAACCTCCGGCTCGCGTCGCCGGCGAGCGGCCGGAACCGTCCGCCGGTCCGGCTAGACCGTCCCGTCCGGCCCGTGCTCGTCGGCCACGCGGGCCGCCTCGGTCGCGTAGCGCTCGCGGGTCTCCGGGTCGTCGACGCTCGCGAGGTCGTCGGGGTCGACCTCGAGGCTCGCCGGCGTCTCGCGGTGGTCGCCGGTGAAGCTCGTAAGCGCCCGCTCCTTGCGGAACTCCCGGCGGCCGTCGGGCGTGGCGTAGGTGAGGACGATGAGGTTCAGCTCGTCGTCCGAGTAGGTCCGCTCGACCAGCCACACCCGGACGGCGTCGTTCATCGATGCCAGCGTCCCGATCCCGCTACGCCAGCGACTCGATGCGCTCGGCGACCTCGGCGGCGTACTCGCTGGTGGCCAGCTTCGTGCCGCCCTCGACCTGGCGGTGCAGGTCGTAGGTCACCCGCTTTTCCGATATCTGCGCCTCGACGGCGTCGCGGACGAGGTCGGCGGCGTCGGGCCAGCCCAGTCGCTCGAGCATGATGCGCCCCGAGAGGATCATCGCCGTCGGGTTGACCTTGTCCTGGCCGGCGTACTTCGGCGCGGAGCCGTGGACCGGCTCGGCGAGCACGCGGCCGTCGCCGAGGTTGGCGCCGGGCGCGACCCCGAGGCCGCCGACCTGCGCCCCGGCGGCGTCGGAGAGGTAGTCGCCGTTGAGGTTCGGCATCGCGAGCACGTCGTACTCCGCCGTGCGGGTCAGCAGCTGCTGGAGCATGTTGTCGGCGATGCGGTCCTTGACGACCACCACGCCCTCGGGCGCCTCGCCGTCGTGCTCCTCCCAGAGCTCGTCCTCGGTGATGGTCCGGTCGCCGAACTCCTCGGCGGCCAGCTCGTAGCCCCAGTCGCGGAAGGCCGCCTCGGTGAACTTCATGATGTTCCCCTTGTGGACGAGCGTCACCGAGTCGCGGCCGTTCTCGACGGCGTACTGGATCGCCTGCCGTACCAGCCGCTTGGTGCCGAACTCCGTGATGGGTTTCAACCCGAGGCCGACGGGCCCGTCGTGGATGATGCCCGCGGCCCCCATCTCCTCCTCGACGAACGACTTGACGCGCTCGACCGCCTCGGTGCCGGCCTCCCACTCGATGCCGGCGTAGACGTCCTCGGTGTTCTCCCGGAAGTTGACCATGTCCATCTGCCCGGGGTCCTTCATCGGCGAGGGGACGCCGTCGAGGTAGTAGGTGGGCCGGAGGTTCGTGTAGAGGTCGAGCCGCTTTCTGAGCGCGACGTTGAGGCTGCGGAAGCCCGAGCCGACGGGCGTCGTCAGCGGACCCTTGATGGCCACGCGGAACTCGCGGATGGCCTCGACGGTGTCGTCCGGGAGGTTCTCGTCGTAGCGCTCGCGGGCGCTCGCGCCGGCGTACAGCCGCATCCAGTTGACCTCGCGGCCGGTCGCCTCGGCGGCGGCGTCGAGCACCCGCTGGGTCGCCGGCGCGACGTCTGTGCCGATGCCGTCGCCGTAGATGATGGGGACGATGGGGTCGTCGGGGACGTCGAGCGTGCCCGCGTCGGGGTCGGCGAGCGTGATGGGCGTGCCCGAGTCGGGGACCGACACCTGCTCGTAGTCGTGACTCATGTGCGTGGCCCTCGGGAGAGCCCCCACTAATGGCTTGCTGTTCGCCCGCGCCGGGCCCGCTCGCGCGTGCCGCGCCCCGGCTCGAAGGCTCCCGTTCGAACGTCCCGGGCGACGGTCGACGGACTTATCGCCGCGGCGGCGGGCGGGCGTTCCATGCAGCTCGTCGTCCACGGGGGTGCCGGCTCGATGCCGGCACGTCGTCGGGGGGAGTCCGACGGAAGCGCCGGCGGGGAGCCCGACGAGCCGGACGCCCGCCAGGGGGAACTCGAGGCCGCCGCGGAGGCCGGCGCCCGCGAACCGACGCCCCTCGACGCCGTCGTGACCGCGCTCTCCGCGCTCGAGGACTCGCCCCGCTTCAACGCCGGGGTCGGCGGCGCGGTCCAGGCCGACGGCGCCGTCCGCGTCGACGCCGGCGTCATGACCGGCGACCGCGAGGTCGGGGCGGTCTGCGCGGTGCCGGGGGTCGCCCGCCCGACGGCCGTCGCCCGGGCCGTGCTCGAGCGGACCCCCCACGTGCTGGTGGCCGGCCAGCACGCCGTCCGGCTGGCCGAGACCGCCGGCGTCGAGACCGGCGTGGACCTCCTGACCGCGACCACCCGCGAGCGGTACGCCGCGGCCGACCCGCCGGCGGGCGTCGCCGACGGCGGCGACGTCGGCGCGGCGCTGGAGTGGGTCCCGGAGCGGTTCGGCGCGGACGACGCCGAGGGCCGTCCGCCCGGCGACCACGACACGGTGGGTGCCGTCGCGGTCGCGGACGACGGCGCGCTCGCCGCCGCCACCTCGACCGGCGGCCGGTGGTTCGCCCTGCCCGGCCGGGTCGGCGACAGTCCCCAGGTCGGCTCCGGCTTCTACGCCGGGCCGGCCGGCGGCGCCAGCGCGACGGGCCACGGCGAGGAGATCGCCCGTCTGACGGGCGCCCGGCTCGCCGTGGACCGCCTCGAGGACGGCGACGACCCGGACGCGGCCGCCGAGCACGTCGTCGCGACGCTCGGCCGGCTCACGGGCGGGAACGCCGGTATCGTCGTGGCCGACGCGGCCGGCCGCGTCGGCAGCGCGCACAACACCGACGGCATGCAGACGGCGACCGCCCGCCGGTGACCTCGCGCCGCGATTTCGACGAACGTCGAAGCGTAGTTTTATGAACGTCGACTCGGTAGCCGAGCCGCCGATGCCCACCATCGTCCACCGTCGCACGGCGGCTGGGTCGTGCCCGGACTGCGGGGCGACGCTCGCCAACGTCCAGGGGGCCGACGTCTGCAGCGCCTGCGGCTGGACGGGCGCGTAGGACGGGCGGTCCCCGCCGCCACTCCCCCCGGGGCGTGCTCGCCGCCCGCGTGTCCTGCGGGCGGTCGACCGCACGGCCAGCCCCCGGACGGGCAGTCGACGGCCGAGCCCCGCCCCGGCGCCGGCTCCGCAAACCCTTTCTCCCGGTTGGGCCAAGGGCGGGCCATGACCGACGTCGACCTCGGGGCGGAGCGGTTCGAGAAGCACCGGGAGGCCGGCGAGATCCTCGTGACGGTGCTCGGGGAGGCGGCCGACCGCGTCGAGGTCGGCGCGAGCCACCTGGAGGTGGCCGAGCGCGCCGAGGCCCGCATCGCCGAGCTGGGCGGCGCGCCGGCGTTCCCCGCGAACATCAGCGTCGACGAGGAGGCCTCCCACGCCACGCCCGCCCGGGACGACGAGGCGACGTTCGGCGAGGAGGTCGTCTGCCTCGACGTCGGCGTGCACGTCGACGGCTGGATCGCCGACGCGGCGGTGACGGTCGACCTCGCCGGCGAGGCCGCCCTCGTCGGCGCCGCCGAGGACGCGCTGGCCGCGGCCGTCGAGGTCGTCGAGCCGGGCGCCCACACCGGCGAGGTCGGCGCGGCCATCGAGGCGGCCATCGACGACGCCGGCTACAACCCCGTCGTGAACCTCTCGGGACACGGCCTGGCAGAGTACGACGCGCACACGGGGCCGAACGTCCCGAACCGCGCGGTCGACTCCGGCGTGGAGCTCGAGGCCGGCCAGGTGGTCGCCATCGAGCCGTTCGCGACGGACGGCAGCGGGAAGGTCGGCGAGGGGGCCGAGGCGGAGATCTACTCCCTGCTCGAGGCCAGGCCCGTGCGCGACCGCCGGGCCCGCGCGCTGCTCGAGACGATCGAGTCCGACTACCGGACGCTGCCCTTCGCCGCCCGGTGGCTCGACGCGTCGCGGGCCGAGCTCTCGCTGTCGCGGCTCGAGCGCGCCGACGCCGTCCGGAGCTACCCGGTGCTCAAGGAGGACGACGGCGCGCTGGTCAGCCAGGCCGAGCACACCGTCATCGTCACCGAGGACGGCTGCGAGGTCGTCACCGAGGGGCTGTTCGACTGACCGACCGGCCGCGTCGACCCGTCGGTCGGCCGGGGTCGCTTCGACGGGACGCGCCCGCGACCGCCGGGAGCGGCGGACCGGGAGTCGGGCCGCGCGGCGGGGGCGGGCCGTGCCCCGCGTGGAGGGGCTACGCGTTGTTCATCCGGACGACCGACCGGTCGCCGCAGCGCTCGCAGGTGGCCACCCGGTAGGGTTCGCGCGAGAACTGGGCGTTCCGGCGCTTCCTGGACTCGGTCCGGATCTCGATGCGGACGGCGTGGGGGGTCTCTCGTCGGCAGACGCCACACGACTCGGTGTGGCTGTCGACCGGCGGGCGGTTGACCGACATGCTGCCACCGTCCGGGACGCCCGACCGGAGAATAAAAACGGGCCACCGTTGGGGTCCGTTTCGACCGTTCATCGCGACGCCGTCGTTCGATCGGGGCAATCCGCGGGGGCAGCGGCCCGGAGACCGTTCATCGGGCCCGCTGCGGACGCGAACGGGGCGAGACGGACGGAGTCGGCCGGTAGAGTTAAGTAATCGAACAGTTCCCCCGGAGACAGGCTTACGGACGGGCCGACCCACCGGTCGGCATGGACCAGCTGTTCGCCCCCTGGCGCATCGACTGGGTGTCGCGGGAGCGGCCAGAGGCGGACGTCGAGGGGTGCGTCTTCTGCGCGCTACCGGACCGGGATGACGCCCGGGCGGCCCGGGTCGTCGCGGCGAGCGACCGCGCGTACGTCGTCCTCAACAACTACCCGTACAACCCCGGGCACGCGATGGTCGTCCCCCGCGCCCACGGCGGCGACTACGGCGCGCTCGACGACGCGACGCTCCTGGAGCACGCCCGCCTCAAGCAGCGCACCTTCGAGGCCCTCCGGGCGGCGATGGAGCCGGACGGCTTCAACACGGGGCTGAACCTCGGCCGGGGGGCCGGCGGCTCCATCGACGACCACCTGCACACCCACGTCGTCCCGCGGTGGGTCGGCGACACGAACTTCATGCCCATCGTCGGCGACACGAAGGTGGTCGTCGAGGGGCTCGACCGGACCTACGGCAAGCTCCACGCGGCGTTCGCCGACCAGGACGGGGCGGCGGCCGGGGGCGAGGACGAGGCGGTCCGGCTCGAGCCGGGCTGACGGGCCTCGCCCGGTCCGCGTCACCGGCGGCGAGCGACAGCGGGAAATGGCGGGCGGGCGAACGCCGACCGTGTCGCGGCGGGACGCGGTCCGGCGCGTGGGGTGGGTGGTGCTCGCGGTCAACCT
>CAZVOR010000031.1:0-19413 GCA_964628745.1 uncultured Halobacteriales archaeon
CGAGGTCGACCGGCGTCGCCAGGGTCGCCGCGAACCGCTCGGGGTCGACCGCCGCGAGGAAGACGTTCGAGCCGACGTAGCCGCGGGCGCCGGCGCTCTCGGCCGAGGACGCGTCGGCGGTCATCGGCTGACCGCCTCGCTGGGGTCGGGCATTGGTCGAGACGATGTGGCCCTCGTACTTGAACGTTGATTGATGGCCGCGGGGGCGATTGGTGGTCGCGGGGGTGATTGGTGGTCGAGGGGGCGATTGGTGGCCGCGAGGGCCCGTCCGGCGGGCGAGCGGCGGCGAGGGGCCCGACGCGTGCCGCCGCGAACCCGGCCACGGAAACGGAATCCTTTTTTCGCCCTCCGCCCTCGCTTGCGGTGCGCGCCGCCTTAGCTCAGACTGGGAGAGCACTCGACTGAAGATCGAGCTGTCCCCGGTTCAAATCCGGGAGGCGGCATCCCCGGTTTCCTTGACTTCTCGCCCAGTCGTCGCCGCCCGCCCACCACCCCCACGAACCCGGACCTAGTCCTCCGCGGAGGCCGAGTGGAGCGCGTCGGCGGTCTCGGTCCGGTCGTGGAGGTGGCAGGCGGCGGGGTGGCCCGCGTCCGTCTCGCGGAGCGCCGGCCGCTCGCGCCCGCAGACGGTGGCGAACTCGTCCGCCAGCAGGTCGTCGGCGCCCTCGAGGTCGCCGTCGAGGACGGCCGCGATGGCGGTCGAGAGCGCGGCCTCGGCGTCCGGGTCGGAGACCGACGCCGGGATGCCGAACTCGTCGCGGATCGCCCGGGCGACGTCGTCGTCGGCGACGGCCTCGGGCGAGTCGAGACCCCGCTCCGTCGCGACGAACTCCCGGGCGGCGTCGACGTCGACGTTCCGCCGGCTCACCCGCTCGCGCAGGTTCATGATGCCGCGCCACGCCGCCTGGTCGAGGTCGTGCCGCTCGGGCTGGATGATCCGGTGACAGCGGGTGTGGAACCGGCAGCCGGCAGGCGGGTCGGCGGGGCTCGGAACGTCGCCGCTGAGCTGGATGCCCCGCTCGCGGGTGCGCGGGTCCGGCGTCGGGATGGCCGAGAGGAGGGCCTCGGTGTACGGGTGCTGCGGGTCGTCGAACAGCTCCTCGGTCGGCCCGATCTCGACGATCTCGCCGAGGTACATCACCGCGACCCGGTCGCTCACCTCGCGGATGACGCCCATGTCGTGGCTGATGAACAGGATGGAGAGCTCGAACGCCTCCTGGATCTCGTTGATGAGCGAGAGGATCTCCGCCTGGATGGAGACGTCGAGCGCGGACACCGGCTCGTCGGCCACGATGAGCTCCGGGTTCGTGACCAGCGCCCGAGCGAGGCTGATGCGCTGCTTCTGTCCGCCGGAGAACTCGTGGGGGAACCGGTGGACGTCCCCCGCCGACATGCCGACGCGCTCGAGCAGGTTCTCGACGACCCGCCGGCGCGCCGCCCGGTCGCCGAAGCCGTGGACCCGGAGCGGCTCGCCGATGGTCTCGCCGATGGTCATCCGCGGGTCGAGGCTCGAGGAGGGGTCCTGGAAGATCATCTGCGCCTGCCGGCGGAAGGACGTCAGCTCCTCGTCGTCGAACGCCGTGACGTCGTTGGGGTGCGGGCCGTCGGTCGGCTCCCGGACGGGGTCTCGCTCCCGGCCGTTGAAGATCACCGCCCCGCCCGTGGGCTCCTCCAGCCGGATGATGGACGTCGCCGCCGTCGACTTCCCGCACCCCGATTCGCCGACGAGCCCGAGCGTCTCGCCGCGGTAGAGGTCGAAGCTGATGCCGTCCACCGCGCGCACGGCGCCGACCTCCCGCGAGAGGACCCCCTCGGTGATGGGGTAGTGCTTCGTGAGGTCGCGAACCGACAGCAGCGGCGGTCCGTCAGTCATCGGAGGCACGCTCCCGTCCGGCCGGGTCGCCGGAGCGGTTCCAGTCCCTGACCGCGGTCGCGTCGTAGCCCGGGCCGTAGAGGAGGCAGGCGGCCTCGTGGTCGCCGCCGACGGCGTGCAGCGCCGGCTGGTCCCCGAGCGTGCAGTCCTCGATGGCGTGCGGACAGCGGTCGGCGAACCGGCAGCCGTCCGGCGGGTCGGTCGGGTCCGGAAGCGTCCCCGGGATCCCCCGCGTCCCCTCGCCCCGCCCGGGGAGGCACTCGAGCAGCGCCTGCGTGTACGGGTGCGCCGGCGTCTCGAACACCGAGTAGACGTCGCCCCGCTCCATTATCTTGCCCGCGTACATGACCAGCACCCGGTCGGCGATCTCGGCGACCACGCCCAGGTCGTGCGTGATGAAGAGGACGCTCGTGCCGAACTCCTGCTGGATGTCGTCGAGCAGCCGGAGGATCTGGGCCTGGATGGTCACGTCGAGCGCGGTGGTGGGCTCGTCGGCGATGAGCAGGTCGGGCTCGGTGGCGAGGGCCATGGCGATCATGACGCGCTGTTTCATCCCGCCGGAGAACTCGTGGGGGTAGTCGCCGAACCGGGCCGTCGCCTCCGGGATGCCGACCCGGTCGAGCAGGTCGATGGCGTGCTCGCGGGCCTCGCGCTTCGAGACGTCCTCGTGGAACCGGATGGCCTCGACGATCTGCCACCCGACGGTGTAGCAGTGGTTCAGCGCGTCCTGCGGGTTCTGGAAGATGTGCGCGATCTTCCCGCCGCGGAGCTCCCGCAGCTCCTCCTCGGAGAGCCCGGCGACGTCCCGGCCGCGGAACCTGACCTCGCCGTCGATCCGGCCGGGCGGCATCTGGATGATCCGGGTGATGGACTCGCTCGCGACGGTCTTCCCGGAGCCGGACTCCCCGACGATGCAGACCGTCTCGCCCTCGTGGACGTCGAAGCTGATGCCGTCGACCGCGCGGAGGACGCCGCCGCCGACGTCGAACTCGGTCGTCAGGTCGCGCACCGAGAGGAGCGGGTCGGCCATCACGAACCTCCGGTCTCGGTCTCCGCCTGCGGGTTGATGGCGTCCAGCAGCGCGTCGCCGAGGAAGTTGAACGCGAGGATGGTGAAGAACAGGAACACGCCCGGAATCGTCGTGATCCACGGCGCGTAGCCCATCGAGCTCCGGCCGTCGGCGATCGCCTGCCCCCACGACGGCACCGTGGGATCGCCCAGTCCGAGGAACGAGAACGCGGCCTCGAACAGGATGAACGAGGGGATGAGCAGCGTCAGGTCCGTGACGATGCTGCTGGCGGTGTTGGGGACGAGGTGCCGGCGGATGACCTGCCACGAGCTGGCGCCGGTCGCCTTGGCCGCCTTGACGTACTCCTCCTCGGTCTTCTGGAGGGCGTTCGACCGGACGTACCGGGCGTTGTTCCCCCAGGTGAAGAATCCGAAGATGAGGATGAACAGGAAGAGGCTCGCCCCGAACAGGTAGACGAGCAGGAGGTACGCGAGGAAGCTCGGGAACGTCTGCTGGATGTCGACGTACCGCATCAGCACCTCGTCGACGAGGCCGCCGGCGTACGCGGCCACGGTCCCCACGACGCTTCCGATCACCATGACGATGAACGCCGACATCAGCCCGACCTTCATGCTCACCTGCATCCCGTAGACGACGATCTTGACGATGTCCTTGCCGTCGCTGGTCGTTCCGAAGGGGTACTGCCAGGTGCCTTGGCACCGGCCGTCGGCGACCTCGCCGACGCACCGGACGACGGCCGACTCCTGGACCGTCATGTACACCGGCGGCTGGAACACCTCGAGGATGGACAGCTCCGGCTTCGAGATGAACAGCGGGCCGACGAGGCCGACCGTGAAGATGGCGAGCAGGTACACGAGGCTCAGGACGGCCGGCCGGTTCTCCTTGAACCGGTCCCAGTAGTACAGCGTCAGCCGCGGGTTCTGGTACATCGGGACCACGAGGTAGAAGAGCATGAACAGGAGCGTCAGCGAGAACAGCCAGTCCAGCTGGCTGACGCCGTAGTCCCAGCCGACCGCCTCGAACGTCGCCTCGTTCCGGGACACGACCAGGAGGTCGTACAGGAAGAGGGCGGCCAGGACGGAGACGGCCGCGAGGAAGCCCTTCGTCTGCACCGACACCTCGAGCCGGCTCGGCCTGGCGACCTCGCTCCAGTCGATGTCCTCGAACCGCTCCGGGTAGGTGGTCTCGCTGGCCATCACCGATCACTGAAGTCTATCCGCGGGTCGAGCACCGTGTACACGATGTCCTGCAGGAGGTTCCCGACGACGGTGATGAACACGAAGACGAAGGAGGTGCCGAGCACGAGCGGCGTGTCCTGCGAGAGCGCCGCCGTGAGGAGCAGCCGACCGAGCCCGGGGATGCCGAACACCTCCTCGACGAGCACGGAGCTCCCGACGAACAGGGCGAGCAGCGTCCCCACGTAGGTCGTCGACATCGGCACGGACGCCGGACGCAGGATGTGTCTCGTGAGGATCCGGCGGCCGGTGGCCCCCTTCGCGCGCGCCGTCTTGACGAAGTCCGTGTTGAGGTACTCCGCGGACTCGTTCCGCGAGATGCGCTGTATCGTCCCGACCGACCCCGTCACCAGCACGACGACCGGGAGTATCAGCTGCCTGATGTTCGCCCAGCTGAACACCGGCGCGTCCGGGTTGAAGACGACCGGGACCCACTGGAGCTGGACGGCGAACACCAGAAGGAGGATGAGGCCGAACCAGAAGTTCGGGATCGAGAGCCCGAAGAACGCGAAGAAGGTCGCGGCGTTGTCCTTCCACGTGTACTGGTTGGCCGACGAGTACAGCCCCAGAACCGTCCCGAAGACGAGGGTCCCGACGGTCCACGGCACCGAGTACTGGACGGTGAAGTAAAGCGCCCGCCACACGGCCTCGGTCACGGGCTGCGACCGGCTCCGGGAGAAGCCCCACTCCAGGGTGAAGACGTTGACCATGTAGTCCGCGTACTGCTGCCAGAGCGGCCGGTCGTAGCCGCGCAACTGCCGTATCCGTTCCTCGGCGGCGGTCGCGTTCTGGCCCCGTTGGGCGGCCGCCTGTCCGGCCTGGAGGACGTCCGCGTCGGGCGTGAAGCGCAGGATCACCCACGTGACCGAGACGATGATGAACGCCACTACGAGCGTCCACAGCAGCCGTCTGGCCACGTACCATCTCATTCCCATGTGGTACGGTCGATTCACCCAGGGCAGGGGGTCGAAAGAGCGTTTCGGTCGGGCTAGGGGCCCGGGGCTACTCCTTGTGCCAGGTCGCGAAGTTCCATCCGTTGAAGAACTCCTCCTGCGGCCCCCGGACCGCGTCGCGGTACGCGGTCAGTTCGGCCCCGAGAGAGAGCATCCCCATGGGCTGGTCCCTGGAGACCTCGACGAGCAGGGTGGTCACCGCCTCCTGGTACTCGGCCTCGGTCGTCGCCTCGGCCATCTGTTGTGCGACCCCCTTGGCGTCCCACTCGGGGTAGTAGCCGTAGGGGTTGTAGAAGCTGTCGCGCTGGAAGAAGATCATGGCCGTATCCGGCGTCATCGGGTACGTGTTCAGCCCGAAGATGAGGCCGATGTCCCACGGTTCGGTGCTCGTCGCCTCGTCTCGCGGCCCGGCGTTGTACGCGCCCAGGCTCCACTCGAGCTCGTCGGCGTTCTCGGGGATCTGCTGCTGCCAGTAGTCCGAGACGAACGTGTTCGGCTGCACCGCCTCGATGTTGAGCTGGATGCCGGCGTTCCGGTCGAACTCCTGCTGGAGGAACTCGGCGGTCCGCTCCTCGACGGCCTGTCCGGCCTGGTACATCAGCCGCAGTTCGACCGGGTCGCCGTTCCCGTCGACGAGCGTCTCGCCGTCGTACTCGTAGGCCGTGTCCGACAGGGCGTCGCCGAGCCGGTCGCGCGTCACCTCGGGGCCGTAGAGGTCCCCGGTCCCGTACCGCTCGACGTTCTCGTCGACCGCGTCGGTGTACCACGGCGACCACTCCGGCTGCCACGTGTAGGCGGGGTCCGCGTAGCCGCGCTGGACGCCCTCGACGTAGGTTTCCTTGTCGACGGCGCAACCGAGCGCCTGACGGACGCCCTGGCGGCGGAACGGCTCCCAGCCGTTCGCCCGCATGTTGTAGAACACCGGCGTGTTGTACGGCTGGGGTGCCTGGTTGATGTACAGGCCGTCGGTCCCTTCCAGGTTGACGGCCTGGCTGGGCTCGAGACCCACCTCGTCGACCTCGCCCGTCTCGATGGCGCCGACGCGAGCGGACGGCTCGGTGATGATCTGAACGGTGAGCTCCTCGAAGTACGGCGCGTTCGCCCACGCCCCGGGGACGTCGCTGCCGTCGTCCTCGGCCAGTTCCCGCATGAAGTACTCGTCGTTCCGCGTGAACGTGAACCGGCTCTGGCGCTCCCAGTTCTCGAGCGTGTACGGGCCGAGGTTGCCGGCGTACGACAGGTCGAGCAGTTCCTCGTCCTCCTGGAAGCCCTGGGCGTCCTCCGACTCGACGTAGGTCTCCGCGATCCCCTTCGGGATGACCTCCATCCCCCAGGTGACCGGCTTCTTCGGGAAGAGCGGGTCCGCCTCCGGGAGCTCGATCTGCCACTCGTAGGTGCCCGTCTGTTCGACGGGGATCGGCTCCTCGTTTACGTACCAGTCGGGGGAGGCCGCGGTCCCCGCCCAGTCGCTCTGGTGGACCTCCTGGACGAGGTAGACGAAGTCCTCGGCCGTGACGTCGCCGTACGGGTCGCTCCACTGCAGGTTGTCGCGGACGTCGGCCACCCAGACCTGGTTGTCGTCGCTCCTGAGGTCCATCAGCAGGGGGAACAGCTGCTGCCCCGGTCGGAACCCGTAGGCGCCGTGCTTGGCCAGCGCGATGATCCCGCCGGCCGTGGCTTCCGTGTTGTAGACGGCGTTCACCGTCGAGATCTCGCTGCTGATCACGTCCACGTAGCTGCCGCCCACCGACGGCAGGTCGCCGCCTTCGTCCGTCGGTTCCGGCGTCTCGGTCCGCTCGCCGAACCCGGATTCGGTCGGGGTGGGGCTGGCCGCCGGCGTCCCCCCGCCGTCGGCGGTTTCGCCGCCGCCGCTACAGCCAGCGAGGCCCGTGACGCCGGCGAGACCGAGGAGTTCTAACCATCTCCTGCGACTGACGTAGGAAGGACGGTGGTCGTCGGAACCGGAGAATCGTTCGCGGTCGTCGAACGGCATACTGTCGGAGAGCCAATCGACACCACATAAAATTTTGGATAAAATAATGTTAATTCCCGCCAGGTTCGGCGGCCGTGGCCTCGCCGCCGCGGTGCCGACGGCTGGAGGGAAGGACGGCCCGCACCGGAACAGTACGAAGCGGAGCCCTCCCTCCATCCGGTCGCCCCGCTGGACCGACACGAGCGGGACGGTCGGACGTCGACGGCACCGCCGCGCCGGCAGGTGACCCGACGGGCTCGGCGGGCCGACGGCGCCCGAGCCGGCGCCATCCCTAAGTCCTCCCCGCCCGTATGGTCACCCATCCCGAACGCACCAGCGGACCGCCGTCGGCCCGGTCGACCGTCCCCGGGGTCGCGGACGGAACCGATGACGCCCACCGGCAGATGACCCGCATCACGCTCAAGGATATCAGCAAGTACTACGACGGTGGCGAGACCGTCGCGAACTATCGCCTCAACCTCGAGGTGGAGGACGGCGAGTTCCTCGCGTTCCTGGGGCCGTCCGGCTGCGGCAAGACGACCGCGCTCCGGCTCATCGCCGGCCTCGAGAGGCCGTCGGAGGGCGACATCTACTTCGACGACGAGCGCGTCACCGACCGGTCGCCCAGCGACCGGAACGTGGCGATGGTCTTCCAGAACTACGCGCTTTACCCCCACATGACCGTCCGGGGGAACATCGCCTACCCGCTCAAGGTCCGGGGCCTGCCGCCGGACGAGCGCGACCGGCGCATCGAGGACGCCACCGAGCTGCTCCACATCGAGGACCTCCTCGGGAAGCGCCCGGCGGAGCTGAGCGGCGGCCAGCGCCAGCGGACCGCCCTGGCCCGGGCCATCGTCCGGAAACCGTCGGTCTTCCTGCTCGACGAGCCGCTGTCGAACCTCGACGCGAAGCTCCGCCAGGAGATGCGAAGCGAGCTCAAGCGCCTCCACGACGAGATCGGGATCACGACCGTCTACGTCACCCACAACCAGGAGGAGGCCATGGGCATGGGCGACCGCATCGCCGTCATGAACGAGGGGACCATCCGGCAGGTGTCGCCGCCGGAGGAGCTCTACTCGCAGCCGCGGACGGCGTGGGTCGCGCGGTTCATCGGCTCGCCCCCGATGAACCTGCTCCGGGGCGAGCGCCGGAACGGGACGATCGACCTCGGGGGCGGCGGCGAGGTCGACCTCGACGCCGGCGGCGCGCCGGACACCCTCTCGCTCGGCGTGCGGCCCGAGGACCTCGCGCTCAGCACCGAGCGGCCGTCGTCGGGGTACGCCATCGAGGGGACCGTCGATACGGTCGAACCCCTCGGGGAGTACACCATCGTCAACGTCACCGTCGACGGACAGGTCGTGAAGGCGAAAGAACCCACCACCACCGTCGCCCGGGGCGACCGCGTCTACCTCACCTTCGACGACCGCGACGCGTACCTCTACGACGAGGACGGCGAACTGCTCCCCTAACCACTTCCCGCACCCGTGAGCATCCGCCAGGGCCTCCCGACGGACGTCGACCGCGAGAAGCTGACGGCCATCCTGGTGTTCATGCTGCCGGGGCTCTCGCTGTTCGGCATCTTCTCGGTCGGCCCGATGGCCTACTCCGTCGTCGGGAGCTTCTTCTCGTGGGACGGCTTCGACATGGGGTCGTTCGTCGGCCTCGAGAACTGGGCGGCCACGCTCACCGACCCCCTCATCATCAACTACGGGAACATCGCGTCGCTCACGTTCCCGATGGGCGCGCTGCCCCAGAACATCCTGTGGATGGCCATCCACGTCCCCGCGAGCACCATGCTCGGCCTCGCGCTCGCGCTCCTGTTCGTGGACCTTCGCGGCCGGCGGATCCTCCGCTCGATGGTCTTCCTCGGCTTTACGACCCCGACGATCGTCATCGGGCTGGTCCTCCTGTTCGTCTACGACCCCGACGCCGGCATCTTCAACGAGCTGCTCCGCGTCGTCGGCCTGGACGGCCAGGTCCGCAACTGGACCGAGGAGCCGCAGCTGGCGATCTACGCCCTCGTCGCGGGCGGCGTCTGGGTCCAGACCGGGTTCAGCATGCTGCTCTACAGCTCGGCGCTCTCGGCCATCGACCCGGCGCTGCTCGAGTCCGCCCGCGTCGACGGCGCCGGGCCCTTCCGCCGTTTCAAGGACATCATCTGGCCGCTGGTCAAGCCGGTCACGGCCGTCGTCGTCATCATGGGGATGATCTGGGTCCTGCGCATCTTCGCCATCGTCTACGCCGCGGGCGGCCCCGCGGGCGGGCCGAACCACGCGTACTCGGTGCTCGGCATCGAGGTGTTCCGGGCCGCGTTCCAGCCCCCCATCGCCTACGGGAAGGCCATGGTCATCGCCCTCATCGAGCTGTTCATCGCCCTGCCGCTGGCCGCCTACATCGCCCGGATGGACTGACACATGGACGGAGAACACCCCGTCGTCGAAGCGCCGCCGGAGACCGCCCCGAAGACCGAGCGGGCCCTGCCGGAACGGCTCCGGGACGCGTTCCCGACGCTCCCCCGGCTCGCCAAGTACGGCCTCGCGATCACGCTCGCGGTCCTCTGGGTCGTGCCGTTCCTCGGGCTGTTCATGGCCTCGCTCCGGCCGCTGTCGGAGATCATCGACGGCTGGTGGCACCTCCAGGGGATGACCATCACCCTCGATAACTACCGGCGCGCGTGGGGGTTCTCGACGTCGCCGATGGGGAAGGCGCTGCTCAACACGGCCATCGTCACCGTCCCGTCCGTGCTCGTCGTGCTGCTGCTCGGCGCGATGGCCGCGTACCCGTTCGCGCGGTTCGAGTTCCCGCTTAAGACCACGATATTCTTCCTGTTCATCATGGTGATGGCGGCCCCGCCGGAGCTGGTCGCGATGGGCAACTACAACACGCTCCGCGACATCGGCCTGTTCGACACCTACCTCGGGCTCATCCTCATCCACGTCGGCTGGGGGATGGGGTGGGTGGTGCTGTTCCTCCGGAACTTCCTGCTCGGGATCCCCGAGGAGCTCGAGGAGGCCGCGAGCATCGACGGCGCCTCGCGCTACCAGATCTTCAAGACCATCATCCTCCCGCTTTCGGCCCCGGCGCTCGTCTCGGTGGCGGTCATCCAGTTCACCTGGGTGTGGAACGCCTTCTTCTTCCCGCTGGTGTTCATGCGGTCGCCCGAGCTCCACCTCGCGCCGCAGGTCCTGCCGCTGATGAAGGGCCGGATCCGGGTCGAGTGGGGGCTGGTCGCCGCCGGGTCGGTGCTGACCATGGTGGTCCCGGTGCTGCTGTTCGTGTTCCTCCAGCGGTACTACAAGCGCGGCATGGTCGCCGCGGTCGCGGACTGACGGCGGCCCGACTCGCTACAGCGGCACGACGCCCGCGTACGTCGCGGCGATGGCCGCCCCTATCGCGACGACCTGGACGGCGAAGAACGCCCGAGAGGACCGCCACCCGAAGTACAGGAAGGTCGAAAGCGGGATGGTGGCGATGACCGCCGGCCAGAAGCCCCTGACGAAGAGGTGGGCGAAGAACGCGGTGGTGAGCAGGTACAGGACGTCCATGGCGACCGCGTTCACGTTCCGCTCGCGGAGCTCCTTGATGGTGACGCGCGCGTCGAACGACCTGGCGTCGGGACGCCCCCCGTCCGGCCGCGCGGCCGCCACGGTCACCCCTGTTCCTCGAGCGACCCCTGCTGTGCGTCGTCGAGCGCGGAGAGGACGGAGTCGAGGTTCGAGTCGGGTTCGGCCCAGAGGCCCTTGAGCTGCGACCAGAACTCCGACTGGAAGGGGTCGCCCAGCGAGTCGTCGAGGTCGGGCACCACCGTCACCTCGGCGGCCATCTCC
This sequence comes from uncultured Halobacteriales archaeon, assembly GCA_964628745.1. Classification (GTDB taxonomy): domain Archaea; phylum Halobacteriota; class Halobacteria; order Halobacteriales; family Hikarchaeaceae; genus CAZVOR01. The sequence continues at coordinate 10,891 of CAZVOR010000031.1, forward strand.
GGCATCTGCGCCATGACCTCGGAGCTGTACGCGTCGTTCGAGACCTGGGTGTTCGAGGCGATGAAGCCGCCGTCCTCGACCCACTTCCGCTGGCCCTCGGCCGAGACGAACTGCCCGACGGCCTCCTTGGCGGCCGCAACGTTGTCCGAGTACGTCGGCACGGTGAACCAGTTGATGCTGGCGACCATGCCGTCCGTGCCCGGCAGGCGGAAGACGCCGAGGTCCGAGGGGTCCTGGATGGCGTCGAACGCCGTCGTGAAGGAGCCCTGGAAGTAAAGCGGCAGGCTACCGTCCCAGAAGTACTCGTACTGGACCCCGAAGTCCCGCGTCTCGCTGAAGTAGCCGTCCTGGAGGAGCTGCTGGACCTCCTGGAAGGCGGTTCGCACGCGGTCGTCCGTGAACGCGGCGTCGCCCGAGATCAGGTCCTCCTGGAGCTGGGCCCCGTCGTCCTGTCTGAGGATGAACGCCTCGGTCTGGTCGCTCAGCGGCCAGCCGTCGCCGTTGCCCGAGGCCAGCGGGGCGTCGACGCCCTCGATGCCACCCAGCTCGTCGAGCAGGCCGATGAACTCGTCGTAGCTGCCCGGCTCGGAGAGCCCGTGCTCGTCGAAGAACGACTGGCGGTACCAGAACCCGGGCTTTAAGTCCATCTTGAACGGAGCCGCGTAGGCCTGGCCGTCGACCGACACGCGGTCCGGCGAGACGGCGTAGTCCTCCGCGTTCCAGACGTCGCCGAGCGCTTCGAGGTGGCCGTCACGAGCGTCGGAGCGGATCCGCGCCGGGGAGGGTATCACGACGATGTCCGCGGTGGCGACGCCCGACTGGTAGTCCATCAGCGTCCCGGTCAGCAGTTCCTGGGTGCCCCGGGGCTGGTACTCGATGGTGTGGCCAGTCTGGTCCTGGGCGTAGTCGACGACCTTGCCGAAGCTCTCCGCCTCGCCTTCGGTCCAGACGCCGGTGACCGTGATGGAGGCGCCGCCGTCCGTGCCGTCGTCGCCACCCGTACCACCGCCATCCGTGTCGCCGCCGGGCGTGCCGCCGCCGGAACCTCCGCCGTCGTCGCCGCCCGGTGTTCCGTCGCCGCCGGGGTCCTCTCCCATACAGCCCGCGAGGAGGACGGTCCCGACGCCGAGACCACTGCTCAGAACGGTACGCCGGCGGACGAGCCGGTCCTCGTCGTCCATACCCGGTGTTCGGTCGACGCAAACTTAACGATTTGTCCGGGTAGGAGCGGCCTACCGGGTTACGTACCGGCTACCCGCGTCGGTTCCGGCGTCGAGACGGCCGACCCCGGCCCGACGGTCGGCCGGGCGAACAGTTTAACCCGGCGCCGGCATGTGGTCCCGCAGGGATGGACCTGGAGGCGATCCCCGGCGTGGGAGCCAAGACCGCCGCGTCCCTCGCCGAGCTCCCCGACCCCGAGCGGGCACTGGAGACGGGGGACGTGGCGGCGCTGGCCAGCGTCCCGGGCATCTCGACCGGGAAGGCCGCGCGGCTCGCCCGGGCCGCCATCCGGAAGCGCCACGGCGAGGCCGGCGAGTTCCTCGCGACCGACCGGGCCCGGGCGGTCCACCGCGAGCTGCTCTCGCTGCTCACCGACCGGGCGGTCACCGGCTACGCGGCGGGGCGGCTCGAGACGTTCTACCCCAGCACGGCGCCCTCGCGCGTCGAGGAGGTGCGGCGCTTCGTCGCCGGCGCGATGGAGCGCGAGCCGACTCCGGAGGCGCGCGAGGCGCTCGAGGGGGTGGCCCCGCTCGAACCGCCGGCCACGGTGCGCGTCCGCGACCGCTGTCTCGCCACGGCCGACGCCGAACGGTACACCGAGGCCCGCGAGGCGCTCCCCGAGCTCAGCGTCGAGGTGGTCGACGACGCCCGCGACCTCGCCGAGCTGGCCCGGGGCTACGCGACCGTCGTCGCGCTCGACGAGCGGTTCGCCGGCGTCGACGTCGACGGCGACGTCCGCGTCGAGCCGGACGCCCTGGCGCGGCCCGAGGCCGTCGTCCCCGAGCGGACCCTCGCGTTCTTCGGCGAGAACCGCGACCGCCTCCGGTCGGCCATCGCCGTCCACCGGGCGGCCGGGCTCGAGGCGGACGCCGACCTCGAGGCGATGGAGGCCGCCCTCGAGCGGCTCGATGCCGACGGCGCCGTCAGGGACGACGACGAGCTCGACCGGCTCTCGCGGGCGGCCGACGACCTCGACGCGGCCGTCCGGACGGCCGCGAGCCTCGCGAACGAGCGCCTCCGGGCCGCCATCCGCGAGCGCGACGTCACCATCGAGGGGGCCGACCTCCTCTCGCTGGTCGAGCGGGGCGCGAGCGTCGACTCGCTGCTCGAGCGCGAGCTGGCCGACGCCCACGACGGGGCGGTCGAGGCGGCCCGCGAGCACCTCGTCGAGGCGCTGGCCCTCGAGGGCGACGAGGCCGACCGCGCCCGCCGGGCGGTCCCGGACGACCCGACCTTCCCGGTCGAGCACGACGAGGCGGTCGTCCGGCGGCTCCGGGAGGCCCTCGAAGCCGCCCGGGACCGCCGGGCGATGCGGCTGAAGACCGAGCTCGCGGACCGGCTCGCCGGCCTGCGCGAGGACGCCGAGGCCGCCGTCCGGGCGGCCCTCGAGCTCGACGTCGAGCTCGCCGTCGCCCGGTTCGCCCGCGACTTCGACGCCACCCTGCCCGAGCTCGGCGGGTCCGGGGTCGAGGTCGAGGGGGGCCGCTGCCCGCTGCTCGGCCTGCCGTTCGAGGAGGTCGAGCCCGTCGACTACGCCGTCGAGGGGGTCGTCCTCCTGACGGGGGTGAACAGCGGCGGGAAGACCTCCACGCTCGACCTCGTCGCGTCCGTCGCCGTGCTCGCCCACATGGGCCTGCCCGTGCCGGCCGAGCGGGCGCGGGTCGAGCCCGTCGACGGGCTGCACTACTTCACGAAGTCCCGCGGCACGCTGGACGCGGGCGCGTTCGAGACGACGCTCCGGGAGTTCGACGCCCTCCTCGCTGGCGACGGGCGGAAGCTGGTGCTCGTCGACGAGCTCGAGAGCATCACCGAGCCCGGCGCGAGCGCGACCATCATCGCCGGCATCCTCGAACGGCTGGCCGACGGCGGCGCGACGGCCGTCTTCGTCTCCCACCTCGCCCGCGAGATCCGGGCCGAGGCGGCGTTCGACGTCGGCGTCGACGGCATCGAGGCGGCCGGCCTCGTGGACGGCGAGCTGCAGGTGGCCCGCTCGCCGGTCAAGGGCCACCACGCGCGGTCGACGCCCGAGCTCATCGTCGAGAAGCTCGCCGGCGAGTCGGACTCCGACCTCTACGACCGGCTGCTCGCCAAGTTCGACGGGGACGGGTGAGTCGAGGCCGGGGCGCTGCCCGACGGCACCGCGAGCGTCGCCGGGGGAGCCACCTCGCGCTGGTCGGCGTCCCCTCGTGTCGACCGGCGTGCCCGAGCCGGGCTAGTCGTCCGCGCTCACGTCGTTGAAGCCGGCGACGTGCTCCGTCCGCTCCCCGAGCGTCGCGTCGGCCGACTGGCGGAGCTCGTCGGCCCGCGCGAGAAGCGACAGGTACCGCTCGTCGCCGGCCAGCTCGCCGGCGGGCTTGGCGGACTCCAGCAGCTCCAGCTTCGCCGTGCAGACGAAGAACTGCTGGACCGTCGGGTGGTACGTCCGCCGCAGGAGCACCCCCTCGATGGCTGCCTGGAGGGTCGGGCGGTCGACCGGCTTCCGGAGGTAGTCGTCGAACGGGAGGTCGACGACGTCGAAGTCCGGCTCGACGCCGCTTATCACCACGACCTGGACGGGGAGCTCGTCCTCGCGTATCCGCTCGAGGACGGCCTCGCCCGACAGGTCGGGCATCTGCCGGTCGAGCAGGACGACGTCGAAGGAGTCGTCGACGACGTCGACCGCCTCGGCGCCGCCCGACGCCGTCTCGCAGCGCCACTTCTCCGCGACCCACTCGGCGAGCAGGTCCGAAAGCAGCGGGTCGTCGTCGACGACGAGCGCCCTGGCGGTCGCGAACCCGTGGCGCGCGTGCTCGTCCATGGCCGTTCTTCCGCGATTGCAGGCCTCCCCACATAGTAGTAGGGTACGAGCCGGACCGGCGGCGCCGGTCGCTGGTCACCGTCGTCGCCACCGGCCGTCGACGCCTCGGCGGCCGCGGGGCCCCGGTAGCATCGGCATAGCGGGCGTATCCTGGGGATAACTAATAGCCGGCTGGTCGTCCGGCGCTGTCGCAACTGTTGTCATGGACGTGGGCGAACGCGGCGACGACCGTGGTGCCGAGGCGGACTCCGTGGACGAACGACGCCGGCGGCTGCTGGCGAGCGCGCTCGTCGCGCCGGTGGCGGCCGGGGGGCTCCGCACCGTCGCGGCCGGGGGCGGCGCCCCGACGTCGTCGGGGGGCGCCCCCGCGTCGTCGGCCGCGACGACTTCGTCGACGGCCACCGCCACCGCGTCGTCGGACGACCGGACCGGCTCGGGCTTCCTCGACGTCAGCCGAACGCCCGACGGGGGGTACCTCCTCGTCGGGACGACGACCGACGACGCCGAGCGGGCCGGCCTCGGCTGGGCGGTGAAGCTCGACGGCCAGCTGGACGAGCAGTGGAACCGGACCTACCTCTCGCCGGAGCACCGGGAGACCCGGGAGTCGGGCGACGTCGGGGAGGTGCACGACGCGTTCGCGTTCGCGCTCCCCGACGGGGACGGCGGCCACCTCCTGGTCGGGTGGTACCACTTCCTGGACGCGGACGGCAAGAACGGGTGGGTCGTCGCCGTCGACGAGCGGGGCCGCCGGCGGTGGCAGCGCGAGTACGCCAGACCCGGCATCAACACGTTCCAGAACACCTTCGCCGACGGGCTCCCGACCGACGACGGGGCGCTCCTGGTCGGCCGGACGCTGGCGAGCGAGGCCGACGACGAGGTGCACGGCGACGGGTGGGTGGTGGAGATCGACGGGCGCGGCGAGGTGGTCCGGGAGCGGACCCACAACACGCTGGGCGAGCGACACGAGGGCTACGGCGATGACCCGCGGCACGACGAGTTCGAGGCGGTCGTCCGCGCCGACGACGGCGGCTTCGTCCTGGCGGGGGAGGCGTCCCCCGACGGCCCCACCGAGTCGACGCCGTCGGCCGGCTGGGTCGTGGCGCTCGACGCGGCCGGCGACGAGCGGTGGAGCCGGACCTACCGGCTCGTGGAGGACGCGGACAACGAGCTCCTCGACCTGGCCCGGACCGACGACGGCTTCGTCCTCTGCGGGGCGGCCGGGACGGACGAGTACGAGCGCATCGGCCCCACGTCCCTCCGCACGACGGTCGGCCGGGGGTGGGCGATGAAGGTCGGTCCCGAGGGCGAGCCGACGTGGCAGCGGTCGCCCGGCGGCGAGGGGTTCGAGGCCATCGCGCCGGCCGGCGCGGGCCACCTGCTGGTCGGGGTCCGGGACGGCGCGCCGTGGGCCACCTCGGTCGACGGCGCGGGCGCCACCGGCTCGCCCGAGCGCTCGGGGGAAGCGCCGGCCGGTCGCTACACGAGCGCCGTGCCGACGGACGACGGCCACCTGCTCGTCGGCTGGGAGCGTGACGACCCCTCGGGCTCGCCGACCGGGCTCCTCGAGTCGATGGACGGAGCGGACGCGGAGGGCGGGCGCACGCTGGTCGTCACGAAGGACACCGCGGGGAAGGCGGCCTACCTGCTCGCCACGACCGGCACGGTCCAGCAGGGGTCGGACTCGGAGGCGGTCGTCGAGGGGTCGAGCGCCCTCGACCACGTCGGCCGCAACGGCACGGACCGGCTCCGGTTCACCGGCGAGGTCGCCGACTTCGTGCTGAAGGGCGACGCCACCGTGATGCTCGACGGGGAGCGGGTCGACCCGGCGTCCCTCGGCGGCGAGGGATGTGCGGCGGGCGGCGGCCGCCTCGCCAACACGCTGACGGTGCGAAGCGGCGGGTCGACCGCCGGCAACTACGCCGTGACCGCGAGCGGCGCGCTCCAGCGCGGCGACGATTCCGAGGCGGCCGTCCGGGGTGCGAGCGCCGTCGGCTGGGTCGACGCGACGGGCGGAGCGGACACGCTGCGTTACTCGGGGTCGATAACCCGCTTCCTCCTGAAGGGCGACGCCGAGGTCTACCGGAACGGGGAGCGCGTCGAGCCCGACGACCTGGGCGGCTGACCGGCTCGGCGGGACGACCCGGGCGGGCGACGGGGTCGGCCACGGTCATCCGGAGCCGAGACCGCGGAGGACGCCGTACAGCGTGCCCAGCACCACGCCGTACAGCACGTGACCCAGCCCGAAGACGCCCGCCGTGACCAGGGAGCCGGCGCCGGGGCCCGGGACCAGCAGCGCCGAGACGGGGCTCTGCGAGAGCCCGAAGACGGCCGTCGCCGCCTGCAGCACGACGCCGACGGTGATGAAGCCGAGCGCGCTCGCGTGGATGACGCCGAAGAGGATGCTCGCGCCGACGCTGTCCGCCATGTCCCGGAGGAGGGGGATCGAGAGGAACACCGGGAAGGCGACCCCGTAAACGACGCTGACGACCAGGTGGACCAGCCAGCCCCGGACGGCCGTGGCGCCCCCCGCAAGCCCCCCGATGACCGGCAGGAGGTCGGTGCCCAGCTGCAGGGCCAGGCCCATGACGATGCCGCCGGCCAGGCCGGCGGCGGCGCCGGCGGCGAGCCGGTCGTTCCACGTCTCCCCGGCCAGGGTGTTCTGCACGGGCTGCAGCGGGTTCGACATGGACTAGCCTCGGCTTCGGGGCAGTTAAGCGGAACGCGGGGCGGCACGCGCCACCGCGTCTCGCCTCACCCGTCGCCTCGCCCCGGCGGGCCAGCCGCTTATCAGGTCGGCGGGCCAACCGACTGGCATGGCGGACGGGACCGGGGCCGTCGAGTACCACGAGCGGACGAAACACACGCCACGGAGCGTCCGCGAGGACGGCCACCGGCTGGACTTCGAGAACAAGCCGCGGCCGGAGAAGGCCTACCGGGACCTCCCGAGACGACCCCTCGCCGAGGCGCTCCGCCCGGCCATGCTCCCGGCGCTCGCCGCGGTGGCCGACCGCGGCCCCGCCCCGGCGGCGTCGGGGGAGCTCGGCCTCGACGCGGTCACCCAGCTGTGCTACCTCTCCGCGGGAATCACCAGACGGATCCGTCGCGGCGACCGGGAGCTGCTGTTCCGGGCGGCCGCGTGCACCGGCGCGCTCTACCACGTCGACCTCTACCTCGTGACCGGAGGCGTCGGGGCGCTGCCCGCCGGCGTCTACCACTTCGACCCGCCCACGCTCTCCCTCGACGTGCTGCGCGAGGGCGACCACCGGGGCGCGCTCGCCGAGGCGACCGGCGGCCACCCCCGCGTGCGGGAGGCCCCGGTCGCCTTCGTCGCCACCTCGACCTGGTGGCGGAACGCCTGGAAGTACCGCGAGCGGACCTACCGACACGCCTTCTGGGACTCCGGCACCGCGCTCGCGAACCTGCTCGCCGCCGCGGGGTCGCTCGACCTCCCCGCCGATATCGTCCTCGGCTTCGCCGACGGCCGCGTCGCCGAGCTGCTCGGCGTCGACCCCGACCGCGAGGCCCCGCTCGAGGTCGTCCCGGTCGGCGCGGGCGACCCCGCCCCCGACGCCCCGCCGGTCGACCCGATCGACCCCTCGACCGTCCCCCTGTCCGACCGCGAGGTCGACTACCCGCTCATCGGCGCGGCGTACCGCGCCTCGTCGCTCGACGACGGGGGCGCCGCCCGGGAGTGGCGGGCCGGGGCGCCCGACTCGCCGGTCGGGACCCGCGCGCCCGGCGACGGGGAGCGCGTCGAGCTGCGACCGGTCGGCGACGACCGGGCCTCGAAGGTCCCGCTGTTCGAGGCCATCCGGCGGCGGGGGTCGTGCCGGGCGTACGCCCGCGACGACCTCGAGCCCCGGAAGGTGGCGACCGTCCTCGACCGCGCGACCCGGGGCGTCCCCCTCGACGTCGGGGCGCCGGGCGGCGGGGGGCTCCGGTTCAACGACGCCTACGCCGTCGTCAACGGGGTCGACGGGGTCGAGCCGGGGGCGTACCACTACCACCCGGCCGCGGGCGAGCTCGAGCGGCTCCGCGCCGGCGAGTGCCGGCGGGAGGCGGGCCACCTGGCGCTGGACCAGCGGCTCGGCGCCGACGCCGCGCTCTGTTTGTACTTCATGACCGACCTCGAGGCCGTCGTCGACCGGCTCGGCGACCGCGGCTACCGCGCCGCCCAGCTCGAGGCGGCGGTCACGGCGGGTCGGTGCTACCTGGCCGCCGCGGCCCACCGCGACCTCGGGTCGACCGGCCTCACCTTCTACGACGACGCGGTCACGGACTTCCTCTCGCCGCGGGCGGCGGGGCAGACGCCGACGTTCCTCTGGACGCTCGGGCGGCCCGGGTGAGCTGCGGCCGACCGGCCGGGGACGCGACGCGGCCCGTGCCGGTGGCGCTCGACGATGGCGGCCCGACGGAGCAGATTCTCCCGCGCGATCGGGTGAGCAGCCCGGATTCGACCGTTTCCGGGCCTCGAATCCATTCGGAAGGGTTAACCGTTGGGGGCT
>CAZVOR010000032.1:0-19292 GCA_964628745.1 uncultured Halobacteriales archaeon
CGGTTCGACGGGCCGGACGCGCCCCGCGAGATGCTCGACTTTTTCGCGCCGCGCTACCGGCGCGTCGACAAGGCGTTCGAACGATGGGTCGAGGCGGACGACGTCGTCGTCTCGCAGGGGACGCTGTTCGGCGTCGACAACGACGACGAGCCCTTCGACGGCGTCCGCTACGTGGACATCTACCGCGTCGTCGACGGCCGGATCCGGCGGCTCGACGTCTACAACGACCTCGCGGTCGAGGGCGTCACGTGAGCGACCCTCGAACTGGCGTGCTGTTCTCCCTGGAGGACGACCTCGACCTGGTCCGGCTGGCCGAACGGCGCGGCTACGAGAGCGTCTGGGCGGCGGAGGGCCAGGGCAAGACCGCGTTCGGCAAGCTCGAGCGGTGGGCGACGGCCACCGACGAGATCGGGTTGGCCACCGGCATCGTGAACGTGTTCTCTCGCTCGCCGGCCACGCTGGCCCAGGCCGCCGCCACGCTGGACGACCACTCCGGCGGGCGAGCCATCCTCGGCCTGGGCGTCGCGCACCCCGGCGTGGTGGCGGGGTTCCACGGCATGGCGTTCGAGCGGCCGCTCGCGCGCCTGGCGGAGTACGTCGAGCTCGTCCGGCGGTACCTCCGGGGGACGACCGGGTCGTTCGACGGCGAGTTCTTCTCCCCCGAGCGCACCCGTTTCTGGGACGCCTACGAGCCGGTCCGACCGCGGATTCCCGTCTACAACGCCGCGCTCGGCCCGGCCAACGTGCGGCTGACGGGCGAGCTGGCCGACGGCTGGCTGCCGAACCTCTACCCGACCGACCAGTTCGAGCGGGCGATGGGGTGGCTCGAGGCGGGGGCCGACCGCGCAGGCCGCTCCGTCGAGGACGTCGACGTCGCGATGTACGTCCTCGCGGCCGTCGACGAGGACCCCGACGCGGCGCGACGGGCCGCGGCCGAACACGTCGCGTACTACCTCCGGGAGATCCCGGGCTACTACGACCGGGTCGCGGCGGCGGCCGGTTTCGAGGCCGACGTCGAGGCCGCGAAGGCGGCGTCGTCGCCGGCGGCGGCCGTCGAGGCGATCAGCGAGGCGTTCGTCGACCGCGTGGCGGTGACCGGCACGCCGGACGACTGTCGGGACGGGCTCGCGGCGCTCCGGGCTGCCGGGGTCGACCTCCCCATCGTCCGGGCCCCGGCCGGGGCCGACCGGGACCGCGTCGAGCGGACCGTGGAGACGTTCGCTCCGGGTCGCTGACCGCGTCGCCCTCCACCTTGATTACGGCGCCCACCGTTCCGCCGTCATGACCGCGTTCGCGGGAGACCCCGACCATGGATGAGCTTCGATTCCTGTCGGTGAACGGCCTGATGCACGGGAACGGGTTCCCGCCCGAGTCGCTGGACGCGGGCCTCGATCACGACCCGCACTTCATCGGGGTCGACGCGGGGTCGGTCGACGCCGGTCCGCACTACCTCGGGTCCGGCGAGAACCTCCACGCCTCGCGGACGGCCGCCAAGGAGGTGCTGCGCGTGCTCCTGACGCGGTCGAGGCGGGCCGACGTGCCGCTGCTGGTCGGGTCGGCCGCCACCGCCGGGATCGACGCCGGCGTGGAGTGGACGTGCGACCTCGTCGGGGAGCTCGCCGACGAGGAGGGCCTCGAGTTCGACCTCGCCGCGATATTCGCCGAGCAGACGGCGGAGGACCTGTCGCGGTACCTCGACGAGGGGCGGGTGGCGCCGCTCGACGAGTCCCCGCCGCTCGACGAGGCGACCGTCGATGCGTCCGCGCACGTCGTCGCGATGATGGGACCGGAGCCGTACGTCGAGGCGCTCGACCGCGGCGCGGACGTCGTCGTCGCCGGTCGCTCCTCCGACGTGGCCATCTTCAAGGCGGTCGCCCTCCGCGAGGGCTTCGACGAGGGGCTGGCGACCCACCTCGCGAAGACCATCGAGTGCGGTGGCCTCATCGCGCTCCCCCGAACGGGCGGCGAGTGCATGCTCGGCGTGCTCACCGACGAGTACTTCCGGGTCGTCCCGACGAACCCGGAGAAGACGACCGACCCGGTGACCGTCGCCTCGCACCTCCTCTACGAGACGGCCGACCCGACGACCTTCCGCGAGCCGCGGGGGACCCTGGAGACGGACGCCGCGACCTACTCGGCGGTCGACGACCGGACCGTGGAGGTCCGCGGCTCGCGGTTCGCGCCGGCCGACGGCTACACGGTCAAGCTCGAGGGGGCCCGTCGGGTCGGCGAACGCGCCGTGGCGATGGCGGGCGTACGCGACCCCGGCGCAGTCGAGGAGATCGACGCCCTGCTCGAGTCCGCGCGGGAGGCCGTCGAGCGGAAGGCCCGCCTGCTCGGCGTGGCGGAGGCGGACTACGCGTTCTCCGCGCGCGTCTACGGCCGCGACGCCGTGCTGGGCGACCGCGAACCGGCCCCGGTCCCGGGCGAGGAGGTGGGCGTCCGGTTCGACGCGGTCGCCCCGACCGCGGCGGCGGCCGACGACCTCCTCGAGGAGGCGACCTATCACCTGTTCGTCAGCGACTTCCCGGGCAGAAAGTGCACCGCCGGGAACGCCGCCTTCCCCGCGTCGCCCGCTCACGCCACGACCGGGGCCGTATACGAGTTCTCCGTCTGGCATCTGCTCGACCTCGACGACCCGATGGAGCCGTTCGCGGTCCGCGTCGAGCCCGTCCGGGGTGGGACATGAAGCTCGGCGACCTCGCGGCGGTCATCCGGTCGAAGAACGCCGGCATCCACTACGTGACCGTCGACGTGATGTTCGACGACCGGGCGACCTACGAGTCGTTGCGGGAGTCCGGCGACGTGACGCGTTCCTCCGTCGCCGACGCCCTCGCGGTCCCCGCCGAGGAGCTGCGGCTGTTCTGGTACGAGCCCGGGATGGCGTTCAAGGCGACGTATCCCCGGGCCGTCCCCGCCGGCTCGTTTCACGACCCGGACCTCTACGGCGCCCAGCAGCACGCGCCGCTCTACGACCTCGAGGTGCGGCCGGGCTGACCACACGCTTTAGGCGACCGGGGGTGGAGCCTCCGCCATGGCATCGGAATCGGCCGACCTCGTCGTCGGCAACGCCCGCGTGGTCACCGAGGACGGGATCGTCTCCGGTGGGATCGCGGCGGACGACGGCGTCATCGTCGACGTCGGGGCGGACGCTCGGCTCCCGGACGGCGAAACGGAGGTCGACGCCGCGGGGAACTTCCTCGTCCCCGGCGTCATCGACCCCCACGTCCACCTCGGCCGGCGGGACGGGGAGTACTTCGACCAGCTCGCGGTCGAGTTCGAGACCGAGACGCGCGGGGCGCTCCACGGCGGCGTCACCAGCCTGCTGAACTTCGTCGAACACGGCGACGAGTACCTCCCCGCCCTCGATTCCTTCGTCGAGGTCGGCGAGGCGAACTCCTACGTCGACTTCGGGTACCACTTCGTGATCAGCCACGCGCACCACGTCGACGAGGTCGAGTCCCTGGCCCGGCGCGGCGCGCGGTCGTTCAAGATGTTCTTTAACATGTACAAGTACCACGACATCGACATCGAACCGTGCGAGGTCGACCGCGTCTACCGGGTGCTGTCGACGATCTCGGACGTCCCCGGGACGGTCGGGATGTTCCACGCCGAGAACGCCGAACTCCAGAAGGAGCGGGAGGCGGCGGTGCGCGCCGAGGGCCGACACGACCTGGCGGCGTGGCGCGATGCCTCGCCGAACGTCGCCGAGGCGATGCAGATCGACCACATCGGGCACCTCGCCGAGTTCACCGACGCCAGGACGTACTGCGTGCACATCAGCAGCGCCGAGGGGGTCGACGCGGCCGAACGGGCCCAGCGGCGGGGCGCCGACCTCCACGGCGAGACCCTCGTGAACTTCCTCGTCAACACGTGCGAGGACGACCTCGGGGTCTGGGGGAAGGTGTCGCCGCCGCTCCGCGGCGAGCGGAGTCAGCGCCGGCTGTGGGAGGCGCTTCGCTCCGGCGTCATCGACCACGTCGGGACCGACCACATCGCCACGAGCAAGGAGAACATCGAACTGGGCGGGGGAAAGCACGGCGAGCACATGTGGGAGCGCCCGCCGGGCCTGCAGCCGAGCCTCGAGTACTTCCTGCCGATGATGCTCACCGAGGGGTACAACCGGAACCGCCTCTCGATGGAGCGCCTCGTCGAGGTCTGCTCGACGAACACCGCGAAGCGGTTCGGGCTCTACCCGCGGAAGGGGCACATCGCGCCGGGGGCGGACGCGGACCTCGTGGTCGTGGACCCCGACGCCACGGCGACGATCGACGACGCGTTCTTCCACACCCGGGAACCGCGGTGGTCGCCGGTGCACGGGCGGGACGTTCGTGGCCGGCCGACCCACACCATCGTCGGCGGCGAGCTCGCCGTCAGCGAGGGCGAGCTACTCGTCGAACCCGGCCGCGGGTCCTATCTCGCGCGCTGAGGTCGACGCCATGACACCAGACCACGGGAGCGGCGACCGGTCCGACACCCTCGAACAGCCGTGGGACCGCCTGCTCTCCGACCGCGACCGAGCGGTCATCGAGGCCGCCGGGTACGACGAGCGGGGCGCCTCCACCTGGGAGACGCGCGGCGTCGGCGAGCACCCCGGCGTGCTCGTCGTCGACATGCAGCGGTACATCGTCGGCGAGGACGTCCCCATCCTCGAGGCCGTCGAGGAATCGGCCGTCGCGATGGGGGAGGTCGCCTGGCGCGCCGTCGACCACATCGTCCCGCTCCTCGAGACGGCCCGCTCGCTCGACGTCCCCGTGTTCTACAGCCGGGTCGTGCCGCCCGGATACGACGATCCGGCCCACGACGACTTGAGCATCGTCGAGCCGCTGGCCCCCGCGGCCGGCGACGTCGTCGTCGACAAGCCGTTCTCGAGCTCGTTCTTCGGCACCGACCTGTCGGGTCGGCTCGTCCGCGCCGGCGTCGACACGCTGGTCGTCGTGGGGAACACGACCAGCGGGTGTCTGCGCGCGACCGTCGTCGACGCCCAGCAGCTGGGCTTCGACGTCGTCGTGCCCCCGGAGTGCGTCTTCGACCGCCTCGACCTCTCCCACGCCGTCGGGCTGCTCGACATGTGGATGAAGTACGCGAACGTCCTCCCGGTCGAGGCGGTCCACGAGCTCCTCGCCGAACTGGCGGGAGCGTGAGCGTCCCCACGACACATGATCGTCACGGACCATCCCGACGGCCTCCGATTCGTCACGCAGAACGACCACGCGGCGCTCGCCGGTCAGCTCGCCGAACGGTGGGGCGGCGACGGGTTCGAACCGCCCGGCGTGCCGGGCGCTGCGGTCTTCGCCGCGTACGCCCACGACGCGGGGTGGTGGCGCTGGGACCTCCGGCCGCGACTGGGCGACGACGGGGCGGTGCTGGGCTTCCTCGACGTCTCGCCCGAGCAGTGGACGCGCTTTTACACCCGTGGAATCGACGCCGTCGCCGACGCGGACGCCTACGCGGGGCTGCTCTGCTCGATGCACGGGTCGGGGGTCCGCCGGCAGCGGTACGGGACGCACGCGGCCATCCCCGACCGCTCCGAGGAGTACGCCGACTTCGTCGCCAGCGAGGAGACGCGACAGTCGGCGCTCGCCGGTTCGCTCCGGCGCGACCACGGGAGGCCGGTCGACGCAGAGGCGGGCGACTTCCTCGCCGCCCTCCACGACGGCGGCGTCGCGCCGGACGGTATCGACGGCGGCTCGGTCTGGTTCGACTACCGGCTCCTGCAGGCGTGGGACCGCCTCTCCCTGTACCTGTGCACGGCGTTCGACTACGAATCCGCCGGCGTCGGATCCGTCCCCCGGACGTCCGACGGCGACACGACGCGGCTCGAGCTGGCCCCCGTCGACGGAGCCACCATCCGCATCGAGCCGTATCCGTTCGGGGCCTCCCCCATGACCGTCCGCGTCCCGGCCCGGGTCGTCCCCCGGCCGACCGGCTCGAGCGAGTCGGCCCTCGTGGACGACTACTACTCGGCCGGAGTACGGCGAATCGAGTTCACGCTCACCCGCTGAACCGTATCCGGCCACTTTATTCCCGTCAGGACCGTCGGCCCCGACATGACCGGCAGCACCATGGCCGAGAAGATGCTGGCCTCGCACGCCGACGTCGAGTCGCCGACGCCGGGCCAGCACGTCACGGCCGAACCCGACTGGGTGCTCGGGCACGACCTCTCCACCCCGCCGGGCAAGCATCGATGGGAGCAGCTCGGCTTCGAGACCGTCGAACATCCCGAGCGGGTCATCATCGTCTTCGACCACTACGCCCCCTCGTCCTCGGAGCGCATCAGCACGCTCAAAGGCGAGATAGCGGAGTGGGTCGAGGAGCAGGGCATCGAGCACTTCTACCCCTCCGGCGAGGGCATCAGTCACAACATCATGGCCGAGGGCGGCTACTCGCTGCCCGGCGAACTCATCGTCGGGTCGGACTCCCACACGACGACGCACGGCGCGTTCGGCGCGTTCGCGACCGGCATCGGGCACACGGACCTCGGGTACGTCCTCGGCGAGGGCTCGCTCTGGCTGAAGGTGCCGGAGAGCCGCAAGGTGGTCGTCGAGAACACCCTGCCGGACGACGTCGCCGCGAAGGACCTGGGTCTCGCGCTGATGGGCGAGCTCACGACGAAGGGGGCCATCTACGACGCCATCGAGTACCACGGCGAGGGCGTCGAGGCGCTCGAGCTGTACGAGCGCCAGACGCTGACCAACCTCGCGGTCGAACTCGGGGCGATGGCGGGGCTCGTCCCCCCGGACGGGCGGACCCGGGAGTACCTCGAAGGGCGGGCCCTGCGAGCGTACGACGAGGTGCACCCCGACGCGGACGCCGGCTACGTCGAGGAGCATCGGGTCGACGCCAGCGCCGTCGAGCCGCTCGTCGCCAAGCCGGCGAGCGTCGACAACATCGGCACGGTCGATGAGGTCGCGGGCACGGCCGTCGACCAGGTGTTCGTCGGCACCTGCAACAACGCCCGCTACGAGGACCTCGCGGCCTTCGCCGAGCTCGTCGAGGGCGAGCAGGTCGCCCGCGGCACCGAACTCATCGTGACGCCGGGGTCGAAGCGGGCGCTGCTCCGGTTGAACGAGCGGGGGCTGGGCAGCGCCATCATGGAGGCCGGCGGGATGGTCACCCCGCCGGGCTGTGGCGCCTGCTTCGGCGCCCACGGCGGCGTCCTCGGCGAGGGAGACGTCTGTCTCGGCACGATGAACCGGAACTTCCCCGGTCGCATGGGGCCGGGCGACATCTACATCGGGAGCCCGCATACCGCCGCGGCGACGGCCGTGTACGGCGAGATCACGGACCCCCGGGAGGTGCTGTGAGATGGAGCGCAAGGGTCGCGCGCACCTCCTGCCGGACGACATCGACACCGACCAGGTCATCCCCGCGGAGTACCTCAACGACATCCCCGAAGCGGAGTACGGCGACCACGTCCTCGAGGGCTACGACCGGGAGTTCCCGACCCGGGTCGAGGCGGGCGACATCATCGTCGCCGGGGAGAACTTCGGGCTCGGCTCCTCCCGGGAGGGGGCGCCCATCGCCATCAGGAACGCTGGCATCGGCGGGGTGGTCGCCGAGTCCTTCGCCCGGATCTTCTACCGGAACTGCTTCAACGTCGGGCTCCCCATCGTCCAGGTCCCCGGCGTCACCGAGCACGTCACCGACGGCGACGTGATCCGCGTCGACATCGAGGCCGGGCTCGTCGCGAACGAGACGACCGGCGAGACGTTCTCCATCGAACCCCTGCCGGCGGACCTCCTCGAGATCCTCGAGGCGGGCGGGCTCATCGCCTACCGGCAGGCCCGGTCGCCGTAGCGGTCAGTCGTCGGCGCTGACGTCGGCCTCGAGCTCGGCGAACGATTCGGCGTACTCCCGCTCCCGCGCCGCGTATCGCTCCTCCCACGCCTGCACCTCGTCGTACCGGGTGATGTCGTCGCGCTCGTCCCACTCGACCATCCGGTCGAGGACGCGCTCCTGGCTCCGGTCCTCGATGAGCGTCCGGTACACCTCCCGGATGGTCTCGAGCGCCGCCTTGAACGCGTCCGAGGGGTAGATGGCGAGGTCGAACCCCATCTCCTGCAGCTCCGCGGCGGGAACGGGCGGCGTCTTGCCCTTCGCGGCCATGTTGACGAGGAGCGGCCCCTCGACCTCGCTGGCGACCCGCGCCATCTGCTCGCGCTCGCTCGGCGACTCCACGAACAGGACGTCGGCGCCGGCTTCCCGGTACAGCCGGGCCCGCCGGATGGCGTCGTCGAGTCCGCTGACGGCGACGGCGTCGGTCCGGGCGATGACGAGGAAGTCCTCGGACCCGCGGGCGTCCACGGCCGCCTCCACCTTGGCGGCGAACGCCGCGGCCGGCACGAGCGTCTTGCCCTCGAAGTGGCCGCACTTCTTGGGAAACTCCTGGTCCTCGAGCTGAATTGCATCGACACCGGCCCGCTCGAACTCCTCGACCGTGCGGCGGACGTTGCTGACGTTCCCGTACCCCGTGTCGGCGTCCGCGACGAGCGGCACGTCGAGCACGCCGGCCATCTGGCGGGCCCGTTCGGCCATCTCGGTCATCGAGGTCAGTCCCACGTCCGGCCCGCCGTGCACGGACGACGAGACGCACGAGCCCGACATGTAGACCGCCTCGGCGCCGGCCTGCTGGGCCATCCGGGCCGTGAGCGCGTCCCACGCGCCGATGGCCATGAGCAGGTCCTCCTCGGCGAGTCGCTCTCGAAGCATCGTGGCCTCCCTACTCGCGCTCGCTACTTATCATTGCGCCCGGGAGGCGGTCGGGCGATGGCGAGCGGCGCCGTCAGCGCAGCCCGTGCCGTGGAGGCCACCGTCGACGCTCGGCCAGTGCCACGGGTTCGTTCTCACGGCGCGAGCGCCGCCATCGTCCGCTCGATGGCGTCCCGCCCGCCACCCATCGGCGGCCTGACGATGGGGAGGTCAAGCCCGGCCCGACGGAGCGCCGCCAGCCGCTCGTTCACGCGCTCTTCCGTGCCGACCACGGCGACGGCATCGACGAACTCGCGGCTCACCGCCTCCGCGGCCGCCCGGTCGGTCGGCGCCGTCCGGGCCGCCCGGACGTCGTCCTCGAACCCCGCCTCGCGGGCGACGCGGTCGTAGTAGCCCGGGATGTCGCGGAAGTAGGCGACGACGTGTTCGGCCGCCGCCGCGTAGGCCTCGTCGAGCTCGTCGGCCACCGAGACCACGAGGTACATCGCGATATCGAGCTCGTCGACCGACCGGCCAGCGCGGTCGGCCCCCTCGCGCAGCCAGTCCTGCGCCTCCTCGAAGCGCTCGAGCGGGTAGAGATACGGAATCCACCCGTCGGCCATCGCCCCGGTCAGCCGCACGTTGTCGGGGCCGAGGGCGGCGTTGTAGATGGGCACGTCGGCGCGAACCGGCTCGAACGCGTCCCAGAACGAGGTCCGGTCCGGCGAGAAGAACTCGCCCTCGAACGGCTCCGCGACGCCGTCGAGGTACCGCCGGACGAGCTCGACGTACTCCGCCAGGCGCGCGAGCGGCCGCTCGAACGCCATGCCGTGGAACCCCGCCACCACGCCGGGGTGCGCGACGCCCAGGCCGAGGATGGCTCGCCCGCCGGAGTGGTCGTCCAGCGTGGCGGCGGCCTGGGCCAGCGTGGCCGGCGAGCGCGAGAACACGTTCACGATGCCGGTGGCCAACCCGATCTCCTCGGTGGCCGTCGCCCACCGCTCGAGCTTGCCGAACGCGGTCTTGCCCTGTCCCTCGCCGGTCCAGACGCTCTCGAAACCGTGCTCCTCGGCCAGTCGAACGAGGTCGAGGTCGTCCGTAAGCCCCATCGAGATGCCCGTGCGTTCCCCGGTCACGGCAGTTCCCTGCGCCCGCGGCTGCTAAGTCCTGCCGGTCGGACGAACCAACGTTTATAGGTCGAGGGGCCAAGCTGACGCCGAGAATGGGCGTGCTGCTCGAGACGGAACAGCTGTCGAAGTCGTTCGGCGCGCTCGTGGCCAACGACCGGATCTCGCTTTCCGTCGAGGAGGGCGAGGTCAGGGGCGTCATCGGGCCCAACGGCAGCGGGAAGTCGACGTTCTTCAACTGCGTCACCGGATTCTACTCGGTCGACGAGGGCCGCGTCGTGTTCGACGGCACGGAGATCACCGGATACGCGCCCCACGAGATCGCCCACGAGGGGCTCGTCCGGACGTTCCAGATCGTCTCTCCGTTCGAGGACCTCACCGTGCTCGACAACCTGCTCGCCGTCCACTCCGGGGGCTTCCGCGTCAGCGCCGAGAAGAAGGCGCGAGCCCATGATATCCTCGAGTTCCTCGACATCGACCACCTCGCCGACAACGAGGCGAGCGAGATGAGCGGCGGGCAGCAGAAGCTCCTCGAGCTCGGCCGCGCGCTGATGCTCGAGCCGGCGTGCATCCTGCTCGACGAACCGACCGCCGGCGTCAACCCGACGCTACAGAATCGCATCGTCGACCACCTCCGGGAGATGAACGACGGGGGGACCACGTTCGTCATCGTCGAACACGACATGAAGCTCATCCAGGAGTTCGCCGACTCCGTGACCGTGTTCGACCAGGGCGCGATCATCGCGGAGGGCAGTTTCGAGGAGGTGAAAGACGACCTGCGTGTCCGCGAGGCGTATCTGGGAAGCATGGACGAGGGGTCGGTCCTCCCGTGAGCGACGACGGAGCGCGACTCGTCGGTCGGGACATCGTCGCGGGGTACGGAAATCACGAGATCCTGCACGGGATATCGGTCGAGAGTCGCGACGGCGTGACCTGCATCTTCGGGCCGAACGGGAGCGGGAAGTCGACGCTGCTGAAGGCGCTGAACGGCCGGATCGACGTCTGGTCCGGGTCGGTCACCTACGGCGGCCGGGACATCACCGCCGAGGGGACGGCGGACATCGTCGCCGCGGGCATCGTCACGCTGCCGCAGGACGGCGGCCTGTTCCAGAACATGACGGTGCGGGAGAACCTCCGGCTCGGCGGCTACTCGGTCGACGACAAGTCGGCCGTGGCGGACCGGGTCGAGCGGGCGCTCGAGGCGTTCCCGGTGCTACGGGACAAGCTCGGCGCCCGGGCCCGCTCGCTGTCCGGTGGCCAGCAGATGATGCTGAGCTTCGCCCGCGCGATGGTCGCCGACTCCGACGTCTACCTCCTCGACGAACCGAGCGCCGGTCTCGCGCCCTCGCTGGTGGACGACGTCATCGAGCAGGTCGAGACGCTGGTCGAAAACGGGGCGCAGGTGCTGCTCGTCGAGCAGAACGTCCGGTCGGCAATGCGCGTCGCGGACCACGTCTACATCCTCGCGCAGGGGGAGACCCAGTTCGACGGGAAGCCCGAGGCGCTCTCCGAGGAGGACGAGCTCATCGAGCTGTATCTCGGCCTCTAGCCGGCGGCGATCTCGCACAGCTCGGCCGGCGGTACCGACAGGTCCCGGGCGGCCGGCCAGAGCTCGTCGGCCGATTCCGCCCCGAGGACCGGTGCCGCGAGGCCCCGGAACTTCGCCTCGAGCTCCCCCTCCGACCAGGGCCGCTCCTCGCCGCCCCTCGCGTGGTCGACCGTCTCGGTCAGCTCCCGTCCGTCGGACAGTCCGATCGTGACCCGAGCGCTCCGGGCGTCGGGGAGGCGAGCGGCGAACTCGTCGGGGGCGGTCACCTCGACGCGCTCGGCCAGCGCGACCGTCGCGTCCGTCACGGCCGAGCGTTCGAACGCCGCCTTGTCCGACCGGCCGTGGACGAGGCGCGTGGCCACGGCGAACGGGACGGAGAACTTCGCCTCGAGACTGTTTCCGGGATGCGTCGGGGTCAACCCGGCGGCGGTCGGGTACGTCTCCACCCGGACCGACGCCACCTCGTCGGGGTCGAACGACGCGCGGCGCTGGATGGCCTCGACGGCGTCCAGGGTCGGATGCGTGTACCGGCAGGCGGCGTGTCGCTTGAAGTACCCGCGGGTGACCTCCCACCGGTCACCGAGCGCCTCGTCGAGCCGGTCGCGATCGAACCCGTCCTTCGTGGCGGAATCGAGGTGGTGACCGACGCCGCCGGCGAGCCCGGTGAACCCGGCGGCCGCCCGGTCGGCGGCGAGGCGACCCGTCAGGTTGCTCATCCCCGCGTACGTGTTCCTGACGGTCGCCCCCTCGGTCGCGGCCGCCATCCGCGTGTGCTGGGCGTCGTTCGCGGCGATGCGCATCGCCGTCAGCGTCGTCTCGACGTCGTAGCCACGGAGCCTGGCGATGGCCGTGGCCGCGCCGACGCCGCCCCAGACGCCGTGCGGATGGTACCCTTCGGCGAGCGGATAGCAGGCCTCGGCGACTCGGGTGACGACCTCGTACCCGGCGACGAACGCGGCGAGGAACTCGTCGACGGTCGCTTCGCCGAGTTCCGCCTCCGCGAGCAGCGCCGGGAGCACGTGGATGGCCGGGTGACCGGCCGCGTACTTGTGGCCCTCGTCGAGCTCGAGGACCGTCCCCGCCGTGCCGTTGACGAGCGCGGTTTCGCCGGGCGCCGCCTCGCGTCCCGTTCCCAGGATGGTGGCGCTCCCGGGCGAGTCGGCCGCCACCCGGGCGGCGAGGGCAGCCGTCGCCTCGTCGGTCGACCCGCCGACGATCGCGCCTACCGTATCGGCGACCACGAGCCCGACGTGGTCCCTGACGCGACCGGGGATGGCTGCCGAGCCTAGTTCGGCGGCGAACGATGCCGCGACCCGTTCGTGGTCGGTCATGTATCTCGGGGGCGGTCCCCGTCAGGTTCGGGTGCGATCATCGACGGGTAGGTTCCGCGGGCGGGTATTAACGGTTGGCTCGCCATCCGGTTTCGGAACCGTCCTCCGCTCGACCCCGTCGCTCCGAGACCGGGGGAGGGGGTCCGGGAGGGCGCACCCCCTCCGGGACGGCCGGCTCGCGGACCGCGTCGAGCGCGGCCCACCGTCGGGCATTCCCGGACTTCTCGGCCGCCTCCCCTTCCACAATATATAAGAGCGGAGGAGCGAATTTCACGCCGTGGCAACCCTATGAGCGATGATAACAGACTACTGCGGGGGAACCGGCGACAGTATCTGAAGACGGTCGGCGCCGGCGTCTTCGCGGGACTGGCTGGCTGCATGGGCGGCGACGACGGCGACGGCACCGGCGGAAGTGGCGGTGACGGCGGCGACGGTGGAACCAGCGGTGGCGACGGCGGCAGCGGCGGTGGCAGCGGCGGCGACGACGGGGGCAGTGGCGGGTCGACCGGCACGCCCGGCAGCTCGGTCGACGAGGTCGTCATCGGGGGAAGCCACCCCCTCTCGGGCTTTCTCTCCCCCTCGGGAACGGCGATGGCGAACGCGGGGAAGATCGCGGCGAATCATATCAACGAGGGTGGGATCGTCCCCGGCTTCGACGACGGCGGGATCCCGAGCCTCGACGGAGCGACGCTCAGTTTCATCAGCCGTGACAACGAAGGGACACAGGAACTCGGTGCGGAAGTTCACAATCAGCTCCTCGATGAGGGCGCCGACGTTCTCACTGGCTGTTTCTCCTCGCCGGTGACGCTCGCGGCGACGCAGGTCGCCGAGCGCGAGGGGGTCCCGCACATCATCGACGTCTCCGTCGCCAACGAGATCCTGCAGGGTCGCGGCATGGACTACACGTATCGGATCCAGACGCCGGCCAGCGGGATGGCCGGCAACTACGCGGAGTTCATGCCGGCGCTCGCCCGCGAGAACGGCCAGACAATGGACACTGCGTCGCTCGTCTACCTCGACAACGCGTTCGGCCAATCCATCCGGAACACGCTCCGAGAGGTCCTCCCCGACCAGGACGTCGAACTCGTCGACGAGATGGCGTACGCCTTCGGCAAGGAGAACATGGACACGGAGGCGACGCGGGTGAAGCAGGCGGACGCGGACGCGTTCATCTTCGTCGGCTACGGGGGCGGCGGGACCCGGATGATGGAGTCGCTACAGAACGTCGACTATCGGCCACCGCTGCTCACGGGGACGTCGACGCCCACCTTCACCGACGAGGACGTCATCGCGCAGATCGGCCGGTTCGCCAACGGCGGGTTCGGCAACAACTACGAGTTCGACTACAACCTCGAGTGGACGGACCGCATCTTCGCCGACTACCGCGTCGAGTACGGCCGGCCGTTGGGCGTCACCCACTCGGTCATGACGTACACGATGGTCGTCGTCGCGGCGCACGCCATCAACGAGGCGGGGAGCAACGATCCCGAGGAGATCAATCAGGCGCTCAAGGAGATCACCGTCGAGGACCACCCGGCCGCGAGCGGCCCGGTCACCTTCCAGGACAACGGCGAGAACGCGAACGCGCTCTCGCCGATGCTCCAGGTCCAGAACCTCGAAGCCAACGTCGTCTGGCCGGAGGAGTACGCCCAGGCCGAGGTCCAGTTCGACTGAGTTCCGGCGCCCCGCGGCGCTGGACAACGGTTATATCCACGTTGCCTGTCCCTGGCATCATGCTCCCGCTCATCGCGGCGGCCGACGTTCTCGACCCCGCTCGCGCGTTCGTCGAGGATGTCGTGACCCTCGACCCCGTCCTCCTGCAGCTGGCCGTGTTCGGGCTGCTGCTGGGGGGCGTCTTCGCGCTGGCCGCGCTCGGTTTGACGATGATATTCGGCGTGATGGACATCGTGAACTTCGCCCACGGGATGCTCCTGGTGGTGGGGATGTACACGGTGTTCTGGGTCTCGCAGACGTTCGGGGTCCATCCACTCATCGGCGTTCCCGTCGCCGTCGCCTTCCTGTTCGCCCTCGGCGTCGTCGTGAGCGTCACCTCGATCGAGCCGATCATCGAGGCGCCCCAGGAGAACCAGTTCATCGTCACGCTTGGCGTCTCGTTCATCCTCCTTTCCCTCGTCCAGATCATCTTCACGGGCGATCCGCGGTCCATCTCGCTACAGCTCGGCCGGTACGAGGTCGCCGGCGCGCTCATCCCCCAGGCCCAGTTCTACGCCCTCGTCCTCTCGGTCGTGGCCGTCGGGGCGGTGTGGCTGTTCCTGCAGCGCACCGAGCTCGGCACGGCGATCCGTGCGACGGCCGACAACCGCGAGGCGGCCTGGCACGTCGGCATCGACGTCCCGCGGATCGACCACCTGACGTTCGGCCTGGGCAGCGCGCTCGCCGGCCTCGCCGGCGCCGCCATCGTCCTCTTTTCCCCCTTCGACCCGTACATCGGCGAGTCCTACCTCGTGAAGTCGTTCGTCATCGTCGTCCTCGGCGGTCTCGGCTCGTTTCCGGGGGCGCTCGTGGGCGGGCTCGTCATCGGCATGGTCCAGGTGTTCGGCGGCTTCTACCTCCCCGGCACGGTCAACGAGGTGGTCATCTTCGGCATCTTCGTCCTCCTGCTCTATCTCAAGCCGACCGGGCTGTTCGGGTCGCGGAGTGAGGGGCCGTGAGCGGCCGATCGCCCGACGCCGCGGCCCTCCTCGCCCTGGCGGCCGACGGCCGGTACGCGCCGGTCGTCCAGGGCGCGGTCCTCTTCGGCGTCCTCGCGTCGCTGCCCACGCTGATCGGCGTCTCGGCGTTCGGGCTGAGCCTCGGGGCGGTGCTGAGCATCAACATGCTCATCGTGACGCTGGTGTTCGCCTACGCCGGCCAGGCGTGGAACCTCATCTCGGGGTTCACCGGCTACTTCTCGTTCGGGCACGCCGCCTTCTTCGGCATCGGGGCGTACACGACGCAGAAGCTCCTCGTCGACTTCGCGATCAACCCCTGGATCGGGCTGCTCGTCGGCGGCGTCGTCGCCATGCTGGCCGGCTTCCTCATCGGCTACCTCAACTTCCGGTACAACCTCCGGGGCCACTACTTCGCGCTGGCGACGTTCGCCTTCGCCATGCTGTTCATGGTGACGGTCCGGAACCTGGACGAGTTCCGCGGGGCCATCGGCTTTTACCGCCCGTTCCCCGACGACTACGGGATGTCGTACGGGCTCGCGGCGTTCCAGTTCCGGAACCCGGAACCGTACTACTACGTCATCCTCGCGTTCCTCGCGATCATCACCGCGGTCGCGTGGGCGATCAAGCACTCGCAGGTCGGGCTCTACCTGCTCGCGATCCGGGAGAACGAGGACGCCGCCGCGAGCGTCGGCATCCCGACCTACCACTACAAGATGTTCGCGACCGGCCTCTCCGCGTTCTTCACGGCCTGGGCCGGCGCCTTCTGGAGCATGTATCTGGAGATCATCCGCCCGTCGACCGTGTTCGGACTGTTCCGTAACGTCGAGATACTGCTTCCGGCGGTCGTCGGCGGACTCGGCACCATCGGCGGGGCGATCGTCGGCGCGTTCGTCGTCTTTCCGCTCGCCGAGTACTTCCGGGCGACCTTCGACCAGATCGTCGGCATCGACGACATCGTCTACGGCGTCGCGCTCATCGTCATCGTGCTGCTGCTCCCCGAGGGCGTGCTCTCCCTCCGTCGACGCCTCTTCGGTTCGGACGAGGAGTGACCGACGGTGGCGCTCGAAGTCGACCTCGACGGACGGACGGCGATCGTCACCGGGGCGTCCTCGGGGATCGGTCGCGGGATCGCGCAGACGCTGGCGCGGGCCGGCGCCTCGGTCTCCGTCGCGGACGTACGCGAGGAACCGAAAGGTGGCGGCGTACCGACGGTCGAGACCATCCGGAGCGACGGCGGCCGGGCGGCGTTCATCGAATGCGACGTGGCCGACCCCGGCGACGTCGACAGGCTCGTCGATGGAACGATCGACGCGTTCGGCGGCCTCGATATCCTCGTCAACAACGCCGGCATCTCACACGACGGAACCCTCGAGACGACGGACGAGGACACCTGGGCGGCCGTCATGGAGGTGAACCTGACCGGGGTCTTTCGCTGTTCGAAGGCTGCCCTCCCGCAGCTCCGCGGGAGCGAAGCACCCCGGATCGTCAACATCGCTTCGCAGCTCGGCCTGGTCGGTCGTCAGCGACGGCCGGCGTACTGCGCGTCGAAGGGCGCCGTCGTGAACCTCACCCGCCAGCTGGCCGTCGAGTACGCGACGGTGCCGATCCTCGTGAACGCGGTCTGTCCGGGGGTCGTGCGGACCCCGCTCACGGAAGACAGCCTCGAGACGCCCGAGGAACGCGCGTTCCTCGAGGACCGCACGCCGCTGCCGTACTTCGGCGAACCCGAAGATATCGGCAGCGTGGTCGCCTTCCTCTCCTCCGACCACGCTCGGTTCATCACCGGGGCGAGTGTCGTCGTGGACGGCGGTTATCTGGCGTGGTAGGCGGTCACCGGCGGAGGAGGGACCCGACCTCCCGGACGTCCCGGTTCCGGACGTCGAGGACCGCCTCGAGGGCCCGGGCCCCGCGTTCTCCACCGAGGCGATAGGCATACAGATCCTGGAGGAGTTCTTCGAGCGTCTGTCGGTCCGGGGGGCGACGGTAATCGCCGGGCGGGTCGATGCACTCCGCCGTCACCGTTCGTCCGTCGCGATGCGTCACCTCGACGCGGGCGCTCCAGCGTTCCGGGAACGATTCCTCGTAAGCGGGGTCCAGATGGATCGATACGTTCCTCGCGAGGGCTCTCGTGTCCTCATCTGTGATTGCGCTCTCGGAGAAGTCGTCGAGCCCCAGCTCCCCGTGGAGAACGTATCGCGCGAGCACGAACGGGATGGAGAACTTCGCGCTCGTGAGGTTGGCGGGTTCGGCGTGGTCCAGGTCGGTCGCGTTCCGGTAGGAGTAGACGTCGATGGCATCCACACGCTCGGGCTCGATCTGTCCCCGGATCTCCTCGAGCGCACCGAGTGGCGGGTGCGTGTACCGACACGAGGGGGCGAGCTTGAAGTAGTTCCGCTGGATTTCCCAGCGTTCGCCGAGGTCGCCCATCTCGCGGTCGAACGTGCCGCCGGTCATCTCGCGAAGGGGGTCGTAGACCGCCGACATCGCCGTCCGCGACCCCGAAAGCCCGGCTGCCGCCACGAGCGCCGCGTTCACCCCTGCCTGCGCGGAGAATCCCGCCGTGTAGTTCCGGGCTGGAGCGCCCTCCATGTACGGGTCGTGCATCGAGACCACCGCCAGGTTCGCCGCGATCCGGAAGGTCTCCCGAAGCTGGTCCTCCTCGGGGTCCATGCAGAGCGCTCCCGCGAGCGCCGGTCCGACGGTCGTCCACGTCGAATGCGGATCCCTGACCAGCCACGGCAGCGCCTGGTTCATCCGGTCCTTCATCGCGAAGATGGCGTGTTCGAGGCGGACGCAGAGTTCGTAGGCCTTGACGCACGCCTCGACGAACGTTTCGCCGTCGGCGTCGTACTGCTCCGCGACCGCGAAGCCCCCCGTCACGATGCCGGCACCGACGTGTCCGCCGGTGTTGTGCCCCTCCTCGATTTCCTGCGTGATGGCGGCGGCGGCGTTGACGAGCGCGGCCGCCCCGGGCTCGACCGTCCGCTCCCCGCCCAGTATCGACGCATCGCCGTCGGCGAAGTCGGCCTCTCGGCCGATCCGGTCGTTGTACGAAACCGCCGACCCCGCGACCGTGGCCGCGAGGACGTCCGCCGCGGTGATCACCCCCCGCTCCAGCACCTCGTCGGGGACGGGTTCCGCTAGAAACTCGTAGACCCGACGCTCCCAGTCGATTTCCGTTCCTGCAGTTCCCATGCCGGGTGGTAGCGACTCACGCGGCCATAACGGTTCCCCATCCCCCGGCAGATTCCGGTCGGGACATCGCCGTCGGTCGGAACGTGATCGAGCCCTCGACCGAGTCGCGCTCCAGAGGAGGGGCCATCGGGAGTGCGCATCGCCCTTCGCTCGCGGTGCCACCCGGCTTCGGCGAGGCCTCCCACCCAGGCGTACTCGACGAGGCCGGCAGCGCCGTGCGCCGCGGAACGGTCGCGCCCGCGCCGGGGTCGGCTCGTCGCCCTACCCGAACGTCCACGTCGTTTCGACGTCCGGCGGGCTGACGAGCGTCTGGAAGACCACGCAGTATCGCTCCGTGACCTTCCGGAGCGCCGCTTCGGTGTCCGCGTCGAGCTCGCCGTCGACGGTGACGTCGAGGCGGATGTCCTCGAAGCCGACCGGGGCCTCCCCGTCGATACCGAGCGTCCCCCGGAGGTCGAGGTCGCCGCTTGCCTCCACGGCGATGTCGACGTCGACGCCGAAGTTCTCCGCGACGGCCTGTGCGGTCAGCTGCGAGCAGGCCGCCAGCGCTCCCAGCAGGAGGTCCCCGGAGCAGGCCCCCGCGCCGGGGCCGCCCGCGCCCTCGTGGAGCTCCGCCTCGTAGATGGCCCGGCCGATGTCCACGCTACAGGACCGCACGTCGTCCTGCTCCGCGCCGGTCGCGGTCAGCGTGATCTGCGCCGCCTCCGGGTCCTCCTCGTACGCCGCT